>NZ_JBMMUC010000004.1:0-361925 GCF_049257175.1 Pseudoalteromonas mucoides
GGCGGGGAACACTGGAAGTAGCACAGCCACCGGCGAGATTGATACCACCGCACCGAGTGTGAGTATCAGCGCACCAGAACTAACAAACGACAACACGCCGCTGGTAACGGGCACATCAGACTTAGCCAACAGCGACATTATCGTGACCTTCACTGACAGCAATGGCAGTCACAGTGTCACGGTGCAAACGGATGGCAGTGGTCAATGGCAGGCAGAAGCCAGCCAAGCATTAGCAGATGGCAACTACAGTGTCAGTGTCAGTCTCAGTGATGCCGCAGGGAATACCGGTACCGCCAGTGATAGTGGGGTTGTTGATACCGTGGCACCTGAGCTTAGAGTTATTCCATCCTTCTTACTCGGTAATTTAGTGTCACTATCAGGTGAGTCGGATCTTCCGCAAGGAAGTATAATAACTATCACGAATCATTTAGTCGGAGGTCTCGTTGGGCTGCCTTATACCGCAGTTACAGATGAAAATGGCAACTGGCAAGTACTAAATTTAACGGTGCCGTTACTGAGCTTAGCGTATGTGACTGCAAGTGCTACTGATGCAGCAGGAAATACAACGGCAGTTAGCACGCTTGATTTTGATAATACAGCTCCTGATTTGAATGTCAGTGTTGACGCGTTGAGTAATGACACAACACCTGTCATTTCAGGTGACACTGATATGGGCCAAGGCACTGTGATTAATTTGACCGTAGTTGATAGTGATAATGTCACTCAAACATTTAGCGCAACCGTTCAAGCTGATCAAACTTGGTCGGTGTCTGTGCCACAAGCACTCGCGGAGGGGGCTTATACTGTTACTGCATCTGTGCGCGATGGCGTTGGTAACTTAACTACGGAACAAACCAGTGGCGTGGTTGATAGTATTGCACCAAGTTTAGTTATCGATACTTTACAACCAACCGCTAATACAACACCAACAATAACAGGCAGTAGTAATGAAACTGGTGGTGAAGTATCTGTTGTGGTTAATGGGCAAACTCTGCTAGCAGCAGTTGCTAATGATGGAACATGGCAGGTAACAATTCCAACAGCATTGGGCGATGGTGAATATCCAGTAGAAGTGACTATTACCGACACTGCTGGTAATCAACAAACGGCATCTTCCATTCTGTCGATCGATACTATCACGCCAGTATTGACGATGACGGATCCGGGTGTAACTAATGATGCAACCCCGACAATTTCAGGTACTTCAACTGAGCCACAAGGTACTGAAGTGGTCATTGTTTTGGTTGATTCTAATGGTGACAGGCAGCAATTTACAACCCAAGTGCAAGGCGATGGCAGTTACTCTGCAAGTCCAAGCGCAGTGGTGGCCGATGGTGCTTACACTGTTACAGCTACCATCACGGATGCAGCAAATAATAGTGGTACAGCACAGAGTACTGGTACCGTTGATACCTTAGATCCCACTTTAACTTTGGATGGATTGGGTACATTTAATGATGATACACCGGTTATTTCAGGCAGTAGTGATGAAATAGGCGCAACGGTGATGGTCAATGTCAGTGATGACTTTAACAGTTATCAATTAACTGCAGTTGTACAAGCCGATGGCAGCTGGTCGGTACAAGTTATTGATGGATTAAATGATGGCGCAATTACTATTACAGCTAATGTGAGCGATGCTGCTGGTAATCAAGCATTGGCTACTGATACCGTAACATTAGATACTAATGCACCGACCATCTCGATTGCAAATTTACAGCCGACAATAGATACAACACCGAGCATTTCAGGTACTACAGATGCAAGAGATGGCACTGACGTAACGATTGAAATAATAGCGGCAGGTGTTGTTATACAAACACTAATTACGCAAGCTGCGGCTGGGCAATGGACTATTGAGGTCAATGAAGCACTTGTTGAAGGCAGCTACACGGTAAGAGCTAGTGTCAGTGAAGACGGTTTAATTGGATCGTCTAGTACTGATTTAGCAATAGATTTAACAGCCCCAACATTAGCTGTTAATACACCGACTATTAACAATGATACCACGCCAGTAATTAGTGGCACATCAGATGCAGCACAAGGCACTATCGTTACATTGTTGGTCACAGACAGTGCTGGCACTGAGCAATCGGCGCAGGCAACGGTCAAAGCAAATGGTACATGGTCTGTTGCGCTTGCAAGTGAGCTTGCTGAAGGAAGTTATAGCGTTGCTGCAACTATTATTGACATTGCCGGAAATAGCAATTCGGCTCAAACAACAGGTGAAATAGATTTAACTCCACCGACAGTGTTGATTGATTTATTAAGCAGCACAGCAGACAAAACACCTCTCGTGACAGGGGCGGCTTTAAATGCTGTTGCAGGGAACACTGTTGCTGTTACTTTTACTGATGCGCAAGGTGCAAGCCATACCGTTAATACAACATTGGCAGCAGATTTAACATGGCAAGTTGAGGCATCCCAAACTCTTGCCGAAGGTGTTTACACAGTCACTGCAGTGGTCACCGATACTGCGGGTAATGCTGGGCAACAGATTGCAAATGCTGTTATAGACAGTATTAACCCTGAGATCACCATTGACCAAAGCAGCTTGGTATTAACCCAAGATACAACACCATTTATTAGTGGTACATCAAATGAAGCGAATGCCACTGTCGAGGTTACCTTTACTGATGCAAATGGTACTGAGCATATTGTAACCGTTACTACTGATGAGCAAGGTGATTGGCAAGCAGCAGCAAACACCGCATTAGCTGAAGGCGTCTACTCTGTGAAAGCAACAACCACCGATATAGCAGGTAATCAGGGGGAAGACAGTAAGACTGGAGGAGAAATAGATATTACACCGCCAGAACTGGCAATTGTTCCGTCATTCTTATTGGGTAGTTTGGTTTCCTTGTCAGGAACCTCTGATTTACCTGAGGGTAGCGTAGTCACAATTACAAATCACTTAGTGGGAGGCGCAGTGGGTTTACCTTATACAGCCACTGTTGATGCAAATGGTGATTGGAGTGTATTGAACCTCTCAGTATCATTACTAGCACTTGCGTATGTTGAAGCCTCTGCAACTGATGCGGCGGGTAACACCACCACCATCAGTACCTTAGATTTTGATAATACGGCGCCTGAACTTACGTTATTTACCCCTGCACTGACTATGGATAGCACGCCAACTATTAGCGGAACCACTGATTTAGGTGAAGGTGCGCAAGTAACACTTGTGGTCACAGGGCAAGGAGTTGCAACACAGACCTTTAATGCGACAGTGCAAGCGAATGGCAGTTGGTCAGTCAATGTGCCACAAAATTTAGGAGATGGACAATATACGGTTAAAGCGAGTGTGCGCGATGGCGTTGGTAATTTAATGGAGCAGACGGCCAGTGGTGTAATTGATACTACTGCACCAAGCTTAGTTCTTAATACAACTGCGCTCACCAGTGATGATTCACCACTCATCAGTGGCACCAGTAATTTAACTGACGGCGAGGTTACCGTCACTATTGATGGACAAAGCTTAACAGCGACGGTGGCACAAACTGGCCAGTGGCAAGTGTCGGCTAGTACACTCACCGATGGGACCTATACCGTCACTGCAACGGTTACCGATCAAGCAGGAAATAGTACAACTCGTACAGGTAATATCACCGTAGATACAGTCGCTCCAAACATTACAGTGGCCAGTCAAGGCTTAGCCAATGATGCTACACCAATAATCTCAGGAACGAGTGATGAAGAGCAAGGCAGTACTGTTTCGGTCGTAATAGTTGATGGTAATGGCGATACGCATAATTTGACGGCAGTAGTTGATATTAATGGAGATTGGCAAGTTGAATCCGATGCCCTTCCTGAGGGGGAGTACAATGTTACAGCATCAATTACCGATGCAGCAGGGCTCACTTCAAGTGTTACAACTGGTGGTGAAATAGATACCGTTGCGCCAGTTGTGACTGTGGATGCTGTAGGCACAATAAATATTGCAACTCCAACAATAACAGGTAGCAGCGATGAACCTGTTGGTACTTTGATCAATGTTACAGTAACGGATAGCTCACAAGCTTATAGTTATACAACCCAAGTCCTTGCTGACGGTAGTTGGGTTGTTGATGTTCCTGATAGCTTAGCTGACGGTGCTATCAGTGTTATTGCCTCGGTCACCGATTTAGCAGGCAATACAAGTATATCTGATAATGTAACTGGTGTGCTCAATACTAGTGCCCCAAGTATAGGCATTACGCCTTTAGCGGCTACAAATGATACCACCCCAGTTATAAGTGGTACGAGTGACGCGCCAAATGGCAGTGCTATTAATTTAGTGATTAGAAATGCCGGTGGTGATGTGCAAAACTTTACCGCCACTTTGAATAGTGGTGTATGGAGTGTAGGGGTTCCTCAAGCGTTGCTAGAGGGTAGCTACACGGTTTCAGCAAGTGTCACCGAAGTAGGTTTAACGTCGTCAGCTTCAACTTCACTTGTGATTGATTTAACCTCACCAACACTTGAAATAATATCTACGCAACCTTCAACAGATTCAACCCCGCTTATTTCAGGTACTAGCCTTGATGCACCGTTAGGGTCTATTGTCGAAGTAACCATACTCGACAGCAGCGGTGCCTCTCAGGTTGTATCAACTCAAGTACTTGCTAATGGAAACTGGAGTGTTACTGCAACCACTGCACTTGCGCAAGGTGACGCCCTGATAACCGCAGTGATAACTGACACCGCAGGGAATAGTAGTAATGATACAATTACACTCAATATCGATTATACTGGGCCTGTCATTTTAGTTACTGCACCAGAGATTACTAATGATTGGACACCGACCATAAATGGTTCTATCAGTGGCGCACCGGCAGGCACTTTGGTGACCGTGTTGGTCACTGACCGTGCTGGTAATACTCAAAAGCTGACCACATCATCTAATGCCGATGGTAGCTGGGATGTTGAAGTAATTAATGGTTTAGCAGATGGCACTTACACTGTTAGTGTCAGTGCTGCTGATGAGTTAGGAAATGAATCGTCAGCGCTAAGTACAGGCATCATAGATACGGTAGCGCCAGAAATCGCAATTACCAGTGGCTTAGTTTTAACTTATGATACGAGCCCACTGATCACAGGAACGTCAAGTGAAGCGAATTCAGAAGTGATAATAAGCTTTGGCAGCGGCTATCAGCAAACAGTTACAACTGATAATGACGGCAACTGGTCAGTTTCATTAGGAGATAGTATCAGTGATTTCCCTGCAGGGTTATTGGATGGCGCATATACAGTAAGTGTTAGTATCAAAGATGCTGCGGGTAACATGGGTACTGCATCAGGCAATGGCTTAATAGTTGATACCACTCCTATTGAGTTTAATGTGACGGACTATAATCCTGGTATATTGGGTCTGCTACTTCCATCTGTAGAAGGAGAAGCACCATCAGGAACTGAAATATATATCATCGGAGCTAGCTTAATTGGCGTAGGCTTATTGGGAATTGACCTTAATGTATTAGAAGGTTACCCAAGTACCACAACTGACGCCAACGGTGAGTGGAGTTATACATTATCCTTATTGGACTTGGACCTGTTAAGTGGTGAAGATTATTATTTCTTAACAATTGATCAAGCAGGAAATTACCTTGTTAAAGATACAGACAATCAGGATTTTTCCTCTGGCAATATTAATGATGATCCAGCATCAATCAGTGTAGAGGCAGATCAGAGCATAGCTCAGACAGGGATACCAGAATCAAGTGTTACCTTCAGTAATGAAGTATCACAAAATGAAAGCATTGACTTAAGCCGTATCTTAGTTGCTGACAATACCGTTAGTAGTGAGTCAGAGCCATTGGATTTAACAATCAATGATGTACTGAGCGATGCTGAACAAACGGATTTGCTAGCCTTAGACTTAGACAGTGAAGCTAGTAGTATTGCTTTCAGTGGAGATACATCTAAATCTGCTGAGTCCGCGATCGATGTGCAAAACCAGTCAGAAGAGATGATTAAGAAATTAATTGAAAGCGGTAATAATCAAATAGATAGTTAATGAGTTAACTAATACAAATATAAAGCGCGGGTAGTTTCACACTTCCCGCGCTTTATCATATTAATTTCGAGCGATTTAAGTATTATGCAGGATTGATTTTATCAAATCACAGTGAATTACTGTAAAGCAGTCTTGATTAGAAACAGGGGGGGTTAATGCCCACAAGTAAAGTTGTTCATTAAATAAATCGTATTGGCAAAAAAGAAAAGGTGTTGCTAAAGGGCATTTTCTAGATGTTAGAACTATGCTTTTAAATTATGAACGATTTTGCTATTACCATGCACAACACTACCGCCTTGGTCATAGGTCATCGAAGTGGGGGCGCCAATTAGAATATCTTTGAGCTGTTTTACGCTCAGTTGCGCTTGATGAGCTGCATGTGCGTTAACTTCGTTTTTCTTTTTACACGTTTCTAAATGTTTACGAACAGCAGAAATTAAATCAGAGACTTCTTCTGATTTCGAATCATTACTTGCAAGTAGAGTGCTTAGCTCTTTATCAAGGGTTTGGATCTTGCTGAGAAAAGACAGCTTTTGCTGTGCTATCTCTTTAAGCCCTTCGCCTCGACGCGATGCAATCGCTGTAAGCTCGCTATCTAAAACCTCAACTAATGAAGTTAAGCAATTTAACTGCATAGTCAGTTTTGAAGCAATTAAACTATTATGATCAGCCATAAACGTCAAACTCAAATGCAGCTATATTTTTAGCTAACTTTTCAGCATCAATTTGGTATTTACCTTCACTGATTGCTTTTTTAAGCTCTGCAACTTTATTACTATCAAAACCAGAAGACTGTTGAGCTTTATCTTGTAATGATTTAAGTTGTTGTGCTTGTGGCGTTAAGCTTACAGAATCGGTAGCCGCTTTTGGTGCAGCTGTTTGCGCCGACTGTGTATTATTGTTTTGCAAATCAACTTTCTGTTGCTTAGCATTGGCCAACACATTAGCCTGTTGCTGACCTTTATTTACTTGGCTTACCATGATTTTAACCTATACATAATCCAACATATGCCTATTTATCGGCATGCATGATAGATACTTTAGCATAAATTTGAAAATTTAAATATTTACCTGCACAGACTCAACGCCGTCTACGCGGGCATTTAAAACTTTCCCTGATTTTGCATTTTTTACTCTTACTTGCTCACCTAAAGTACCATCTTCTAAGGCTAACCCGGAAGTTTTTATTTTTAAACCCCGAATTGTAGCAAAAATAGTGACATTGTCGCCTTTGCACACCATACAAATTTGACTTAACACAACAGGTAAGCCACTACGAATATTGCGCTTACTACGACTGCCGATGAGGACCGACTCATCTTGTAAATGTTGTACTCGAACAAAGTGCTTAGGCCTCATTTCAACACTTAAGTGGTGGGCTTCTATAACTTCGCCTCTGGTTAAGTGTTCGGTGGCAACCACAATAGGTTCAAGTTCTGTAATACGAACATGTACGTATTGACTCCAACCTTGTATATCTTCACAGTTAATTTGTACCGTTACTTGTCGATTAAAAGGAGGGTCCGTTGGTACGCTTAAAGACGGTGAAGTTGCACAGCTGCGATCAGGAATGCGGCTATCTAAAGTAAGCGCCTTAATTTGTGTTTGCTCATCGTTAATCGGTTTTAATTGATTTCTTATGTACGAAATCGCAAGTGTTTGTAAGTTTTCTTTGCTATATATTTGACCATATACCGGTGAAACTAGGCATAGGCTAGCAAGAAAATAAAAAACACTGTATCTTCGGCTTTTTTTTAACAAACTCATAATGTTTCGACTATGCTTATGGTTGAAAACAGGGTATAAATATTTAGCGTCAATTATTAGACGCTCCCACGATGTAATGTAGCTTTAAATAGAGAAAGCAATAATTGTTCCGTTTTTTTTAGCTTTCTTAGGAGATTGAAATGGCAGGCATTTTAGACTCAGTGAACCAACGTACTCAGTTGGTTGGGCAAAACCGCCTTGAATTATTATTATTCAAATTAAGAGGGCGGCAGCGCTTTGGTATTAATGTGTTTAAAGTGAGAGAAGTACTGCAATGCCCTCCTTTAACTAACATGCCAAAATCAAATGCGTATATTCGGGGCGTTGCCCATATACGCGGGCAAACTATTTCTGTTATCGATTTGTCCATGGCCGTTGGTGGCCCTGCTATCGAGAACATTCAAGACAGCTTTATTATTATTGCTGAATATAATCGCTCAGTTCAGGGCTTTTTGGTTGGAGGTGTTGAGCGCATCGTCAATATGAACTGGGAAAAGATCATGCCCCCTCCATCAGGTGCTGGTCGATACTCGTATTTAACCGCAGTCACTGAAATTGAAAATGAGTTAGTTGAAATTCTTGATGTAGAAAAAATCTTAAATGAAATTTGCCCAGTAAACACCGAGGTTAGTGCGGAAATTGCTAGTGATGGCGAAATTCAAAAAGACTTGGGTGAACGTATTGTATTTATAGCCGATGACTCAGCTGTTGCTCGTAATCAAGTGAAACGTGCACTTGAGCCACTTGGCGTACAAACGGAACTTGCAAAAAATGGTAAAGAGGCGCTAATCCGCCTTCGTGAAATCGCAGAGCTTGATTGTAAAAACGATATTACAGAAAGAGTCGGCTTATTGATTTCGGATGTTGAGATGCCTGAAATGGATGGCTACACTTTGACAGCAGAAATAAAAGCAGATCCTAAGCTTGCCCCTTTGCATGTAATTTTACACACTTCTTTGAGCGGTGTGTTTAATCAGGCTATGATTGAAAAAGTAGGCGCAGATGACTTTATCGCAAAATTCAACCCGGATGAATTAGCTACAGCAGTAAAAAAATGGGTTCATTGTGACTAATTTTGATAGGTGGTGTTACTTTGGAAAATAAACATTTACAGCAAGGCGAGTACGATCAATTCCGTACCTTTTTAGAACAGCAGTGCGGTATTGTGTTAGGCGATAACAAGCTTTATTTAGTAAAAAGTAGACTTGCGCCTTTAATGGCTCGTTTCAATGTTGAATCGTTATCACAATTAGTGAGTAAAACACTCAGCCCTCACGAACGGCAACTTCGCGCCGCCGTAGTTGATGCCATGACCACCAACGAAACTTTGTGGTTTAGAGATCAATACCCGTTTGAGTTATTACAAACTAAGCTATTTCCAGAGCATAAAGAACTACGCAGGCCTCTTAAAATTTGGTCTGCGGCAAGCTCTTCAGGTCAAGAACCTTACTCTATTGCTATGTCTGTGGCTGAATTTCAGGCAAAATCTCCTGGTGTTTTAAAAATGGGTGCTCAAATTGTCGGCACTGATATTTCCAATACAATGCTTGATATGTGTAAACATGCAGAGTACGACTCGTTAGCACTCGCGCGCGGCCTATCTGTTGAGCGACGGAAAAAGTTTTTCAAGGACAGTGGTAATGGCATGGCTCAAGTGATTGATCCGATTAAAAAGCTTACCAGCTTTAGGCATTTGAACTTACTTGATTCTTATGCCTTGATGGGAAAATTCGATATTATATTTTGTCGTAATGTATTGATTTACTTTTCACCTGAAGTAAAAGCCAAAATCATTGCTCAATTTGCCCAAGCACTAAACCCTAAAGGGTATTTGTTTTTAGGTGCATCAGAGTCTATGTCGGGACTCAGTACTGAGTTTGATATGGTACGGTGTAACCCTGGTATTATTTATCAAAAAAAATAGTATCCTCAGCTATTTTTAATTAATGATTAATAAAAGCGATGGCCTTATGTCATCGCTTTTTCTTTTGTATTTAATAACTTACCGACGTTAATATTTATAATTTATATTGGCTCACCTTTTGCATTAATCAGCTTAAGTCAATTTTTTGGAGATGGTTATGGCTATCAGTTTTGATAAAGCTTTTGGGGTGCATCCTCACGCAATGTTGATCCGTTCACAACGGGCCGAATTATTAGCAACCAATATTGCCAATGCTGATACGCCTGGCTATAAAGCGAAAGATGTCGATTTTGCCTCAGCTCTAAAAGCGGCAAAAAGCCACCAACAGGGCGGCAATAACATGGTAACAACTGATGCAAAACACATTGCCGGTGGTAGCCGTTATGTCGGTAATAGTGAAATGTTTCGTTCGCCAAATCAAGCAGATACAGGTGATGGTAACTCAGTAGATATACAGGTGGAACGAAACTTGTATACACAGAACTCATTAGAGTATCAGGCAAGCCTGCAATTTATGAGCAGTAAAATTAAAGGCCTTAAAAAAGCCCTCGGTAGTCAAGGAGCCTAAGCATGAGTTTATATAACGTTTTTGATATTTCAGGTACCGGTATGAGTGCGCAAAATGTGCGTTTAAATACTACGGCCAGTAACATATCTAATGCGAATACCATTAGCTCAAGCCAAGACCAGACTTATCGAGCTCGCCACCCTGTTTTTGCAGCTGAACTAACTAAAGCCTCAGCATCACAAAGCAATCCGCAGGGGTCGTCTGTAGGCGTTAAAGTACTAGGCATTGTAGAGAGCGATAAACCCCTACAAATAGAATATAACCCTAACCATCCTAGTGCGGATGAAAATGGGTATATATACAAACCTAACGTTAATGTTGTAGAAGAAATGGCGAATATGATTTCAGCCTCACGCTCTTATCAAACAAATGTGCAAGTTGCTGATGCAGCAAAGCAAATGTTAAGTAAAACACTGTTGCTCGGGCAGCGGTAATTGAGGAAAAGTTATGAGTAACGATATAACTACAACATCGTCGACTTATTTAGATTCGCTTAAGTGGCAAGAGAACCAAGTATCGACGGAAGAAAAAAGTGATGCGTTAACGCAAGAAGATTTCTTTTCCTTGCTGACGCAACAGTTGTCGTTTCAAGACCCAAGCAACCCCGCTGATAATGATCAGATGATTGCACAGATGACAAGTTTCACTATGGCTGAAGGTATTTCAAACCTAAACAGTAACTTTGAGTCACTCGCTTCATCTATGACCTCAAACTCAGCATTACAAGCTTCTACTCTTGTGGGTAAGCAAGCATTGCTAGAGTCAGATACATTAGATTTGAATGCTGGTAGTGATGCAAAGGGGACTATCGTTGCTCAAGAACCTGTTGAGAATTTGACCTTGCGTATAGAGGATTCATCTGGACAACTAGTACGTACAATTGATTTTGGAGCCCAATCAGCCGGTGCAATCCGTTTTGAATGGGATGGTAAAAACTCTGACGGTGATGATTTACCCGAAGGGGAATACAGTGTTAAGGCTGAAGGTCAAATGGGGGGCGAGTTTACAAGCCTACCTATTGCAACCTTTAAGAATATTGAGAGCGTCAATGTTAATGGTTCTAGTGGGATCATTATTAACACAAAAGAAGGTGCGGTTAGGCTAACTGATATAGCAGAAATCGCGTAAACAATTTTAAATTTAAGTTAGCCTTCGGCTAAAATTCAAAGATTAGAGGTGAATTATGAGCTTCAATATTGCATTAACAGGCCTTGCCGCCGCACAGAAAGATTTAGATGTAACAGCAAATAACATTGCTAACGTAAATACTACTGGTTTCAAAGAATCTCGCGCTGAATTTGCTGATGTTTACGCATCATCGGTATTTAGTTCAGGTAAAACAAAAAATGGCGATGGTGTGCAAACCACCATGGTTGCCCAGCAATTTCATCAAGGCTCATTGCAGTTTACGCAAAACTCTTTAGATCTAGCCATTACGGGTGAAGGTTACTTTGCAATGAGTGAAGACTTAGGTGCTCAAGATTTCACTTATACACGAGCTGGTGCATTTAAACTAAATCAGGATAACTTTATTGTTGATGCAAAAGGCAATTTTTTACAAGGCTTTCCTGTTAACGAATCGACAGGCGATACTACTTCAGTAAGTTTAAGTACATCATCGGCATTACAAATTCCTGATTCATCTGGTTCTCCACGCGCGACGACTAATGTATATAGTTCATTTAATTTAGATTCTCGTTCAAGCACACCGTCGATTACATCGTTTGATCCAACGGTCAGTGCTTCTTATAACAGCTCTACATCGACAACTATGTACGACTCTTTAGGTGAGCCGCATGTTTTACAGTTTTTTTTCGTGAAAACAGATGCAACGGTTACTGGCAATGAGAATGAATGGCAAGTATTTGCGACACTGGACGAAAAGCCATTTAGTCCTGCAGGTGCTGAAGAGACGGCTACTCCATATACACCACTTTCAACATTTCAATTTGATGCAAGTGGTTTACCTTTAAATACTGATGGCGCTGCAAATACAGATACCACTTTTAATCCTATTGCCATACCTGGTGGTGGTGCTGGTGTTGCTGGTCTTTCTGACTTACTAACCAATGGTGCAAGCTTTCCTGATGATGTCCAAGTGAACTGGCGCGATGAAGCAGGAACAGCGAACAAAATTCCTACACAATATGCGAGTAATTTTGAAGTTAAAGCACTGGATCAAGATGGTGCCACAGTGGGGCGTTTAGCGGGTATTGATATTGGCACAGATGGCAAGGTGGTTGCCTCTTACAGTAATGGTGATACCTCGTTCTTAGGGCAAGTTGCCATGGTGCGTTTTTCAAACTCTCAAGGTTTACAACAAGCTGGTGACACGTCATGGAAAAAAAGTTTAACCTCTGGTGAACCAATTGCTGGTGAGCCAGGTTCAGGTACTTTAGGTTCTATTAATTCTTCAGCGCTTGAGCAATCAAATGTGAACTTAACTAATGAGCTGGTCGATTTGATTAGCGCACAGCGGAATTTCCAAGCTAACTCGCGTGCACTTGAAGTGAATTCAACAATTCAGCAAAGTATTCTGCAGATTCGTTAATAGCGCACCTCATAATAATCCGACACCAAGGCTGCCAATTCAGGCAGCCTTTTTTGTTTCTTTTCAGTGTATTTCATACCGTCAATTTATTGTGGCACTTATTTTGCATTTATCTCTAATATAGATTTTTAACGTGAGTCGATGTTATGGATAAGATGGTTTACATTGCAGCGTCAGGGGCTAAGCAGAGTATGCGGGGCCTTGCGCTCAAAGCAAATAACTTAGCAAATGCTAACACCACTGGCTTTAAAGCTGATTTTGCGCAGGCAAGGTCGATGCAAGCGTTTGGTGAAGGCTTACCTACGCGCGTCTTTTCCATGCAAGAACGCCCTGGTTCGAATATGACCTCTGGTGGCATCGTTGAAACGGGTCGTGATTTAGATATCGCTATGAGCGATAAAGGCTGGCTAACCGTTCAAGATGCCCAAGGTAATGAAGCTTATACAAAAACGGGTACTTTAAATATTACTCCCGATGGTGCGTTAATTACCAGTCATGGTCGTCAAGTTGTTGGCGCGGGTGGGCCTATCATTTTACCTCTACCGATTGAAAAAGTGGAGTTTAGTGAAGACGGATCAATTCAAGTACGCCCTCAAGGTGCGCCTGCTAATTTTTTGGAAGTGGTAGATCGCCTAAAGGTGATTGAAGCGGATAACACCCAGCTTGAAAAAGGTAATGACGGCTTGTTTCGCCCTAAAGCCGATAAACTAGAAGATGATTTATGTGGCTTTTGTGATATATCGCAAAACGTAAAAGTAATGAGCGGTACGCTTGAAATGTCAAACGTGAATCCAGTACATGAAATGGTGGATATGATAAGCCATCAACGCCAATTTGAATTACAAGTTAAGTTAATGAAAACAGCAGAAGAAATTGACGAGCGTCATACCCAATTGCTGCGCATTGTTTAACCTAATTGAGAGGACATTAATATGAATCCTGCATTATGGATCAGTAAAACAGGCTTAGATGCCCAACAAACCGATATATCGGTTATCTCAAATAACTTAGCCAATGCCAGTACTGTTGGGTATAAAAAAAGCCGTGCTGTATTTGAAGATTTACTCTATCAGAATATCAATCAGCCAGGTGGTCGTTCTTCACAAGACACTGAAATGCCATCGGGCTTGATGTTAGGCGCCGGTGCTAAAGTGGTTGCTAACCAAAAGAATTTTTCTCAAGGTAATATGCTTACCACTGAAAACTCATTGGATTGGATGATATCTGGTTCAGGCTTTTTTGAAGTACTACAACCTGACGGTAATATTGCGTACTCACGTAACGGACAATTTACCACCGATGAAGACGGCCGTATTGTTACAGCAGGTGCAGGTTTTCCTATTCAACCAGAAATGAACGTACCTGATGATGCACAATCAATTACTGTATCGCAAGATGGTGAAGTATCGGTACGTATTGCCGGTGAGGCTGATAATGTCGTGATCGGGCAGTTAACCATTAGTGATTTTATTAACCCATCGGGTCTTGAGCCTATTGGGCAAAACCTTTACACCGAAACAGCAGTAAGTGGCGCGCCGGTTCAAGGTAATCCGGGTATTGATGGCTTAGGCTCGATTGTGCAAGGTTCACTTGAAACTTCTAATGTGAATGTGACTGAAGAGCTTGTGAATCTAATTGAAACACAACGTATTTATGAAATGAATTCAAAAGTAATCTCAGCTGTTGATGAAATGCTTAGTTACATTAATCAGCAATTATAATGAATAAGGGCAGCATTATGCGTAATTTAATCATCGTCTTAAGCGGGGCATGTATATTAAGTGGTTGTATGACAACTCAAAATACCCATGTGGTTCAGGATGACCCATATTATGCGCCAATGTACCCGGAGCCCGTGACTGAGCAAGTTGTGCCTACAGGTTCATTATTTGACAGTTACTCTGCTAATGACTTGTACTCTGATAAAAAAGCACTACGAACAGGCGATATCATTACTGTAAAACTACAAGAGTCAACACAAGCTTCAAAAGCAGCAAAAACCGAGACGGATAAAGAGAGTAATGCCAGTCTTGATCCAGTTGTTGGTTTAGGTGGTTTACCCGTTAATATTGGTGGCGATAGCATTCAATTTGGTATTGGCTCTGACTCATCTTTTACTGGTGACTCGAAATCTAACCAGTCGAACAGTTTGTTTGGTGATATTTCCGTTAACGTGATGCGCGTTTTGCCTAATGGTAATTTAGTGATCCGCGGTGAAAAATGGCTAACCCTTAATACCGGTGAAGAGTTTATTCGCTTAGAAGGGCTGGTGCGTCCACAAGATGTAACAGCAGATAATACAGTTACCTCGAATCGAATAGCGAATGCGCGTATTCAATATTCAGGTAAAGGGCAAATGCAAGAGTCGCAAAGTGCAGGTTGGCTAACACGATTCTTTAGTAGCGCGTTATTCCCTTTTTAAAGGACATTGAATATGAATGGTTTTAAGGTATTTATTGGTATTTGTTTGCTTGGCTGGCACTTAACTGCCGCTGCTGAGCGTATTAAAGATGTTTCTATGGTCGAAGGTGTTCGTTCAAATCAGCTTGTTGGTTATGGTTTGGTCGTTGGTTTGCCTGGCACCGGTGAGCAAAGTCGATACACTGAACAAAGTTTTAAAGCCATGCTTAATAGTTTTGGCATCACAATGGATAGTAGTTTAAAGCCAAAAATTAAAAATGTGGCTGCCGTTGCTGTGCATGCAGAGCTCCCGCCTTTTAGAAAGCCAGGGCAAATGATCGATATCACGGTATCATCAATCGGTAGTGCGGGCAGTTTACGCGGTGGTACCTTATTACAAACCTTCCTCAAAGGGGTTGATGGTAATACCTATGCAATAGCACAAGGTAGTTTGATTGTAGGCGGTTTAGGCGCAGAAGGCGCTGATGGCAGTCGGGTTGTGATCAACACACCCACGGTTGGCCGTATTCCAAATGGCGCAATAATTGAGCGAGCAATTAAAAGCCCATTTATGCAAGGTGATTACATTACCTTTAATTTAAACCGTCCTGATTTCACAACGGCAAAACGTTTAGAGCAAACAATCAATAATTTAGTTGGCCCGGATAGCGCCCAAGCAATTGATGCGGCATCAATTCGTGTAATAGCCCCGCGGGATGCTTCACAGCGTGTTTCTTATTTATCAACCCTTGAGAATCTAGAATTTAAACCAGCAGATACTTCTGCAAAAATTATTGTCAATTCTCGAACAGGTACCATAGTAATAGGTAAGAATGTGAAGCTACAACCAGCAGCAATAACCCATGGTGGCCTAACAGTTACAATTGCTGAGCAACAAAATGTGTCTCAGCCAAATGCATTTAGCGAAGGCGAGACCGTAGTCACCAACCAAAGCATTATCGATGTTGATGAAGATGATTCTCGTGCCTTTGTGTTTAACCCGGGTGTCAGCTTAGATGACTTAGTACGTGCAATTAACGAAGTGGGCGCAGCCCCGGGTGACTTAATGGCGATACTTGAAGCCCTTAAAGAAGCAGGCGCAATTAACGGCCAGTTGGTGGTCATTTAGTTTTTTAATTTACTAGGCTCTGGATAACTAGAGTCTAGCTCCTCTCATTGCTACTTCCTTGTTATAATTTATTTGGCTTAATTATTGCATTGTTAATTTTATTATTAATTATTGTGTCAAAAAGCTGATGGATACCAATCACCTCGATAAGCAAAACTTTTTTGATTTAGGCAACTTAGACTCTCTACGTCAAAGTGCTTTAAAAAGTGATGCCTCAAGTGACGCGTCAAAAGAAGCCTTACAAAAAGCCGCGGCACAATTTGAATCTATTTTCACACAAATGCTGTTAAAAAGTATGCGTAAAGCCAATGAAGCGTTTGAAGACAAAGACAGCCCGTTTAATTCAAGCGGAGTAAAGTTTTTTGAAGAAATGCATGACCAACAGCTCTCTGTGGAGTTGTCATCTAATGGGTCATTAGGGCTTGCGGATTTAATTGTGCAACAATTATCGCCTGATGGTAAAGAGTTTATGCCAGGCTCTGTGCTGCGTTCAGTTGATGATTTCACCAGTGATAAACGTGCTAACGGCACCATAAAAAATACAGAGTCAGCAGAGGTTGTGCCTACAACAAAAGCAGATAATACAGCAAAACAAAGTAATAACTTTGATGATGTTGAGTCATTTATTAGCACTGTATGGGAACATGCTAAAACGGCCGCTGAAAAAATTGGCTTGAACCCAGCAGTAATGGTTGCACAAGCTGCGCTTGAGACCGGTTGGGGTAAGCATATTATTAATAAAGCAGATGGCAGCAGCAGTAATAACCTCTTCAATATTAAATCTGACCGCAGTTGGCAAGGTGATAAAGCCAGTAAAGTAACGCTGGAATTTGAACAAGGTATGCCAGTTAAAAAGCAAGCGAGCTTCAGAGCGTACGAATCCATTAAAGATAGTGTGAACGATTTTGTTGATTTTTTAAATGAAAACCCACGCTATCAAGAAGCCCTCGAAAATACAGCAAAACCTGCCGCCTTTTTAGATTCATTACAAAAAGCAGGCTATGCAACAGATCCCAATTATGCCGACAAGATCAAGCAAGTACTTAATCGTACTGAGCTTAAAACATTGGCTGCAACATTGGTTCGCCAAGGAGTAAACTAAGATGTCGTTTAATCTATTTGACATTGCAAGCTCAGGGGTTCGTGCTAACTCTGAATTGCTGCAAACAACCAGTAAAAATATTGCCAATGTAAATACAGAAGGTTATGTAAGAGAGCGAACAGAATTTACAACTATGATCGATAATCAAGTCGGTCGTGGTGAAACATATCGATTGCTCAACGAGTTTGCACAAAAACAATTAAATAGAGATACCTCAAATAAAGCTTTTTTTGATCAATTTGTTACAGAAGCTAGTCGTGTAGATACACTTTTTTCAGAAGAATCGAATAGCTTGTCGAGTAGTATTAATTCGTTATTTAATAATGTACAAGAAAGCCTTAATCAGCCCTCATCTTCTGTTACACGTTCACTGGTGATGACTGATGCACAAAATCTTATTGAGCAGATGGACAGGTTATCAGGCATTGTATTTGACCAAAAAAACGTTGTTAATGAGCAGCTAGAAATTTTTGCTGATGAGGCAAATACTTTAGTGCAAAATATTAGTTCGCTAAATAAGCAAGTTGCAGCCGTACATGGAACAAGTAGTGAAGGTGAGTCTAGTGCTATATATAATCAACGGGACTTGGCTATTCGTGAATTATCCGAGCTGGTTGATATTGAAACGTTAGATGGCCCTAATGGTGAAAAATTACTGTTTATGGGTACGGGGGAGTCATTAGTTATGCAAGATGGCACATTTAATCTGTTTTCAATGACCGGTGACCCAGATCCAAATTTTAAAGAGCTTCACTTGGATGTTAATGGCGGCAAAGCTGTGCCGCTTGAAGTGGACGTGAGTTCTTTGAAAGGTAAAATCGGTGGTTTGCTAGCTTTTCGAGATGACATTTTAGTTCCTGCACAAAACCAGCTTGGCCAAATGGGCCTGGCCTTAGCTGATGCCTTTAATGAGCAAAATAAACTAGGCATGGATGGCAATGGTGATCTAGGAGGTGATATTTTTACAATTCCTACAGTTGATGCATTTAATTACCAAGCTAATACTGGTAATGCAACAATGTCAGCTACAGTTGAACCTGGCAAAGGTAGTGAGTTGCCAGCCAGTGACTTTATTATTACCTATACGGCGGCTAATACAGTTGAAATTCAGCCAGTGGATAATAAAGGTGAGCCACTAGGTAGTGCAACTACAGCGACTATTTCGGGTGGTGTAATTGACTCAACAACCAACACTTTGACTCCACCTATTGATTTGTTTGGCTTACAGATTAATGTCAATGGTACTCCTAATGCTGGTGACCAATTTCAACTAAAACTAAATTCACAAGCAGCTTCTAGTTTAGAATTAGCAACTAACCGCCCAGATGCATTAGCATTAGCGTCACCAATCAGAACTGCAGATGATATTAATAACACGGGCAGTGCAAATATATCTTTAGGGACTGTGAGTAGTGTTACGTCAGGTGGCTTTATTGTATCACCGCCAAGCCTTGCTAATGGTGAAATGAGTATAGTTAAAACCGCGAATACCAACGAGTACACCCTAACAGATAGCAATGGCTCGACCACATTTACTATTACACCACCAGCTGAAGGTTTACTTTCACAAGCTGGCGCACCTTATGATGCTTATGGATTTGACTTTAATATAGAAGGGACTCCTGCTGTCGGGGACACTTTCACACTTGAATTTAATCAAGGTGGTTTTGATGATAATCGTAATGGTTTAATGCTTGCAGGATTACAAAGTGATGAGTTGGTCCGTCAAAATGTAGTGAGTTCAACAACTGCTGATAATCATAAAACTTTTAATGAAGCGTACGCAGGGTTAGTAACAGACATTGGGGTCGTTACCAATCAAGCAATGACAAATGGGGCGGCATTTGATGCCCTCGCTCAACAATCAGAAGCTTGGTATGAATCTTTATCTGGTGTTAATTTAGATGAAGAAGCGGCTAATTTACTGCGTTTTCAACAATCATATGCTGCATCTGCACAAGTGCTTTCAACAGCCCGAACAATTTTTGACACACTTCTGAGTGCTGCGAGGTAATTATGCGTTTATCAAATAATTTAATGTATCAAAATGGCTTAAGTTCAATTTTAAATAGTCAGTCAGCTGTCAGCAAAGCACAAGAGCAAGTTAATACGCAAAAAAAAGTGCTCAGTGCATCTGACGACCCAGCAGCAACTGCAAGGGCTTTGCTTTATACGGACCGTATTGAATCAAACGAGCAGTATAGCAAGAATATCACTATGCTAACTAGTAGGCTTACGACTCAAGATAGTGTACTTGAGAATATTAAAGGCTCTTTAGAAAAAGCGCATACTCTTGCCATTCAGGCGGGGAATGGTGCGTATTCTGATATTGACCGTGAAGGTATCGCTGAAGAGATAAAGGCCATCCAAAGTAGCGTACTTGATTTAATGAATGCTAAAACAGAAGATGGAAAGTATATATTCTCGGGCTATCAAGATAATACTCAAACTTATTCATTTGATTCCTCAACAGGTAAATATACTTATAACGGCGATCAGGGTCAGCATCAAATAAAGATAGCGGCCAGTGTTGACGTTAAATCAAGTGATAATGGCTTTGAGGTTTTTGAAAAAGTTGATGCCCGTTTAAATGTAGAGTCAAATGACGCCACAGTTTCTGGTGGTATCACTAGTGCTAAAGTTTATGTGCGTGAACAAGGCGAATTTGATAACTTTCATAAAGAAAACTACAATGCAGATCCTAGTGCTGCTGCGGGGGCTAATACATTCAACATAGTAACAACGGCAGGTACACCAAATACTTACCAAGTAGAGCAAGGTGGTACAGTGATTGAGTCAGGCAGTTTTGATGGCTCACAAATCAAATTTGCGGGAATGGAAATAGATATCAGCCCTGTAGCAACTGGCCAAGTAGACTTTACCCTAGAAGCACCGAAAAAAGAGAATATATTAAATACCTTGAACGACTTAATTGCTGGTTTAACAGACTCAACAATAAGCCAAGATGATTACGACCAAGTTCTCGCAGATGCTATGACACAAATTGATAATAGTAAAAATCAAGTATCTTTAACTCAAGCCGGCCTAGGCGGAAGGTTAAATACCACTGAGAAAGTTACTCAATCAAACGCCGATTTAGATATAAACAATAAAGCGTCTCGCGCCGATTTAGTTGAACTAGATATGGCCGAAGCGATTACAGAGCTAACAAAGCAAGAAACGGCCTTACAGGCATCACAGGCAACTTTTGGTCGACTGGCTAATCTTTCCTTATTTGATTACTTATAAATAACCTCAGAGTAAGGCAAAACCTTGCCTTACTCTGCTTATACTTACCTTTTTTATACCTACCTCACTGATTTAAATAAACTTGCTCTAAAAAAATTAATAATGATTTACGTGTTAACAAGTAGCTCATTAGCTTTTATATTTTGTGAAAAACAATAGTTCTTTAAATTTAAGAGTCTTATTTTCAATGGTTTAGCTAAGTTTAGTTGTTTTTTTTAAAAAAAAGCTAAAGGATTTTTGGGTTAGACCGATAACTTAATTAACCAAGCAAAGCGTTGTAAATAACAGCCACTGCTTAATTTAAGTAAGTTTGAGAGTAAATGATAAGTTTACTTCGGGAGAGATAATCATGGCTTTATATGTAAATACAAATGTTAGTTCATTAAACGCGCAAAGACAATTAATGAATTCAGGTAATTCACTAGATACATCATTCCAACGTTTATCGTCAGGTTTTCGTATTAATAGTGCGAAAGATGACGCAGCGGGTCTACAAATTTCAGACCGTTTAACGTCACAAATTAATGGCCTTGATCAAGGTAACCGTAACGCTAATGATGGTATTTCATTAGCTCAAACGGCTGAGGGCGCACTTGATGAAGTAACATCAATGTTCCAACGTATGCGTACACTTGCTCAACAAGCATCAAATGGTTCTAATACGGATGAAGATCGTCTAGCAATTCAAGAAGAAATGCGTTCACTATCGGCTGAAGTAAACCGTGTTGCGGGTGATACGACTTTCGGTGGTCAAAATTTACTTGATGGAACTTACGATGCGAAATTCCAAGTAGGTGCTGATGCGGTACAAACAATCGACTTCAGCATGCAAACAGTGGGGGCGACCACGAATTCTTTAGAAGCTAATGGTGGTTTTACGTTATCAGGTATTGCTGGTGTTGCTGCGGGTGTAACAGGGAATACACTAGCAGAGCTTGCTGAAGGTATTAGTGCTATCGACGGCACAACGACAGCTGCATCGTTAGATTTTGCTACTACGTTTACTGCGGGTGAAATTAGCGTTTCAACACAGGCTAATGCACAAGCTGTGCTAGCAGGCATGGATTCTTTGATAGCGGTTGTTGATAAAAAACGTGCAGAGCTAGGTGCGGTACAAAATCGTTTTCAATCTACCATTCGTAACCAATCGAATATCTCAGAGAACTTAAGTGCTGCGCAATCTCGTATTAAAGACACTGACTTTGCTCAAGAAACGGCTAACTTAACTAAGATGCAGATTTTACAACAGGCAAGCCAAACAATTCTTAGCCAGGCAAATCAGCGTCCACAGGCTGCATTAAGTCTTTTAGGTTAATCTTTAGGAAGAGTCAATTTATTGACTGATAATGAAAGCGCCTTTGTCTAATGGGGTATTAACAAAGGCGCTATTGAAGGATTATAAAGCGGAGGCGCTTAAAATCCGGTAGTGTTCTAACATTTGTAAGAACACAAAGCTTAAAGCATAAAGTATGCCATTTTTAGCTTTGAAAAACCTGCTCTCAAACTTATCTTTATAAAGGCTCTTATTTAGAGCCTTTTCTTATTGTATATCTTCAACATACAGCTCTTATGCGTGATCGTAAAAAGTTGGCCTAAAGTTTGCCTTACTCTTATTAAGTTTTTAAATAACCTGCAAAGTGGCAGTTTTTTGCCCCAGGCAATAAAAGTTTGCCGTTGTAATGAGTCACTTTGTCAAATATCACTAGCTAAGCTGGTGACTTAATTTTGACAGATAATAAGAGAGTTTTTTATGGCTTTATATGTAAATACTAATGTGAGTGCACTAAATGCACAACGTCAGCTAACAAATACGGGTAATGACTTAGATACGTCATTTAAGCGTTTGTCGTCAGGACTACGTATAAATAGCGCAGCTGATGATGCTGCAGGTTTACAGATCTCTGATCGACTTCAATCGCAAATACTTGGTTTGAACCAAGGTAATCGTAATGCGAACGACGGTATTTCTCTTGCGCAGACTGCAGAGGGCGCATTAGAAGAAATTACAAATTCATTTCAGCGAATTCGTACATTATCACAACAGGCTGCGAACGGTTCAAATACAGATGAAGATAGACTGGCAATTCAAGAAGAAATCCGTCAACTATCAGCAGAAGTGAACCGTATTGCCAGCGACACTACATTTGGTGGTCAGAACTTACTAGATGGTAGCTATTCGGCTAGTTTTCAGGTCGGTGCTGACGCTGTGCAAACAATTAGTTTTAGTATGCAGACAGTTGGAGCTGACAGTGCTGGCACTCCTAACTCTTTAGCAGGTGGCTTTACTCTTTCAGGTATTGCTGGAGTTGCTGCTGCTGTTGGTGGTAAAGACTATGATGTGTTAGCAGCAGGTATAAGTACTATAGCTACTGCGGGTTCAGTTGGTATATCTAGTTCTTCAATTAGCTTTGCAAGTGTATTCACAGCAGGTGGAATTAGTGTTTCAACACAAGTAAATGCACAAAAAGTATTGGCTGGAATGGATTCGCTTATCGCTGTAGTCGATAAAAAGCGTGCAGAACTAGGTGCGGTACAAAACCGTTTTCAATCTACAATTCGTAACCAAGCGAATATTTCTGAAAATCTATCAGCTGCTAAATCGCGTATTAAAGATGCTGATTTCGCGGCAGAAACAGCTGCTTTAACTAAAAATCAAATTTTGCAACAGGCGAGCCAAACGATTTTAGGGCAAGCAAATCAACGGCCACAAGCAGCGTTGAGTTTATTACAAGGTTAAAAATTAAATAAAAGTTAAACATTTTACAAATAAAACTAAAGCTTTCACTTTATCGGGCGATAACAGACTTAGAGAACTACAAATCTAGGACTCTAAGTCAGGTAGTATGGCAGGGTAGGGGTATCCCGCCGTATTACTATTAAAATGATAAAGCGGAGGCTAATATGGCTTTATATGTAAATACCAATGTGAGTTCATTGAACGCACAAAGACAGCTAAGCAAATCGAGTAATTCACTCGATACTTCATTCCAGCGCCTATCATCAGGTTTTCGTATTAATAGTGCGAAAGATGATGCAGCAGGTATGCAAATCGCAAACCGTTTAACCAGCCAAGTTAATGGCTTGAATCAGGGTAACCGAAATGCAAACGATGGCATTTCATTAGCGCAAACTGCTGAAGGCGCTCTTGATGAAGTAACATCAATGTTTCAACGTATTCGTACTCTTGCTCAACAAGCTTCAAATGGTTCTAATACGGATGAAGATCGATTAGCGGTTCAAGAAGAAATTCGTTCGTTATCTGAAGAAGTTAATCGAGTTGCTGCGGATACTACCTTTGGTGGTCAAAATCTATTAGACGGTACCTATGATGCTAAGTTTCAAGTAGGTGCTGATGCAGTACAAACAATTAACTTCAGCATGCAAACGGTTGGTGAAACTACGAATTCTGTAGAAGCGAATGGTGGTTTTACGTTATCAGGTATTGCAGGTGTAGCTGCGGGTGTTACTGGTAATACACTAGCAGAATTAGCTGAAGGTATCAGTGCTATCGATGGCACAACGACAGCCGCGTCGTTAGATTTTGCCACCACGTTTACAGCCGGTGATATCAGTGTATCAACTCAAGCTAAAGCTCAAGCTGTATTAGCGGGCATGGATTCGTTGATAGCAGTGGTTGATAAAAAACGTGCGGAGTTAGGTGCAATTCAAAACCGCTTCCAATCAACGATCCGTAATCAATCGAATATCTCTGAAAACTTATCAGCAGCTCGTTCACGTATTCAGGATACTGATTTTGCTCAAGAAACTGCAAACTTAACAAAGATGCAAATCTTGCAACAAGCGAGTCAGTCAATCTTGAGTCAAGCGAATCAACGTCCTCAAGTTGCGTTATCATTACTAGGGTAATTTAGTAATGTTTTATAAGCCACTAAGCGAAGCAGCAAATTTTCTCATAGTGGCTTATACTTAAGCTTATAACCAAGGGGATTGTGATGATTGATTTTAATTCTACGCAAAAGGCTAATGATGGCATTACTTCTTCTAGTACACCCGGCCAAGTAAAAGCTCTAATAGAAGAAGATAAACGGAATAAAGGCACGGAAATTGCTGGTAGGGAGACGGTAGATGTCGATAAGACTAGAAAAGAAGAGCAGCAGGATAAAAATGACTTAATTGCTGAAGTTAAAGATAACTTAGAAAAACTCAGTGACTTTATTCCAGTTACTGCAACAAATTTGATATTTGAATTTGATGAGTTGGGTGATCCGCCAATTATTAAAGTACTAGATAAACAAAGTAATGAAGTAATACGTGAGATCCCTACTAAAGAGTTTCGTGAAGTAGCTAAAGCTTTAGATGAATTTGCCGATAAACTTACCAATAAAGGTTTATTGTTTAATAAAACGGCTTAAAGTTTTTAATATACTAGGAGTATTGTTATGCCACTTATTACATCTGCAGGTATAGGTTCTGGTTTAGATTTAGAAAGTATTATTTCGGCGTCAGTTGCTGCAGAAAATACCCCTAAAATGAATGCTTTTGCCACAAAAGAAGAGTCGCTAAATGTTGAATTATCGTCTTTGGGTGAAGTAAAATCAGCTATGTCAAAACTTCAAGAAACGATTGAGAAGTTAGCAGACCCAGACAACTTTGATAAGCGAATTGCGAATATCACTCAACCCACTGGTGATAACGGTGACCTGATATCTGTAACTCCGACATCAAAAATAACACCAGGAAACTTCAATGTCGAAGTAGTTGCTTTGGCTCAAGGAAGTCGAGCAGTTTCTAATGACAGTTTATTTTCTTCTACAGATGATGTGGTTTCGGCTTCAGGTGGTACATTATCCTTTGCAGCAGGAGATGATAGTTTTGACTTGACCCTAGATGCAGGAGCAACACTTGCTGATTTACGTGATGCAATTAATGATTCTGATGATAACTTTGGTGTTACAGCGAATATCATTAATACAGGTACTGAAGCAAAGCTTGTACTTACCTCAAACGTAAGTGGCGCAGGGAACGATTTAGTTATCACTAATGATAACGCTGAACTCGATAATATTTCCACAGTTGCAAATGGCGGCGGGGCTGGTGGAATCGCAATTGCAACAGGTGATGAAGCAACCAGTGCAGTTATTAAAGTCGATGGCTTATCTATTACAAATGATACCAATACATTTAAAGATGCAGTTCAGGACATGACAATTGTTGCTAAGCGCAAAAGTGTGGATAATGAAACAGCAAAATTGTCAGTTGAATACGATAAAAGTAGTGTGACTAAACTAGTTGATGAGTTAGTTACAAATTACAATAACCTAATAGGGCAAATAGGTTTGCAGACCCGTGTTGATAAACCTCTCAATGGAGATTCAACGATACGTTCATTTGATGCTCAATTAGTAGGAACTCTTTCTACCGAATTAACAGATGCTGGTCCTTTTTCAAGTATCTTTGATATTGGCTTAGGTATTGATAAAGATGGATACTTAGAAAAATCATCTTTAGTTCGTAGTCTAAGTGAAGCTATGGATGAAAACTTCGATGATATTGGTAAGGCTTTTGCGGGTGAAAATGGTCTAGCAACTAAGTTTGAAGCTTTGCTGAGTAATTATGTTGATTCAGATGGGATTATGAAGCAGCGTGAAAATAGTTTAAACGAGCAATTAGATGAATTAGAAGATGATGTGATTAATCATGAGTATCGAATGGAATCACTTGAAGCTCGTTTACGTGAGCAGTATGCGGGCTTAGATGTACTGCTAGCTCAAATGCAATCAACACAAAGCTATTTAAGTGCACAATTATCAAGTTTGCCAGGATTTACTAAATCCTCTTAACTTACCTTTTTTAATTATATTTAACACGCAAAATAGGTGACTCATGTATAACGCGAGAGTAAAAAATTACCAAAAAGAAGCCCTCAAAACACGTGTAGCAGGGGCTGATCGCTATGAAATTATTCAAATGTTGATGGCGGGAGCTATTGAAAAAATGGTACTTGCAAAAGTGGCGATTGATAAAAAACATCTAGAGGCCAAAAGTGAACATCTATCAAAGGCATCTGCAATTCTTGCTGCATTACGTGATTGTTTAGATTTTGAAGTTGGTGGTGAAGTAACCGAAAACTTATTTTCACTATATTCTTACATGATTGAGCGCTTAATTGATGCTAGTATTCACAATGATGTGAAAATTGTAGATGAAGTATCTAATCTGTTGAAAGAAATCAAATCAGCGTGGGATGCCATTCCTGCCGAAGTACGCAACCAAACATTTGCTGAAAACAGTGCTCATGCAAGCTAAGCTAGAGCAATTAGAAGGCCAATTAAATTTATTAAAGCGACAAGTAGCTGAACAGAAAATAGAAAAGTCAACGGCTCAGCTTGAGCTTTTTCTTAATTCATTAAAAGATGTATTTAGTCAGCCTCATAAACTTAATCAGCTAGAGCAAGTGCGATTACAAGAGATGAACCAACAACTTATTACACTGTGTCAACAGCTTCAAGGCGCAAAAGACTCAAGTAAAAGTAACCTTTCTAATCTAATGAAAAACAAAAAGAAAGTTGGATTATATAACCAGCTTAAGTAGGCTATCAATGACTCTTCCTCCGAATTTTCAAGAGCAAATAAACGATATAGAACAAAAGCTTTCTGAGGCGCAAGCCCATGAATTGAGAGAACAGCAATTTGCTATAGAGGCGAATGAGCGCTTTACAAAAAACTTAGCTGCATTTGAACATTATTACCCAGACGTTTTTAAAGCTCTTCAAGAGTTTCAACCTCGCGAAGATTTTTGTATTCATGTCACCAAGTCTGGACACGGCAATTTTGTGCCGCGGGATAAAGAAGCTCCTTTGTATGGGGATGACCCAATCGAGCAGGTTCGGAAGCAGGTGTCAGAAGAAATCAAGAATCCAGTTTTTACTTTGACTGAGTACACTAAGTACAACCCAAATAATACAGACTTGAGGTTGCATATTAGATATATGCAAAGCTTAGGAAAGCTTATGCACGAGATGAAGGTTGAAGGCGAGCCTGAATTATTGGAAAGTTTACCGAATACATTTCCAACAGCATTACTATTTGGGCTTGGTTTAGGTTATCAAATTGAGTTGCTAATGGAGCATACGACGTTTGATTATATGTTCATTGTAGAGCCTGATTTTGAAGTCTTTTATGCTAGCCTTTATTGCATAGATTGGTTTTCTATTATTCAAAAAGTTGATGAAAATCGAAATTGTTTGTTTTTGCATATAGGCTCTACAGAACAAGAGCTAATAAATGATTTAAATTCAATTGTCGAAGATGTTGGTGCGTATTCTATCGTACGTAGTTTTTGTTTCCAACATTACAAGGATGAAACTTTATCAGCTTTAATGGCGAAGTTTTATTCAGATTATTTCCGCTTCCAATTTGGATTCGGTTTCTACAACGACGCAATTACTGGTTTAGCGCATTCATTTCAGTTATTGAAAAAAAATACATCATTCTTTGATGCTCAAGCAACAAAAATTGATTCATTAAAAAAAATCCCCGTGTTTATTGTAGGTAATGGACCTTCACTTGATGAAGCAGAAGAGTTTTTAAAAAACAATCATAAAAAGGCAATTATTTTTGCCTGTGGTACGGCTCTTGGCTCATTAACCAGTATGGGTATTAAAGCTGATTTTCATATATTAGTTGAACGCCCATATAGAAACTATCAAGCTGTACTTGATATGGCTAGCTTAAATGTTTTCAAAGAACTAAACTTATTGGCACTGAATACTGTATACCCTGATACAGTCGATTTGTATAAATGGGCTGGTCTTGCATTGAAAGGGAATGAGGCTGCAACTGATTTTATAAATATAATGCTAGCATTACATGGATTAGGTAGCTATATGACGGCTCCATTTTCGAATCCAAATGTTGCAAATGCAGGACTATCTTTTGCCTTATGCTTTGGCTTCAAAGATATATATCTCTTTGGTGTTGATAATGGTGTTGTAGAAACTGAGCATCATTCGAAATACAGTATCTACAATTACGAAAAAAAGACTGAGTTTAGATACTTTCCAACAAAAGTAGGTGAACACCTTCTTCCAGGTAATTTTAATAAAACAGTTAAAAGTAACAGCATTTACGCTACTTCAGTGAAGCAACTCGAAGATCTTATAGAGTATAAACCAGGTGCTTCCATATACAATGTTGGTAATGGAGCTGTTATCAAAGGGGCTAATGAAACATATGTCGAAGATCTTATGGAGCTACACGGTGATTTAGAGAAAGAGAAGTACATCAATGAAATCAAGGAAAATTTTAAGTTACTGCCTATAAAAAATATTAAAGAGAGTGATGTACTTATCGATAAAGCCATAGAAGTTGGGGAAGAGCTTCTTGGGTTGGCAAAATCTGATTTTTCAACAATCGAAGAAGCTAACGAATTAATTAAAAGGCAACAGAGATATCTTTACTCTTTTAGAGGAAGCATATACAGCCATATTTTTCAAATATTTAAAGGTAGTTTACTTTATTATCACTGCCCGATGGTTACTGTATTGTATAAGTACAAAAGTGAAGTTGATTGCCTAAGTGTTTATGCGCAAGTTAATGAGCTTTGGAAAGCGTATTTATCCGAAATCATTGAGCATTTAAAGAGTGAACCTATGGCGAAGTGTGACTGGGCTTTTTATGATCATATGAGGAAATAAATCAGTGAAAATCTGATATTATTAATATGCCTTTTTGAAATGTTGATAACTTTACTATAGTAATCATAAAGATATTTTTATCTTTTAAGTCATACCTTGCTATTTTTTATAAAGTAAATTTTTTAAATTTAAAGCTTATAATGGTAAGGTTTATTGGAGAATAGCTTTTTGAAATTAAGTGTTATTATACCTGCGTATAATCTTGAAAAATATATAAGTGAGTGTTTGTTTGGAGTGCTAGAACAGGTTACTTCATTTTCATTTGAAGTTATTTGTATAGATGACTGTTCAAGTGATGGGACATGGGGACTATTAGAAAAGCATTCTAAAGAATACACAAACTTAAAAGTCATAAAAAATAGCTCAAATTTGGGGTTAGCAAAAACTCAAAAAGAGCTACTTCAACTTGTAACTGGTGAATATATAGCTTACCTAGATGGTGACGATGTTGCATTACCAGGGAAACTACAAGGATTAGTTGACTATATGGATGATAACACTTCATGTGCATTGGCATACCATGAAGCTGAGGTATTTGATTCAGATACTGGTGATACACTAGGCTTATATTCAAAAGGCTTTTACAATGCTAAATACGTGCCTCAACGTGCGACGGTGGAGCACTTCATAAAGTTTGGTTGTTTTGCAAATGCAAGCTCAATTATTTTCCGCCGGCATGGAAGCTTGTTAAATGCTATTGAAGAGAGCTGTAAAATTATCTTAGATTATCCATGGCATATATTAAACGTACTATATATCGGTGGCTCAGTTGACTTTATAGATAAAGTTTATGGGCGATATAGAATTCACAACCAAAGTTTTGGTGGTCAAACAAGAAGAAACCCAGAGAGAAGGGTTCAATCTATGAATGATCAAATCTTAGCCGTCAAAAACGCGAGAAAATTTGGAGTTGCTCAAGAAGTAATTGATAAAGGTATTGCACATCATCAGTTTGCAGCAGCGTTGTATTTTTTAAAGCTTCATGATTTTGTGTGTTTTCAACAATATGTAGGACCAGTAGGTCAGCAAGCAATATTTTTTGATGAAAGACATATTTTTGCTTTCGCTAACAGAGAGTATCCTGAACTAGTTTTACAAAAATTATTCCCCGAACTGGTGTGTGATAGTAATGTTTAGTTGGAAAGGCAGAGAGTATGATGTATTAGTTATTGGCGCTGGCTTTTCTGGTGCTGTAATGGCTGAAAGGTTCGCTTCACAAAAAGGGTTTCGTGTTTTAGTTCTTGAAAAAAGAGCTCATATTGGTGGGAATTGTTACGATAAATTAGATGAAAATGGCATTAGAATTCACCAATATGGACCACATTTATTTCATACTAGCCATGAAGATGTTTGGAGCTACTTAAATAAATTTACTGAATGGCACCCATATGAGCATCAAGTTCTAGGTTTTATTGATGGAAAATTAGCTCCCGTTCCATTTAACCTAAACTCAATAGATGCCTTCTTTCCAGAAAGTCATGCTAAAGAGCTTATTAGCCGTTTGCTCGAAAGGTATGAGTTTGGAGCAAAAGTACCAATTTTAGAGTTATTAAGGACAGATGACTTAGAATTAAAAAAACTATCTGAATTTATATATAACAAGCTATTTTTAAATTATACATGTAAACAATGGGGCTGTAATCCTGACGAAATCTCTCCAGAAGTAACAGCTAGAGTGCCTGTTGTAATTTCAAGAGATAATAGGTACTTTCACGATAAATACCAAGCAGTCCCTTTAAATGGTTATACTGGATTAGTTGAAAATCTATTGGCACATGGAAATATTAAAGTAGATAACAGTGTAGATGCTACAAACCTTCTCTCGCTAAAATTTAGTGAAAATACTATTATATTTGATGGTAAGCCCTTTAATGACCCAATTATTTATACTGGAATGTTAGATGAGCTTTTTGATTTTACTTTAGGGGAGCTTCCTTATCGCTCTCTCAAATTTAAGTTTGAACATCATAGTTGTGAAAAATTTCAACCAACTACTACCGTAAACTACCCTAATGACGAGGCGTTTACCAGAATAACTGAATTTAAGCATATAATGCCAGAAGAGCAATCGAATCTGAGCGTTGGCAGCACAATTGTCAAAGAATACCCGCAAGACTATAACAGAGAAAATCCTAGTAAAAATATTCCTTATTACCCTATTTTTAATGACGAAAATGAGCTTTTGCATAAAAAGTATTTGAAAAAATTAAAAAAGTATAAAAATTTAACGTTAGTAGGGCGCTTAGCTCAGTACAAATATTTTAATATGGATGATGCGGTAAAGAACTCTCTAGATACATTTAGTATACTGAAGGAGAGGCTCTGATGTACTTAACATCAATTAGTATTAATGACCTTCCAGATAGCTATGTACTTGTAGGTACTGGAGGGTTTACTGAGTGTTTTTTAAAGTTATTAGAAAATACTACGTTACCTCGCCCACATGTAATTTTAGACCTCAATACACCTCATCGTCATGATAAACAGTATGGTGTTTCTGTTTTAGGTTTTGAGCAGTTTGATTCCAACCTTTCAGAAAATATAGTTTTAGGATCTGACGTTTATCAGATTCAGTTAATAGATAAATTTAATGCACACTTTAATACTCTTGTTAGTTTTATAGATGTTTCTAATGATGTTCAGGTTTTCAATAACAAAACACATTGTTTTAATCATGAGAGAAAAATTACATCTGATTATGCTTTGTTTTTTTCGGTTGGTTCTAAATTTCCTTTAACAAAGTGGCTGGGAAACTTTTATCAATGGTTAAATATTCAGGGTGTGCATTTAGTTTCAAGGCATCCAATGGAGTACGTTTCTGAAGAAGAATTAAAAAGTGCTAAGGCTATTATTCTATGGAATGGTGAAACTCCTCATTTTTTAAGTTTAAAGTCTAAAATTAGCAGCCTAGGCTTATTGATTACATATTCAGAATGCGGTCACTTTCCTCAACATGAAAATTACTATTTTGATAAAAGAGGCGTTAACTATAACTCACAATTATTAAATGATGATTTAAGTTGGGTTGATAAGCATGATTATAAAGTTATGAAAACTGTGCGTGAACATTTTTTTAAGGGTTATAAAGGCAATAATGAAGACTATGTTTTTGTGCCATTGCAAATCGAGTCAGACTCTAACCTACAAAATTACTCTAGATTTAAATCAGGAATGCAAGAATTTATAGATTTTATAGAAAAGCTTTATCCACAAAAAAAATTGATTTTTAAAGCTCACCCAAGAGATATGTATAAAAATAAGTATCGTTTTAACCATGGAACCCTTTCTAATTTAGATACAAAGGAATTAATCGTAAACTCTTCTTTTGTACATGGAATTAACTCAGGGGTCTTATTCGAAGCAGTGCTTTTTGGAAAGAAGGTAATTGTTGAGGGCGAGTGTTTATTAAATCATAAATCTGCAACGATGGAGGATGTTGTAGCTGCTATGCTAAGCAGACAAAAAAACATAAAAGATGCTCGATTCACTGCTGAGTATTTAGATAGGTTTACAAATTTTACTGGAATACGTTGAGCTAAAAATGAATTCAATCACTATACAATATGCTTCAAGAAGTAAGGTTACAATTATAAAAAATGAATCTACTGAATTGTTCACAACACTAGCATGGCATGTGTCGAAAAGTATCTCAAATTGTGGGGAAATAATAAGTGATAATCATTTACAATATTTAACTAACATGGAAGCTGATTCGTGTCTAAATGATCTCCATAATGCACTGAATATTGGTGGTACTTTAGAGTTAAATGTCCCTGATTTTAATTATGTAGTCAGCTTATGGCAGGAGGCTACTTGGAAGGAAGCCGAAATCCGTAATCCACATTCTGCAGCAAGTAGCAGCATTAAAGGGATTTTTGGAGAGCAGCCTAACACTAATCCTATGCTAGAAAATTATGACAACAAATTGTTGGATAGCTTTCACTCTTGCTATTCTAAAGCAAGATTGAAGTTTTTGTTAGAGAGAGTTGGCTTTACTGATGTGCAAGTTACTTCTAATGCTGGCTGCTTGAACGCTATTGCTAATAAAACAATGAATAAAGGTGAACGTCAAATATCAACCTCATTGGATAATATTAGACCTGACCACCTCAATAGATATGAATTTGCAGCTGACTTTCTGAAGAACAAGTTGTCGCTTAAAAAAAATGCAACGCTAAATATTCTTGATTTAGCATGCGGAATTGGTTACGGCTCTTGGATTTTGGCAAACTCGCTAGATGCCAGTGTAACATCTGTAGATGTAGATTCTGGAGCTATTGACTATGCAAAAGAATATTATCAGCATGAGAAAATTAAGTATTTATGTGAAGATGTCAAAACGTGGTCAGAAGTAGACAATGAAAGTTTTGATGTAATTGTATCTTTTGAAACAATTGAACATATCACTTTTGATAAATGGTTATTAAATAGATACTTTCAACTTTTAAGGCCGGGTGGGCTATTAATTGTTTCAACACCTAATGAGACATATATGCCTTTTGATAAACATATGTTTCCTTTCCATGTAAAGCATTACACAAGCGAAGAAATCTGTGGCCTTTTAACATCTTGTGGTTTTGAAGTTATCGATGAGTTTATGCAGCTGGATAACAAGACCGGAAAAATAGAAAGAGGTAATAGTGGTGTATTCTCTTTATTACTTGGTAGAAAAAAGGAATTATAGGCAAGTATGCTATTCTCTGTTGTAATTCCAGTATTTAATAGGGTGTTAGAGCTTGAGAGGGCCTTAAATTCAGTTGCTTCTCAAACATATAAACCTGAAGAGGTAATAATCATAAATGATGGCTCTGAACTGCAATATACTAAAAAGATACAGTGTTTAATAAAAAACTATGCTGAGATAAATGTTAGACTGATAACTTACCCAAACAATGTTAATGGTGCATATGCGCGCAACGTAGGTATTAATAACGCTAAGGCTGAATTTATTTGCTTTTTGGACTCTGATGATGAGTGGGAAATAGATAAACTCGATAGAATAAGGTCATTACATGTAAATAATCCTCAATGTCAATTTTTTTATAACCAATATCGAAATGTCATAGCAGGCAAAGCTCGAGAACCTTTGCCAGTTAAAGGAATTTGTAAGGATCAGTCTGTAGCTGAATATACTTTCATTAGTAATCAAGGAAAGTCAGGCATTCAATCTAGCTGTATTTGTATCAAAAGTAATTTAGCAAAGCTTATAAGATTCGATGATAGCCTAACAGGACATCAAGATTGGGATTTTGCCATTCGCGCTTTAAGCAACTGTGATGACGTTTTATTCATAGAAGAAGCCCTTACTCTAAGGCATGTAGATGGTTCTGAAGAAGGGAAGGTGTCTACAAGTCTAGCTTATGATTTCTCCTGCTCACTTATTAAAAAACTAGAAAATTATTTTAGTATTAAGGCTATGGCTGCATATGCGCTTAATATTCTTTTGCCTAAAAAATTATTTTCAAATAAATCATTGATTTACATTAATAAATATGAAGTGTTGGCTTTTGTTTTTTATCCATTTGAATTTATGTCTGAGTTTAGAGCTCATTATTTGTTTAGGAAAAGATACACTAGAATACTAAGGCTTTGTAAAAAGAATGATTTTAATAAAGTAATTTTAGTTGGTTGGAATAGCTATAGCCGGTACATTGAACAGCAGATGGTAAAAAGTGGGATAGAAGTCGTGTGTGTTATTGATAAATATAAGCGCATATCCTCACATAATTCAGTAAATGTATTAGGGTATGATGTTTTAAATACTGACTTAACCAAAGATGTTAAATGTGTTATTACTGTAACTGATCTTCACCATGAAAGTATGGCGGCTGATGTTCGCAGTTATCAGCCAAAAACTAGATTAGAGTATTTCTAAATCTAATAAATATATTATTTCCTCATGTAGCCAAAAAATAACCCAAATACAAATGAAATACTTGCCATTTTATAAACACATGCATTACAGCTTCTAAACTTTTTAAAATCCTCGTAAGGAGAGAGTTTATGTAATTTTTGAATAGAATATCTCTTTAAGTTTTCATAATCTTTTTTCTTATTGTATATTTCCCAGAAATCTCTTCCCAAGGCAAACTGTTTTTTCCATGACCATACTATAGACTGTTTTTTCAAAGGTGTAAGATGTATCATTTTCCATAGTTTACTAAACCCAAGTTTATATCCAGCCATAGCTAAGTTTCTTTGAGTATGTATTTCTTCACCATAGCTAATTTTATTATTACTCATACCTATGTCAGTAGGAAAGCCACCAACAGACTTCAAAGGTAAAAGTTTGTAAGCTGCAATACCTCCAGAAAAATATGAAGTTTTTAATATACCTTCAGACTCATCTTTTGGAAACATGTGTACGTTGGTTTCAAATTCATCATAAAACCATGCTTTTTTTCCTTCGGCATACCAAGGAGTGTATAAGCCCCCAAAAGCATCAAACGGATAAGAACTTGCAATGCGATTAAGTTGAATAAGCCAATCATCAGCTACCAGAGCATCATCATCGAGGTAGACAATCCATTCTGTGTCACAATGACTTATAGCTGCATTTCTTGCATTGCCTAAACCAACCTCAGTACAATTTATAGAATCAATTTTTTCATTTTTTTCACTAATAAACTTTATATATGAAGCCGTGTTATCTGTTGAGTTATTATTGACTATTAATAGTTTTGATTCATTAGATTGGTTAATTAATGTTAGTAACTGCTCTACCGTTTTTGATAGATACTTAACCCTATTTCTTGTACATATTACAATTGTATACTTATGGGATATAGAAGATGTTTTTGTCATAGGTAAAGCCTAATTCTTCCAACATTTTACGTGCAAAGAAGTAATGGTATGTTGTTGTTATTAATACTATATCACTGTCAGGGGTGAGAAGGTGCGGTGATAAAATTGGTAGTTCAAACCTTGAATCATTTTTCTTAGTAGGAGATAAATCAATAACTCCTTTTAATGGAAGTGTTTCCTTTAGATAGTAATCATTTAAACAATGAAGAGTTTCACTACCAGCACTATATAAATAGTAGCTTTTATCTTTTTTAAAGGGGATTAGGTCTAGAAAGCTATGAGCTCCTTTGTTGTTTGAATGTTCTACTTTATTAACTCTAAGATCATTACTTTCTACCCTTAGATCAAAAGTTATTATATTTTCAAATACTTTGCCTTTTATTTCTTTTCCTTTGTACTCTAATGTTGCTTCGTTTTTTGATAGGCCTTGAATACTTTTGTCAAAAATAAGGCAAATACAACCAAGAGATTTTAATCTTAAAGTATGCGTTGTAGATTTTTTTTCTATTTCGGCACCACAACAAATAAAGTGTATTTCAGCTATACTTGTGGGAAGTCTCAGATAAGCGGTATCTTCATATACTTCATAGCCAAGTTCTTTAACATAATTAAATTGGTAGTTTTGTAATGCTAGATCTATGGATGGAATTTTAGTTTTCCATTTAGAGAGTACAGATGTATTTTTTTTATGTACTCCTTGCTCTTCACTCATAGCAGTATCTTGAGCATGTGATATTCGTTTCGAAAGTGGGATCAACATACTCTGGAAATAACTAACATTTAAAAAATTTGATAACTTTCTTAAGGTTTGCTCAGGAATTGAGCAAAGCTGCTCATATTGTATTGTTGTGTACGGATTTCCACTTTCCTCTACAACTTTAGTAATGTTAAGTAAATCTTTTCCAGAGTTGTAATGACCAATACCTGTACTCAATAGGGATAAATGAAGATCTCTGGGATCTCTCAAAAGCAAGATTACTCTAGCTTTTGGGTAGAGAGCTATTAAATCCTTTATGTATGGTATATTCCTTGTGCCGATAAATTGAAGCCCCCACTTTTTACTTTTAACATCATCAAACAATATTGAGTGGGATGCTTTTATAGCTTGCCACCACAATGAAAGTGCTGGTAAGTGTTGGGCTGAAATATCATCAACCTCAAAAAAACGGTGGTATTGAAGTCCTGCACTTTTCATATGTGGAAACCAGTGAACTTCATCACTTAAATGGAGGCTAGGATGACTGTTAACAATAGATTGGAACAAGGTAGTACCACAGCGGCCTAAGCTAAAAAATAAAAAATGAGGCTCATTAATTTTATTCATGCAAAGGTCTCATTTGGAAGTGACCATCAGTATGAGTTTCATTATCATCATAATACTCTGCGCTTATAAGTTGCCATTCATTCATATTTGCTAAGAAGCGCTGAGTTCCATCAAAATATGGTAATTTTTCGAGCCCATACTTTTGTTCTCTAGCGAAGGCGTTTGAGATAATAAGTAAGCCATTTTGCTTAAGAACAGCTCTAATAGAAGCAAGAGTTTCTTCTATATCGTCGACTATATACCACAATAACTGGTTCAAAATTACAACATCCACAGTTTTTCTAGAAAACTGTGAAGACAATTCCTTTGCGTTGCAAACGAAAAAGTTAGGGTCAGAAAATAACTTTTGAGCTTTAGTTATAGCTGTTTGACTTAAGTCTACACCAAAGACTTCTGATGTCGGGTGGTGAACTTTTATTTGGTTTGTAAAATGTCCTAAACCACAGCCAACTTCTATAATTAAGCTTTTTTCTTCTTTATTATCAATTTTATTGAGAATTCTCTGTCTTGATTTTTGATAGTATCTTGCCATATCACCTTGGCCACTTTGGCACCAAGGGTCTTCATCTGCTTGATAAAAGCCTTCAAAATTACCAATAAAGTCTAGTTTGCCATTAGTATTTTTGAAAATGTAATCCTTTGAATCTGCCATAATTTTCCTAACTTTCAATTGAAGATGTAGCGATGTAATCTGATAAAAGTGATTGTTCATTACAAACACTTAATTTTATCCCATTTGGCTTTAACACCACTCTATCGATAAGATTGATATATGTAACTATATCTAAGCAATTTAACTTCTCAGTGATCTTTCTATCGGCACTGGCATGGATTTTTGTTATATTTTGATTCCATTGAGCTATTTCATAGTCTCTGCGAACAGCCTCTCTTACTCCGGAGTATATGCCCTCTTCGTCATCTTGTTGATTCCAAAAATAGTCGCTATTCCCAAGATCTACACCCAAAAGTCGAATGTCTTTATATCCCAATTTACAAGCAAAATGTATAGCGCAGTCTAAATTAGAAGCATGATGAATCAACGGGTGATTATTATCTAAGAAGTGTCTTTTTAAATAGGATTCTATAAATTTTTCTTCTCTAGATTTGAGTACCAAAGGGGAATAGAACTTAATCCTAGAGGCATTATTAGGCTCTAAGCTATTTTGGTTCTGTAGCAGGTGGCGTATATGGACAAGCACAGATTCATTATGCCTTGTAGAATTATTTATTAGTTTGCTTTCAATTAAGCGGAAAGCTTCACTAGATTTACCTAGTTCTACAATATGTATGTCAGGACTAAAATGGTGGTTATAGAAATAATTTACACCGATTGAATAGTTTTCTTTTATTTGTGACCAATTTTTATCCGATAACTCATTTATGCTTGCGCCACACCCAAGGATATATGCAATATCACCTTTGGTTGTAATATGATCAAAATCCTTAAATTCTTCGCCTTTTAAAATATTAGACTCCTTTAAGAACATTCTCGAAAGAAATCTATCCCACTTGATTTCTTGTAACTGCTTATGACTAATATTCTTATATTGACCAAGTAGTATGCTTAATCTTGACAACATACCATATGATTTAAATAAAAAAGGTGCATACCTTCGATATGTTTTAGTTTTGAAAGATAGGCTTTTCATTTTTACAAAAACTCACATGTTTCAATACAACTTGATATTATGGCCTCTCTAGCTAACCTGAATTCGGGTTCTTTATGCTCAAAAGAAGGAAGAACAATTCCGTTTGTTGGCCAGAAAATCTCCTTTTTATTAATTATGTCCTTAAACGTTTTTTGTAAAGTAGCTGGCATTTCAAGCTTATCTCTTTCAGCTCGAGACTTAAAAGGTTTATCTGTGAATGCAAGCCTCAAGAATGGGCCATTGGAAATTATTTTGAATGGTAAGTTTTTGTTTAGTAACTCGGAATTTATAGTGTTTTTGAAGGTATCCGATTCAGTATTAAAAGAAGTATAATTTTTTTGTATTAGCTGCTTTAATGTTGCAGTTGCAGCTACAGCCATCAAAGGGTTTGCAGAATATGTTCCACCTGTAATCACTGCGTTTTCAGGATTCCCAAAACTCATTTGAGATACTTTTTCATTTATAACAGTAAGCCCAACCGGTAAGCCTCCTGCGAAAGATTTTCCATATGTAATAATGTCTGGTCTCAAGCCTAATTTAGGTGATGCCCCAGAGAGTGAAACTCTAAAACCTGAAATGATCTCATCCGCAATTATTAAGATGTTATGTTGTGCACAAAAGGCTGTTAATTTTTTAAGAAACCCTGAAATATTTCTTTGTGGGTTAGAGCCTTGGATCGGTTCTATAATAATTGCAGCTAACTTTTCTTTGTTTCTTTCTAAGGTTTCGAAAGTTTCATCACAATTATAAGGAACAATTAATCTATCTCTATTAATTGATGCAGGTATACCAAAGTTTAATGCTTGCTTATCTAGATCAAACCGTGACCCTGAATCATGTAATGTCCATTCATTTGAACCATGCCAGCCGCCTTCAAATGAGGCGATTAATGATTTGCCTGAGGCTAACCTAGAAATTCTTATTGCTTTTTGAGTTGCTTCAGTTCCACTATTACTAAATATATAGTCTGAATATTCAGAGGGAACTACTTGCGATAGAAGTTCACAAGTCTCATGTATATATTGATTGTTTGAAAGGTAAATAGTGCCTTTACTCACCTGGCTTTGTATTGCAGAAACTATTTCAGGGTTAGAATGACCTAAAAGTTGAGAACCTGCAGCCATACATAAATCAAGTAGTTTTTGACCTCTTTTGGTATAAAGGTATGCACCTTTAGCTTTAACTATTTGATTTGAATCTTCGTTTGACTCATAGCCAGCGTGTCTAAGGGTGTAATTCATGATCATCTTACTTTTTGAGCTATAACAAAAATATTACCAGCTAACTTGCAGTCACTTAGTAACTGAGAAAAGCCTGACGCAAATTGTTCATTATAAATTTGGGTTTGTAAAAACTCCCCAATAGAGTTACTGGAGTTTTCTAATAGAAATTTTTGTACGTATGAAACATCTAAAGAGCCATTTAATGTAAAGTAATCGACTAGTTTAAACCCTGATTTTTCAAGTAAGACATTAATAGAGTCAAGATTGAATAGGTTTATATGTCCTGGTGGCAAAATTTGTACATGCTCAGTACCTGCAATTTGCCACTCGAAACTTGAGGTATTTGGAGTTGAGAAAAACCAAAAGCCATCGTCTTTAAGTACTTCACTGATACTTTCAGAGAGAGCTATAGGATCACGTATATGCTCAATCGTATCCCACATTGTAACTAAATCAAAAGCCTGAGGGTTATTCAAGTTCTCTATTAGAGTGGTGTATATCTCAATATCGGGATAGCGATATTTTAATTTATTACATGCATCTACGCTGGGATCACAACAAGTTATATGGAAGGGCGAAGCATCTCTTTTTAGGGCTTCAATAAAAATACCAATTGCACTACCAACATCTAGTAATTTACCTGATGAGATATAGTTTTTAATTTTTTCAATACGTTTGGTGAATATCGGAACTCGATTTTCGAAAGACTCTTCAAAAAACTCATTTTCGAACTCCTTCATTTCACTATTGTAATAAATCTCTAGTTGCTCTTCGCTAGGCATAGGGTTACAAAAAATATGAGAGCACTCTGAGCACTTATCAAGATTAAAGCCAAATTTCTCAGTGAAATGAATTAAACTATTGCTGTTACAAACTGGGCAGCAATCCAAAGACTCTGAATTTTTTGTTTGACTTAAAATCCTCTCAGCAACCTGACTCATCATTTCTTTTAGCTTTATTTGCTTTTTTCTGGTGTGAACTTGGTCAAAAGTTATATTATTTGAATGATCTTTTGTCATAGTTTAAGTTCCCAATGCTCTTTATGCTTGTACCCGTGAAGAGTGCCATCTGTATTACACTTATGGCATGGGTCACATGTTCTTGATCCTTTTAGAAGCTTCTTTCGATAGTTATTGAATGCTTGCCCTTGCCAAACATCTAATAAACTTTGACCGGCAACATTTCCAAATTTAACTTTCTTATTCCAATCTTGCATGCAGAGTAATACATCTCCATTCCAGTCGATTGTCATTGAGTAAGCCGTGTAATAGCATGGGTGGTTGGGGATTATTTCAGGTTGTTCTCCTGTTTGAATCGTGCCTGCTCTGTTTGTTAGCTTTAAACCAAAGTCATCCTCACCAGTATGCCATCTATCTCTCAATATATATTCATTCTCAGATAACCCTGATTCGGCAAAAAGACTTTTAAAGTGTTCAATTTGCCCTGGGCCATCATACATACTTACAACGAAATAATTTAGCCCAGCTGCTTTTAGCTTTTGTATATAGCGAGGCTTTAACTTATCGCCATTTGTAACCATTTCAAGGCGAATCTCTTTAGGAAAAGCGGCTATGATTTCCTCAAAGTGCGGACATAAAGTAGGCTCAGAGTACCCTGAAAATACAACAACACCTTTATAGTTTAATTCTAGTAGTTCTTGCCCAATTTTTCTTGCTATTTCAACGGACATGTGTAGGTTTTGATTCGGATAGATTGAATCATCAATCCTCGGACAAAATTCACATTTTCTGTTGCAAAGCTCTGTAATATTAATATCTAACCAGCTAAAAAGAGGCACATCATCAATAAATTGAACATCGTCGATATAAGAAGATTTTCTTCTAAGGTTACTTTTGGTCGCTTCGTTGAGCATAATTCTCTCTTTTTTTAGCGCTATACAGTATACAAACATGCAAGCATGTTTGATGCCATTTTGTCAGTTTGACCCAAACTTTACTGTTAGATAGTAAACACACTTTTAGAGTAAAAGTTAAATCACGCTTTGTTCTCTAAAAGTAATTGATTTCTTCACAGTTTGAAAGCTAGTTAAGAAAGAACAAGAAGTTACAGTGTTGTTTTTAATTGCTAAACTTTCAATTGAATATCAATTTGAGTCTCAGTTAATATTTATCGGCAATAGTTTAATTTTCTAAATGACCTAGGCTATTTTGTTACCATAAAGACTGCTTCTAATGATTATTTATTTGAACGACAAAATTCACCTTAAACTATTTTAAGCCTAAATTTCAGTTTATCATATAGTAGCGGTCGTTTCAGAATGTGATTGTATCATGGTTTTTTGTTTTATTTTCAATGTGTTGTGATTTTTATTAAAGAAAGGTGTTTTGTGAACCTAAACTAAATATTATGACTATTTAATGGGCGGATTGAGTGAAGGTAAGTGCAGTTTTAAATATAGCAATCTATGCAAATGCAAGCCAGCAAATTGGCTATGGGCATGTAATGCGCCAAATAGCGTTGATCGAAGTGCTGCTTAACAAACAGCATAAGGTCACACTTTTTTACCGTGATTTAGCCCCTCAGTTGCATGGAAAACTCATCGGGATGGGAGTGCTTCTAAAGTGTGTTATAGATGAAGTCGCTCTTGTAACCATGCTATCAAAAGCCGATATTTTAATTGTCGATGATTATGCTCTATCAAACGAAACAATAATTAAGTTAAAAAATACCGTAAAACAAATTGTTATATTTGATGATGGCACGTATCAGGAGCCATTAGAATTTGATTTAATCGTGAATCCTAGCGATGTAGTCGATACAATTCATAAAGCGCCTAAGGTGTTACAAGGTTTAGATTATCGGCTAATAAGAAGTGAGTTTAAATCGCATAGAACTCGCGAAAGCGTTATTGAAAAGAGTGTCTTCATTAGTTTAGGTGGTACGGATGTCAAAATGTTGACTCCAGAGCTGTGCAAGCAATTTGTTACTAGCAGTGATATTACTAAGCTCGTTGTTGCAGTAAGTAGCGGTTGTTCAGAAAAAACGCTGACTTTGCTGAACAGTTTACAGCAAAATGATAAATTTGAATTACACATTAACCATCCAAATCTAGCTAGATTAATGATTGGAGCTGATATTGCTATTACGTCAGCTGGGGGGAGTTTGTACGAATTAATGTATTTAGGCGTACCAACGATTGCTTTAGCTTTGGTTGATAATCAATCTCAAGCATTAGACTCACCATTAAATAATACGGCTTATCAATGCATTGATTTTAGAAATGAGCAAGCTGACTTAGCTAATGTGGTAAAAAAGGCTTTATTTTTGCTTAAATCAGCCGATACAAAGAAACAGCTGTCACTTCATGGCCAACAGGCAATTGATGGTTTGGCAGCAGAGCGCATTATTGAAGCGCTGAATTAATTAAATAATGGTCGAAGTAATATAATGAAGAAATTTGATGTAGGGCAACTACAAAAGCACATTACTATTGATGGTATTAAAATTGGTGAAGGTTGCCAGCCTTACACTATTGCAGAACTCTCAGGTAATCATGGCGGTAATATTGATAATGCACTCGCGTTGATCGATGCTGCTGCGAAAACGGGGGCAAGTGCAATTAAAATACAAACTTACCGCCCAGATACGATTACACTTAACCATGATGGGCCAGAGTTTGTTGTTAAAGATAAACTTTGGAAAGGCCGTACTTTATATGATTTATATGAAGAAGCACATACTCCGTGGGATTGGCATGAAGCGTTATTCGCACGAGCAAAGCAACATGGCATTACACTTTTTTCTTCGCCATTCGACAAAACTGCAATTGATCTGTTAGAAGACTTAAATTGCCCTGCATATAAAGTTGCTTCGTTCGAAATTACAGATATAGGTTTGATTCAATACGCGGCTCAAACAGGTAAGCCAATCATTATGTCTACTGGCATGGCCACCCTTGATGAAATTGAAGAAGCTGTAACAGCGGTAAAAGAAGCGGGTGGTAAACAGTTGGCAGTTTTACACTGTGTCAGCGGTTACCCGACACCAATCAATGATTGTAATTTATCAACCCTTGCTTATTTAAAACAACACTTAACACTTCCTGTTGGTTTAAGTGACCATAGTCTAGCCGATACCGCTGCGATAGCATCAGTTGCACTGGGGGCGAGTATTATAGAAAAACATTTTAAATTAGAAGATGATACAACAAGTGTTGATGCTGCGTTTTCATTAAGCCCTAGTGGTTTTAAAGCGATGGTTGATGCAACAACTGCAGCGTATTGTGCGCTTGGTGAGCCTAGCTTTCGCTTAGCGAAAAGCGAGCAAGATAATGTCGCATTTAGACGTTCTTTGTATATAGCGCAAGATATTAAACAGGGTGAGTTATTTACTGAAACAAATTTACGCTCAGTTAGACCCGGCCTTGGTTTACATCCACGTTATTTAAACTCAATGCTAGGTAAGCCTGCTAGTAAAGCATTGAATAAAGGTAGCGCGATGAAGCTGGAGTATGTTCAGAAATGAAAGTGATTGCTTGCTCACAAGCTCGGTATGATTCCAAAAGGCTACCAGGAAAAGTGCTACAAACTGTTAATGATCAATCGTTGTTGCAATACCATATAACACGTCTTAAATCGGCAAAAAATATTACCGAACATGTAATTGCAACGAGTGATCATAATAATGACGATGATGTTGCTGTGCATTGTTTAAAACTAGGAGTCAGGGTTTTTCGCGGGAGTAAGCTTAATGTGTTGCAACGCTTTTCTGATGTTGTGCGGGTGCTTGGTTTGGATGATGATGATCGTATTGTACGTTTGACTGCTGATTGCCCGTTAGTAGATGCTCAACTTGTTGATCAATTAATCGCTTATCATCTTGAGCGAGGCGACGATTATTCGAGCCTGTACATCGGCGAGCATATCCGTGGTTTTGATGCAGAGATAATGTCAGTTAAGGCGTTAAAAATGGCAGCAAAAAATGCTGTGGAAGATTATCAAAAAGAGCATGTAACGCCTTATTTGTATCAGCATCCAAAGCAATTTAAAGTTAGTCAATATAAAGCACCATGTGATTATCAAGGCTATGCGCGATTATGTATTGATGAGCCAAGAGATTTGCAGATGTTTACACAGTTAGTGGCGGCTTACCCCAGTGATATTAGCGTAGCTAAGTACATTGATATTTTAGATTTTTTTAAATCACACCCTGAAATAGCTTTACTCAATCAAGATGTAAAACAAAAAAAGTTAGGAGAATAACGTGCGTCTTTCTCGATTAGCAAGTTATGCGGTACAGCTAAGGGAAGTTAAAGAAAGTGATTGTGAGCGCGTTTGGCAATGGCGAAACCTTGAGCATGTTCGAACCCAAATGAAGAATAGGGGTGCTATAGAGTGGCAGCATCATCAACAATGGTTTAATTCGATGCTTGTAGATGATAAGCAGCAGCACTTTATTATTCATTATAAAGCCACAGCAATTGGTGTAATTAATATTCACGCAGAGCACAACCTTGAAATTGCCGAGTCGGCGAGTATCGGTATTTATATTTCTGATACACAATACCTAAATAATATACTGGCCTTTGCGCCGTCTTTAGTTATGCTGGATTATGCGTTTAATGATTTGAATATGTTATATTTACACTCAGAAGTAAGGCGGGAAAATCAGGCTGCAATTCGCTATAATCAACAACTTGGCTATCAGCTCAAAGAACACCCAAGTGATAATCATATGCTCAGCATTTCACTCAACCAATCAGAGTTTGAGCAAGCAACAACTAAAATAAAGCACTTTTTAAATCGAGGTTAATGTGTCATTAGAAAAGCTCACCACTGCATTTGTTAACGTATTAGAGATCACACCAGAAGAGGTGTGCAATGAACTTAGTTATTCTGAGCATCCTAAATGGGATTCAATGAGCCATATGATGTTGATTGCAGAGCTCGAAGGCGAATTTGATATTATGCTTGATACGGATGATATTATAGATATGAGCTCATTTTTAAAAGCCCAGCAAATTTTAGCTAAGTACGGAGTGTCATTTGAATAAGAGCGCTACTTACACGTTGATCACAGGTGCTAACAGTGGCATAGGGTTTGCCATTGCAAACAATCTTGTGGCGCAACATAAAGCTGTAATTCTGGTTGCTCGAAATGCTGAAAAGCTAAACATGGCGCGCGAGCAATTACTATTAAGTCATTCCATGGCAAATATACTCACAGAGATTACTGATTTAGGCGATAGTGCAGATATAAAACAACTTTTTAGCTCTATTTCTCAGCAGAAAATTAATCTTGAAGGGGTCGTGCATTGCGCTGGTGACATGCTTGAAGCTCCCTTGATGATGAGCCGTGATGTGCAGATTGATCAACAATATCAAATACATTTAAAAGCAGCTCTATTACTTTGTCAAGGCGCTAGTAAACTGATGCTTCGTAAAAAGTGCGGTAGTATCGTGTTAGTTAGTTCTGTTGTTGCAGAGCAAGGTAGTAGCGGTCAAGTTGTCTATGCAAGTATGAAAGCCGCTATTAAAGGGTTGGTGACAAGTTTAGCGCAGGAACTAGGAAGTTATAATATTCGTGTTAATGCTCTTGCCCCAGGAGTGATTGAAACACCGTTAGTCGCTCATTTTGATGATGTAAAGAAACAGCAACTCAGTCAACGAACCGCACTTAAACGTTTAGGACAAGGTGAAGATATCGCTAATGTAGCGGCATTTTTGTTAAGCAGTCAAGCGGCTTATATTACGGGTCAAACAATTGCGGTTGATGGCGGATTAAGGTTGTAATATGGCTGGAATGTTCTGGCAACTAACAGCAAAAAATTCTCAAGGACGGCTTTTTTATGGTACTCAGTCAATTGATTACATAGAACTTGAACAGGAAGTAAGCAGTGTCCAAAGTGTATTACCAATTGAGCGCGAATTAATCGCTCTTGTTGCAAATTCTTCTCTTAATTTTATAGTTTATTATTTAGCATTATTAAGAACGCAACATGCTATCCTTTTAATTGACCCATCATTAAGTGACACCGAAAAACACGTTTTATACGAACATTATCAAGTTAACTCTATAATTATAGAGCAAACTATTCAGCCATTTAGCAAGATAAAACATAAACTTGCAGCTGAACTCAGTGTGCTTTTATCTACCAGCGGTTCAACTGGTTCGCCAAAGCTGGTGAAGTTAAGTAAAGCAAATATTGCGGCTAATTGTGCTTCAATCTGTGAGTTTTTACCGATAAAAAGTAGCGATGTAACAATGACATTTTTGCCGCTTTCATATTCATTCGGGTTGTCTATTTTGCACAGTCACTTGGCGTGTGGCGCCTCGATAGTTATACAAAATGAGAGCCCAATGTCAGCAAGTTTTTGGCAGCAGTTCCAAAAATTTAAAGTAAATAGCTTTTACGGTGTGCCATTTAGTTTTCAATTGTTGGTGCGACTGGGTTTAGACAAACTACCTTTACAGCAAATTCGCTACATGGCGCAAGCTGGTGGAAAGCTGCTTGAGAAACAGTGGCAGGCCCTCGCTAATTTCACAGAGGCTACTGATGTCGAGTTTTATACTATGTATGGACAAACAGAAGCCACTGCACGAATTGCTTATTTGCCCGCCGAGAATTTTACTGAAAATATAGGGGTGATTGGCCAGGCGATCCCTAATACAACCCTGCATCTCATTGATGGAGTTGAGCAAGAAATTACTGCCTGTAATACGCCTGGAGAGTTGTGTGTGGTTGGCGATAACGTATTTGGTGGTTATGCCACCTCTGTGGCTGAACTGAATACATTTACGCAAAATTTACCCTTAAAAACAGGCGATATTGCACAGCGTATAGAGAATGGTTTTTATCAAATAGTAGGGCGCTCTAAACGTATTTGTAAACTTACGGGTAAGCGTATTAATCTTGATGAAGTACAAGCCTGGATCAGCACAGAGCTTGCATCAGAAGTTATTTGTACAGGAAGTGAAGATGCGTTTAATGTATATGTCACTGAACGTACGGATGTTGATGTAAAAAAAATGCTCGCCGACAAGCTCAAATGTCACAGTCGTTTAATTAGTGTCATTTACTTGCAAACTATCCCTAGGCTTAGCAACGGCAAGGTAGACTATCATGCACTTAACTGATGAACAGTTACTAGAATTACCCGTATATGGTTTAGCGAATAATGAAAAGCAAGCTTTTTTACATAGCCAACTTACCTTTTTAGATAGTCATCATAAGAAACATTGTGCGCCTTATCAGCGTTTGCAGCAATCATTTGCAGACACAATGCCATTAGCTGTACCATTATTTAAGCAATTTTTATTATCCAGCATAAATGCAGATCAACAACATCGTTTGTTAACTTCGTCGGGTACCAGCGGCGCGGTATCTAAGATATCATTAGATGCACAGACTGCGCAGTTACAAAGTAAAATTCTGACAAAAACATTGCAGCATTGGTTAGGTAAACAACGTTTACCTATGTTGATTATTGATGCGAAACAGACGATACGAAAAAAAACAACAATGTCAGCACGTGCAGCAGGCATACAAGGCATGTTGTTTTTTGGTCGTGATCCGCATTTTGCCCTAAATGATGATATGACTTTAAACATGCCTGTCATTGATGCTTTTTTTGAAAAGTACAGGGCAACGCCGGTGTTTATGTTTGGTTTTACTTTTATTGTTTGGCAGCAATTTATTCAGGCATTGACTAAATGCGATAAAAACATGAAATTTGAAAAAGGGGTCTTATTGCATGGTGGTGGCTGGAAAAAAATGCAACAACACGCAGTGAGCAATAAGGCATTTAAACAAGCCGTAGCTGAGCAACTAGGTGCTATTGATGTGCATGATTACTATGGCATGGTAGAGCAGACGGGCACAATTTACATTGAATGTGAGCATGGTTTTTTACATACACCAGCTTGGTCTGATATTAGTATTGTTGATGCAGCCACACAGCAGCCTTTACCTACTAATATGCAAGGGGTGATCCAAGTTGAGTCAGTGCTTGCTAAAAGCTACCCAGGACACCGTTTATTAACCGAGGATTTAGGCACTTTGCATGGTGAAGATAATTGCCAATGCGGGCGACTGGGTAAATACTTTACGGTACAAGGGCGGTTAGCTAAATCACAAGTTAGGGGCTGTAGTGACACCTTTATTTAAACATACCTCATTACAGCAATTGCAGGGGAATTTTACGCAGTTATCACCGCAGGCAGCGCCGTTTCAAGATGATACTGTTGCTGATATTGCTGCTTTCTCACAGTTCTTGTTGAAAAAGCAGCAATCGAATGCAATATCAGCACTGGGGTTTTGGTGTCGAAAGGCAAATATACTTGCTATGAAAAAACACTACATGGCGCTAAATCATAGTCAGCCAAGAGGATTGGTGTTTCATATTACTCCGGCTAATGTAGATACAGTGTATTTTTATAGTTTACTACTGAGTATGCTCTGCGGTAACTGTAATATTGTGAGGATCAGTGATCGCAGTGGCGAGCAAACTTATCAGTTGATAGCTTTACTGAATGAATTTTTATCCTTGCATCCATACTCGGTATTAAACTCATTGTGTGCCATTGTATCTTATCCAAGTAATTCGCAGGTTATCACCGAGCATTTTAGTGAGCATTGCGATATGCGGATCATCTGGGGTGGCGATGATGCAATAGAAAAAATCAATCAACAAGCCAATGTTCAACACCAAGTATGCTTCCCTGATCGATACTCGTTAGCTGTCATTCGTCTTTCGACAAATCTCGATGTTGACCTTGCTGTGACACGTTTTATTCGTGACTTTAATGCTTTCTCTCAACAAGCTTGTTCTTCACCCAAAGCTATCTTGTGGTATCAGACATCCTTAGAGTTACAGCAGTTATTTTGGCAGGCACTTCGCTTAGCTCTTAGTAAAGATGAATCACAGTTTAGCCAAACCGCAAAAGCCAATCGTTTATATCATTTACAGCAGTTAATTCTACTTGCGAATATTAATATACAAGCTATTGATAAATACTCTGAATTTATGCGTTGTGAATTACTGACATTTTTACCAGATATGCTATTACATCACCAAGGTGATGGTTTGATTTTGTCTTATCAACTGCAGCGTTTAGAATTAAATAAAACGGATAAATTACAAACTATTAGTTGTTTTGGATTAAACGCCAGTGAGCAAAATCAACTTGCCACAGCTGCAATCAGAACGATTGCTTTAGGGCAAGCGCTCACATTTGATCATTATTGGGATGGTGTGGATTTACTCGAAGAACTAAGTTGTTGATAAAGACTCTTAACTGTACTTTTAACCGTGCTAATTTCTTGCTCTGTAAGTGCAGGGTGTAAAGGTATAGTAATAGCTTGAGAATAGTATTTCATCGCATTTGGGAAGGTTGATTTAGCAAAGCCCAGCTGTTGATAGAAAGGCTGCAAAAAGATTGGAATATAGTGCAAATGAGCTTGTATGCCCTGAGCTCTAAGTTGTTTGATCATCATAGCTTGCAGCGCTTGATTGCTAAACTCTAAGCGCAAAATATACAAATGATAACTACTGTAACATTCTTCAGTGACTAACAGCGATTGCATGCTTTGCTCAGTAAAAAATACATCGAATTGTTTTGCAATTAGATTTCGTACCTTAACAAAGTTGTCGAGTTGATTTAGCTGGCTTAACCCAAGTGCGGCTTGTAATTCTGTCATTCGATAATTAAAGCCAAGTTCAATTTGTTGATAATACCAAGGTCCGTGGCTTGGTTCTGTCATTTCATCAGGATTATTAGTAATTCCATGACTGCGCAAGCGCTTCAACTTGTTATCGATTTCTTCGCTGTTGGATACTGCCATACCACCTTCAGCTGAGGTAATAATTTTAACTGGGTGAAAGCTAAATACAGTGATATCTGAGTAGTCGCAACAGCCAACAGGTTTATTGTGATATTTAGCACCAATAGCATGAGATGCGTCTTCAATTATTTTGAAGTTGTACTTTTTGGCTAGATTTGCAATGGCCTGCATATCACATGATTGACCCGCAAGGTGAACAGGAATTACAACTTTCGGTAAAGAGTTTGTTTTTTCTGCTTCGAATAATTTCTGCTCCAAAGCCAATGGAGACATATTCCCTGTTTCGAGGTCTATATCGACAAAATCTACTTTTGCCCCACAATACAAAGCACAATTAGCAGAGGCAACAAATGAAATTGGGGATGTCCAAACGGTGTCACCCTCGCCAACGCCTAACGCTAAGCAAGCAATATGCAATGCTGATGTAGCGCTATTGGTTGCACAGGCAAATTTTGCACCACAGTAATTAGCAGTTGCGTGCTCAAAAGCGGGTACTTTAGGGCCTTGTGTAAGCCAGTCAGATTTTAATACATTAACAACGGCATCTATATCATCTTGTGAAATACTTTGCTTACCGTAAGGAATTACTTTATTTTTCATAGCAGTATTTACAACAATGCTTGCACATTAAAGTCTTTTATTTCTTCAAGCGTCATATACTGTGGGTTGCTTAAAGAGTTATATTCAAAACCTTGTTTTACTTTTTTGCCTTTTTCACCCAATGCATTAACAGTGAAATCATTACTGCGGCTACTAAATTTAATTCCAGGAGCTATCAAAAAATGATCTTGATATTCATAAGTTTCAAAGCATAAATCTTGCGGACACATTACTTCATGAAGCTTTTCTCCAGGGCGAATACCAATAACTTTGATAGGTAAATCAGGAGCCATTGCTTTGGCTAAATCTGTAATACGGATTGAGGGGATTTTAGGAACAAAAATTTCACCACCAAGCATACGCTCAAAGTTTGTTAGAACAAAATCAACACCTTGCTGGAGGCTTATCCAAAAGCGGGTCATTTCTTCATGGGTAATAGGGATATGGTCGCGGCCTTGGTCAATAAATTTTTGGAAAATGGGCACTACTGAACCGCGTGAGCACACTACATTACCGTAACGAACAACTGAAAATGTGGTGCGATTACCACCGGCAATATTGTTAGCCGCAACAAAGAGTTTGTCAGATGCTAACTTAGTAGCACCATACAAATTAATAGGGTTTGCCGCTTTGTCAGTTGATAGTGCAATGACTTTTTCAACATTGTTGTCCAGTGCTGCATCAATCACGTTTTCTGCACCATTAATATTGGTTTTTATACATTCCATAGGGTTGTATTCAGCCGCAGGCACTTGCTTTAAAGCAGCTGCATGAATTACATAGTTAACCTCACGCATTGCACGCCGTAACCTGTCTTTATCGCGTACATCACCGATAAAATAGCGCATACAGGGTTGATCGAACTCCTGTTGCATTTCAAATTGCTTTAGTTCATCCCGAGAAAATATAATGATTTTTTTAGGGTTATATCGCTCAAGCAATGTCTTTACGTACTTTTTACCGAATGATCCGGTACCACCGGTGATTAAAATTGTTTTGTTATCGAACATAAGATTATCCAAGCTATTTATCATTGGCGTAGCTGTATATAAAATGAAGTACGCATTGTGAGAATTTTGACACAATTCTCAATACTTTACATACTTATTAAGTATGTTAGCAAGCTCGATGCCAAGTTAATTTAGCTTAAACATGGTACAAAGTGTAAAAATTGGCAAATTAAGCTATAATTTATACGATCAGTTTGTCGGAGGCTGCCATGAAAATTCAATCACCAAACACTAGTTTACTTAGTCAAAATCAACAAACGTCCAATAAGCTTGCTGAGCAACTTGCGACAGGTAAAAAAGTTAATTCTGCGGCGGATGATGCCGCAGCTTTGCAAATTATAGACCGTTTAACCTCACAACAAGATGGTTATGGCCAAGCTGTACGAAATGCTTACGATGGTATTTCATACTCTCAAGTCACTGATTCAAGTTTGTCCGGTGTCAATGATGCGGTATCACGTATCCGTGAGCTTTCTATTCAAGCGGGCAACGGAGCCCTTAATGATAGTGACCGTGCAGCATTGCAAGAAGAGGTAGTTCAGCTACAAAGTCAAATCACAGAGACGTTTGAAAACGCGTCTTTTGGCGGTAAGCCTTTATTTGATGGTCAGCCGGTGTCGTTTCAAGTAGGGCCTGATGCCAATACCACACAAACAACCACGCTTTCAGATGGTAGTTTTGCATCAGTAATCTCAACTATTAATATCTCTACGCAAGCGGGGGCACAAGCCGCAATTGATATTAGCGACCAAGCAGCGGAAGAAATTAACGCCCAACGTGCAGAGCTAGGGGCTTTTCAAAATACTTTAGCGAGTACTATTAAGGGGCTGGGTACTCAGAAAGAAAATATTGCAGCGAGCCAAAGCCGTATTGAAGATACTGATTATGCACAGGCAATATCTCAGCAAGCCTCTAATGATATTTTGTCTCAAGCATCCATTGCACTGCGCGGTCAAGCAAATCAATCTGCTGAGTCAATTTTAGGTTTATTATAATATCATGTAGACTTCTTTCTTAGTTATTAAAGCAGGAAGAAGTCTTTATGAAGGTTCGTTATATTTATAGTGCTTGTATAGAAATCGAGACAAAAGATATTAGGATACTAACAGATCCTTGGTTTACACCTGGAGCATATGATGGAGCTTGGCATCAGTTTCCTTTGATAGATAATCCACTTGAGATTATAAAGGAACCGGATGTTATTTATATTTCACATATTCACCCAGATCATTATGATCCGATTTTTTTGCATAAACTATTTGATAAATATGGCAAAAAACCAGTGATAATACCTGTTTTTGAAAATAATTATCTCTTATATAAAGCAAGGGCTGATGGGATTGAAGTAACCCCTATAGAGTATGGCTTATACGGAGATACGCATTTATATGTGGTGCCAAATATACACGGTTCTGCTTCAGATATAGACTCTGCTTTATTTGTAAGTTGTGATGGTGTAAATATTTTAAACTTGAATGACTGTATAGAATCAGCTAAGCATACAACAAGATTACATTCGATTATTTCAAGGCATTGCTCAGAATTAGATTTGTTAGCTTTAGGCTACACTGGAGCTGGACCTTACCCACAAACCTATTATGATTTTGCTGATCCTGAATTAGAATTTAAAGCAGAACAGAAAAAGCAACAATTCTTTAAACGTTACCTAGATTACACAAAGTTATTTCCTGCTAAAAATCATCTACCATTTGCTGGTAAATATTTGTTAGGTGGTAAATTAGCTAAATTGAATGATTTTAGAGGGGTTGCAGATGCATATGAAGTAAAAGCATTTGATCCTAAAGCTATTATTCTAGCTGATAAAGGTGAGGGCGAGATAGACTTACAAACTGGTGTGCTATCAAAGGAGAGAAAGCAGTGTTATTCGAAAGAAGATTATGAAGCGCGAAAGTTAGTACTTCAAGAAGAGTTACTCGATTATGAAAGTGAAATATGTATCTCATATGAGAAGATAAAATTCTCAAAACTTGTTCAGAGTAGTCTTGTTAACGCGCTTAGGAAGTCCGAAAATTTAGAAGATTATTATTTTGTTTTTAATATTATGATTGATGACAAAATAAGAGAAAAATTTGTTATTAATACTCGTAAATCAAGTGCCGCAATCTTGTTATCTCATTCTGACAATTTAATACCAAGAAGTGAATATTATGTAGACTACAGGCATTTTTTTGGTTGTTTAACCGGTGTTTATCATTGGAATAATGCTGAAGTTGCAAGCTTTTGTAATGTACGAAGAACCCCAAATATCCATAGTCCTAAAGCACAAGCATTTTTAAACTTTCTCTCGATTTGTTAACAGATAATTCTTAAGTATTACTTAAAGTTAATCTAATGGCAGTTTTTTGGCAATGATGTCAAAAAACTGTCGCTTAGTGCTTGCATCCCTCTCAAACTCGCTTACAATTTAAATACTAATAGCTTGTTGTAACTGTGGTTCGCTGACTAATGATCTTGATTCTAGATAATAATAATAATCGTGCGATTGGTTTACATGCTTCACTGACATTTATTGGTGAAGCTGTTTTAAGCCTTGACGAGCAAAATTTCGAACAAGAGTGCAATAACTATCAAAAACAAGAATGCATGGTTATCTTGGGAGCGTTACAAGAGTTTGATCATGAGAGCTTAATTAAGCGCTATCCTGCAGTTCCTTTTTTATTAATTGGCGAGACTTTAAAACCTTTACTGAGTATTGCCAATGTGGTTGGTTTGATTTCTGAGCCATTTAACCACGACGTCACCACGCAACTTTTGCATGATTGTCAGCAATATCAACGCATGTTGCCAAGCGATCATAAACACCCTAAACCACATAAATCATTTGATGGTTTAGTTGGTGAAACAGAAGCAGTTAAAGATGTCCGCTTTTTAATTGAGCAAGTAGCTAAAACTGACGCAAACGTGCTTATATTAGGTGAATCCGGCACAGGTAAAGAAGTGGTTGCTCGTAACGTACATTTATTGTCTAAACGTAATTCAGGGCCATTCGTGCCAGTAAACTGTGGAGCTATCCCTGGTGAGCTGCTAGAAAGTGAATTGTTTGGGCATGAAAAAGGCGCTTTTACAGGAGCTATTTCAGCCCGTAAAGGCCGTTTCGAACTTGCTCAAGGTGGTACGCTGTTTTTAGATGAAATCGGCGATATGCCATTGCAAATGCAGGTAAAACTTTTACGCGTATTACAAGAGCGCAGCTACGAACGTGTTGGTGGCACGAAAGCGATACAAGCTGATGTGCGTATTATTGCGGCGACTCACCGAAACCTTGAAGATATGATTGAGCAAGGCTCATTCCGCGAAGATTTATATTATCGCTTAAATGTTTTCCCTATTGAAAACCCATCTCTTTCACAGCGGGCTGATGACATACCGCTTTTATTAAAAGAATTAATGCGCCGTGTAAATGAGCAAAGTGGTACCACAGCTAAATTTACTGAGCGTGCCATTGAAAGCCTTAAAGAGCACGCATGGCCGGGTAATATCCGTGAGCTTGCAAATCTAGTCGAGCGTATGGTGATTATGTTTCCAGAGAAGGTCGTGGATGTGCCCGATCTTCCTGCAAAATATCGTTATATTGAAGTTGATGCCTATGAACCTCAATACCCTGAAGAACTGATGGAACGTGACGCGTTTAATGATATTTTTAGTACGGGCTTTAGTGATTACGATGAAGAGCCTGAGATTGAATTAGCTTCGTCTGATTCTGGGTTATTACCTGACGAAGGTATTGAATTAAAAGACTACTTAGCTGAGCTTGAAATAAGCCTTATTACTCAAGCACTAGAGCGTTATGATTACGTAGTTGCTCGCGCCGCTGAGATACTAGGGGTAAGACGCACAACCCTTGTTGAAAAAATGAAAAAATATAACCTATCACGAGATTAATTCGCGATAGGTTAAAATCTTTAACCTAGTACCTTTAGCCTAGTGCCTAACACCTACCCCTTAATATTTTTCAATAATCTCAGCTTTTCTAAAACAATCATTACTGTGATCGTTAACCATACCGCATGCCTGCATGTGCGCGTAAACCGTCGTTGGGCCTAAAAACTTAAAGCCTCGTTTTTTCAAATCTTTTGCGAAAGCTGTTGATGCTTCAGTTATGGCGGGATAATCACTTAATTCATTTAGATTACTAACTTGTGGCTTATTGCCGACAAACTGCCATTGGTAATTACTAAAACTACCAAACTCTTGTTGAATTTCTAAAAAGCGCTTTGCATTGTTGATTGTTGCACTGATTTTTAGCCGGTTACGCACAATACTCTCATCGAGCATTAAGCGCTCTATATCGGTTTCACTAAATGAGGCTACGGTTTTAACATCAAAATTTGCAAACGCGCGGCGATAGCCATCACGCTTTTTTAATATGGTGTACCAACTAAGCCCCGCTTGGGCTGATTCGAGCGTTATAAACTCAAATAACTTTTGGTCGTCATACAAAGGGACTCCCCATTCTTCATCGTGGTAGGTTACATAATCTTGTTTTGAAGTATCAAGCCATGGGCAGCGACACCGTACATTTTTAGTCATTGTGTGTTTTCCTTGTGTCAGTTTATTGTCGCCTTAATTTAAAGCTAAGTTCATGAATTTTAGTTAATATAATTTTGGTATAGATCGTGCATTTAACACCGTAGAGAACCTTTATGAGAGTTTACTATGGCACTTGCAAACGTGTTGAAACCACAATTTATCACAGCTAATCAATATAACCCATGTCTTCAACAAGAAGAGTATGTGGGAGAGCTTAGTGAGCTTCGTCAACAAGCGAGTTGGCTGAGCCATTTGGTTGATACCATGCCTGCTGGTGTTATAGTGCTCGATGGTCGTGGCATGATTGCTAAAGCTAATCAAATTGCAATTGATATGCTAGGTGAACCGCTCGAAGGCGAGAAATGGTTTAGTATTATCCAGCGCTCTTTTCGTCCTCAACAAGATGATGGCCATGAAGTTTCATTAAAAGATGGTCGATTAATCAAGTTAGATATTACGGCATTGGCACCAGAGCCTGGCCAGCTAATACTCATGACTGATTTAACCGAAACACGGCGCTTACAAACGCGTGTGGCTCACATGCAGCGCTTAAGTGCGTTAGGTAAAATGGTGGCTTCATTAGCACATCAAGTTCGCACCCCGTTATCTGCAGCTATGTTATACGCGGCTAATTTGGGCTCTAAACGTTTACCTGAGGCTTCACGTGGTAATTTTCATACAAAGTTAATGTCGCGCTTAAAAGATCTTGAAACGCAAGTGAATGACATGCTGCTGTTTGCAAAAAGTGGCGATCAACAAGTTGTCGAGCAAGTGTCTATGCAGCAGCTTCTTAGCGAAGTAAAAGCGGGTTCTGATGCGATGGTTGTACTTAATAATAGTGAGCTTGATGTCAATTTACCTGAGCCTGATATTACGATTATGGGCAATAAAACCGCGTTAGCCAGTGCGATACAAAACTTAATTCATAACAGTATTCAAGTTATTGGCTCAGGTGCCTTAGTGCGTGTAAATGCAATTAGAGATAGCCATTTAGACGACCATGTGCGTATTAGTGTGTGTGATAACGGCCCCGGAATAGATATGGCCCAAGCTGAAAAACTATTTGAACCGTTCTTTACCACTAAAAGCCAAGGCACGGGTCTTGGTTTAGCTGTAGTCAGCTCTGTAGCTAGTGCCCATCAGGGCAGGGTTGAAGTTGCCAATAAAACTCAAGGCGGAGCATGTTTTAGCATATTACTGCCTATTTGTACTGATTCTAAACCGGTGGAGGCATTATGAGTAATAACACTATTTTAGTTGTTGAGGATGACGCAGGTCTTCGTGAAGCATTAATCGATACTTTAGAAATGTCGGGCATTGCTTGTGTTGCGGCCGATAGTGCAGAGCAAGCTATGTTGCTGCTAAAAAAAGACAGTTTTTCTTTAGTGGTGAGTGACGTACAAATGGGCGCAATGAGCGGACTCGATTTATTACGTAGCATTAATTTAAATCACCCTGATTTACCTGTTTTAATGATGACAGCATATGCAACAATAGATGATGCCGTAGAAGCTATGCGCTTAGGTGCCATTGATTACATGGCAAAACCATTTGCACCTGAAGTACTATTAAATATGGTGAGTCGTTACTTGCCAGAGCCAGAAAAAGAAACTGACGGTCCCATTGTTGCAGACCCATCAAGTATTCAATTATTAGAGCTTGCCAGTAAAGTGGCAAAATCTGATGCCAGCGTCATGGTGTTAGGCCCAAGTGGTTCAGGTAAAGAGGTATTGGCTCGTTATATTCATGATAAATCAGAGCGTTCAAATGAACCATTTGTGGCAATTAACTGTGCTGCCATACCTGAAAATATGCTCGAAGCTACTTTATTTGGTTATGAAAAAGGCGCATTTACAGGGGCTATTCAGGCATGCCCAGGTAAGTTTGAACAAGCCCAAGGTGGTACCATACTATTAGATGAAATCACCGAGATGGACTTAAGTCTTCAAGCAAAGCTGCTACGTGTATTGCAAGAGCGTGAAGTAGAACGTTTAGGTGGGCGTAAAACAATTAAGCTTGATGTGCGAGTACTTGCAACTAGTAATAGAGATTTAAAAGATGCTGTAAGCGAGCATAAGTTTAGAGAAGATTTATATTACAGACTCAATGTATTTCCGTTAATGTGGCGACCATTATGTGAGCGTCCTGGTGACATTATAGTGTTAGCAAAGCATTTAATTGAACGTCATTTAACTAAAAGTAAAGAATCACTCGCGCAGCTTAGTGAAAAAGCACAACAAAAATTACTCTCTCATGCATGGCCGGGCAATGTGCGTGAGCTCGATAATGTGATTCAACGGGCGTTGATCTTACGCCAAGGTGAAGTCATCGATGAAAGTGCTATTTTCATTGAGAATTTAACTGCCACCCCGTTTGTAGGTAAACCAGCTACAACGAATGAAGCATACTATGATGCCGTTGCTCCAGCGATTGCTGCAAAAACTGAGTCGGTAGAGCCTGTGGGTGAGTTACCAAGCCTAGACTCTGGTACTTATAAAGATGAACTCAAAGACAAAGAGCATCGTATTATTTTGGAAACCCTTACCCGTTGCCAAGGTAAGCGTAAAGACGTAGCCGAAACTCTTGGCATAAGTCCTCGAACACTACGTTATAAATTAGCACAAATGCGCGACTTAGGAATTGCATTGCCAGCCTAACCCCTCAAAGAGCTTCACAACAATTATAACGCTCAGCGGTGCTGAGCGTTATAATGTCAAAACTCTGACATTGAAAATAAACGATAACCTATTGAATTTTATATTTTTATTTTCTGGCACGTTTTGTGCTTTATTAAGTTATTAGTAAAGTGCAACGTCAGAGATAATTATGAAAATTCAAAATAGCGCGTTATTCCAAGAAATGCAGTCTATGGCTCTAGAAGCAGGCCGTAGTAACACCAGCAATGTAATTCCAACGCAAGCACAACCCACTTCGTCTGCACAATTTGGTGACTTATTAACGAATGCACTCGATACAGTTAATAATCATCAGCAAGAAGCAAAACAAAAAGTAACCGCGCTTGAAATGGGCGACCGAAATGTCTCTCTTGCTGAAGTGATGATTGCATCACAAAAGTCATCGGTTGCTTTTGAGGCGACAGTGCAAGTGCGTAATAAGCTTGTTGAGTCTTACAAAGAAATCATGAACATGCCTGTTTAATTAGGTAGTGGAGAATTATTGTGGCGCAATCTAATCAATCAACAGACCTTGCATTAGCAGGTGGCGGTATCGACCAAAGCGATAACGACGATCAACAAGAGCAAAAGTCAGGTTATTTAAGTGCATTAAATGGTGTTGATGTACTGCGCCAAGTCACTTTGATCATCGCCCTTGCTATTTGCTTAGCTATCGCAATTTTTGTGATTATTTGGGCTCGTCAGCCAGATATGCGTCCGCTAGGTAAAATGCCCACGGAAGAATTAATCCAAACTCTGGATTTTTTAGATGCACAAAAAATTGAATATGAACTAGATGGCAATGTCATCTCAGTTGCAGAAGGTGAGTACCAGAATATAAAACTGCTAATGACCCGTGAAGGGTTAGACCAAGCACCCAGTTCTGGCACTGATATTATAATGCAAGACATGGGTTTTGGTGTGAGTCAACGCTTAGAGCGTGAGCGCTTAAAGCATGGCCGTGAACAGCAGTTAGCACGTACTATCGAAGAATTAAAAAATGTTACACGTGCTAAGGTATTACTCGCCATTCCAAAAGAAAATGTATTTGCTCGTCGTGAAAAAGAGCCCTCAGCTACCGTGGTTTTAACACTAAAACGTGGAAGAATGCTGGATAGTGAAGAAGTTGATTCTATTGTTGATATTATCGCATCAGCGGTACAAGGGCTTTCACCAGCGCGAGTAACGGTAACGGATCAAAATGGTCGCTTACTAAATTCAGGCTCACAAAGTTCGTTAGCAGCACGTTCACGTAAAGAATACGATATTGAACGCAAGCGTGAACAAGAGTATCTACAAAAAATCGACAGTATTTTAATGCCAGTTGTGGGTATGGGTAACTATACTGCACAAGTTGATTTAAGTATGGATTTTAGTGCAGTCGAAGAAACACAAAAACGTTATAACCCAGACTTACCAGCAGTACGCAGCGAAACAACCTTTGAAGAAAATAACATTGGTGGCCTTGCGGTAGGTATCCCTGGTGCATTGACCAACCAGCCACCAGTCAACTCTGATATTCCAGAAATAGCAGGGCAAGGGGGCGCGGGTACGGCCACATCCCCGAGCCGAAGTCATAAAGAAGCAACTCGTAACTATGAGCTTGATACTACAATTTCACATAAGCGTCAGCAAACCGGTGTAATACGTCGAATTAGTGTATCAGTTGCAGTGGATTACTTACCCACAGTGGGCGAAAACGGTGAAACGACTATGGTGCCGCGTTCAGTTGAAGCGTTGTCAAATATCCGTCGTTTATTACAAGGTGGTGTTGGTTTTGATTTACAACGTGGTGATGCATTAGAAGTTGTCACTGTCCCATTTGTTCGTGAACAACTCGATGTTCTTGAAGAAGTACCGCTTTGGGAGCAAAGCTGGTTTATGAAGGTTGTGCGATTAGTCTTAGGTGCTTTAGTAATTATAGTGCTAATTATGGCCGTGGTTAAACCTATGCTGAAACGCTTAATTTACCCAGATGACACGCTTGAAGAATATGATGATGATGCATTAAGCTCAGGTGTTGATATTGGCGATAATACGCTAGATATGCTAAATAAAGACTTTGATTCTGCTTCGGTTGGCTTCTCAAGTGATGGTACACTACAGTTACCAGACTTACATGGCGACGAAGACTTACTTAAAGCTGTTCGTGCCCTTGTAGCAAATGAACCAGAACTATCCTCACAGGTTGTGAAAGCGTGGTTAAGCGAAGATGACTGATCAAGATTTAGAACAAAAACAACTACCCGCTGCATTTGATGTTGATAAACTAGATGGTGTAGACAAAGCGGCCATCTTACTGTTGAGCTTATCGGAAGAAGATGCAGCGCAAATACTTAAGCACTTAGAGCCGAAGCAAGTGCAAAAAGTAGGTATGGCAATGGCGGCAATAGATGATTTGTCGCAGGCTAAAATAAGCGCTGTACACAACTTGTTTATTGAACAAATACAGAGCTTCAGTACTATTGGCTTCCAATCAGAAGACTTCATCAAAAAAGCACTTACTGCTGCATTAGGTGAAGACAAAGCCGCCAGTTTAATAGACCAAATAGTCATGGGTTCAGGCGCGAAAGGCTTGGATTCATTAAAGTGGATGGACTCAAAACAAGTAGCTAATATTATTCGTAATGAGCATCCGCAAATTCAAACCATTGTTCTGTCATACTTGGAACCAGAGCAATCTGCTGAAATCTTAGCGCAATTTCCAGAAAAAGTGCGCTTAGATTTAACCATGCGTATTGCTAACCTTGAAGAAGTTCAACCTGCAGCACTGCAAGAACTTAACGAGATCATGGAAAAACAATTCGCAGGTCAAGCCGGTGCACAAGCTGCGAAAATGGGCGGCCTGAAAGCTGCTGCTGATATAATGAACTATCTAGATACCAATGTTGAAGGTCAACTCATGGACTCTATCCGTGAGCATGACGAAGAAATGTCACAACAAATTCAAGATTTAATGTTTGTATTTGAAAACTTAATGGATGTTGAAGATAGAGGCATACAAGCTATCTTACGTGAAGTACAACAAGATGTACTGATGAAAGCGATTAAAGGCACTGATGAAGCATTAAAAGATAAAATATTGGGTAATATGTCAAAACGTGCTGCCGACATGCTCGCGGATGACTTAGAAGCGATGGCGCCAGTGCGGATCAGTGAAGTAGAAGCTGCACAAAAAGAAATACTATCAACAGCTCGCCGTTTAGCTGATTCAGGTGAAATTATGCTTGGTGGCGGCGGTGGCGAGGAGTTCTTGTAAACCATGAATAAACCTCGCTCAACTCAAGGTCGGCCATTGCATGCAAATGAGGCGGTTGATGAGTTATTAGAAAACTGGCCTATCCCAGATGTAACCCAAGATACACGTAAATACGATGGTCGTTCAACGGCATTTGGTACGCCACTCGCGGAGCTTTACAAAAAAGAAGTTAAAGAACCGATTGAAGAGCCTGAAGCCGAAGAAGAATTACCCAATTTAACGATGGCTGAACTGGAGCGTATTCGCCAAGATGCGTATGAAGAAGGTTTAAAGCAAGGCCATGAACAAGGTTATATTGATGGCTTTGAAAAAGGGGTATCAGAAGGCAAAGAAGCAGGTTACAAAGAAGGTGTGGAGCTGGGTAAAACTCAAGGCCATGAAGAGGTTAAGCCATTAATTGAAGAGCAGTTAACGGGCTTAAAAACACTGCTTGATAGCTTAACAGCCCCCCTTGATAAAGTTGACGAAGATGCGGAAAAGCAATTAATTCAACTGGCGGTGATGCTGGCTGAAGCATTAATTTATCAAGAAGTTAAAGCCTCGCCGGATGTGCTCTTACATAGCTTAAAACACGCTATTGATGCGCTCGGTGAGCAACAACAAAGTGTACGTATTCACCTAAACCCTGACGATATCGAATTAGTTAAAAGTAGCTATGGTGAACAAGCGCTATCGCAAAGTAATTGGCAACTTGTGCCAGAGCCGACACTTGAGCGTGGTGGTTGCCAAGTTAAAACACCTCAATCATCCATTGATATGACGATGAAAACCCGCGTCAAAGAAACGTTGGATAGTTTTTTGCATAGTAGTGGTATCTAACCCAATAATTGGTTTGCAATGAGTTCTCAACTTCGGCCATTAAGCGAACGCTTACAAAATTATCAAAAGCATATTCATAGCCCAACACCGGCTGTCGCGGGTATTCTTACACGCGTTGTGGGCCTTACTTTGGAAGCTAAGGGGCTTAGAGCTCCCGTAGGCAGCCAATGTAAAATCGAAACCATGCATGGCTTTGTTGATGCTGAAATAGTTGGTTTTAATGACCAAACCCTCTACTTAATGCCCAATGATCATATATCAGGGGTGTTGCCAGGTGCACGAGTTATACCGCAAGTAAATGAAACTGGTTTGCCGGTTGGTATGTGTTTGCTTGGTCGTGTCGTTGATGGGTTAGGGCGCCCGTTGGATGGCTTAGGGCCAATAAACGCAGAGCACCATTTAAAATTTGCCCAAAACACTATTAATCCTTTGTCTCGTAGGCCAATCAGTCAACCTATGGATGTTGGCGTGCGTGCTATTAATTCAGTTATTACCGTAGGTCAGGGCCAACGAATGGGCTTGTTTGCAGGTTCTGGTGTGGGTAAATCTGTTTTACTAGGTATGATGACCCGAGGCTCAGAAGCTGATGTTATCGTCGTAGGTTTAGTGGGCGAACGTGGCCGTGAAGTTAAAGAATTTATTGAAGAGATTTTAGGCGTTGAAGGGCGCAAACGATCCGTAGTGGTTGCAGCTCCCGCAGATGCCTCACCGCTTATGCGCCTTAAAGGGTGCGAAAGTGCAGTGACTATTGCAGAGTATTTTCGCGATCAAGGATTAAACGTTCTATTGCTACTGGATTCAGTGACGCGTTATGCCATGGCGCAACGTGAAATAGCGTTAGCTGTTGGTGAGCCGCCTGCAACCAAAGGTTACCCTCCTTCAGTGTTTGCTAAACTGCCCGCGCTGGTGGAGCGCGCAGGGAATGGTGGTGAAGGACAAGGCTCGATAACGGCATTTTTTACCGTGCTAAGCGAAGGGGATGATATGCAAGACCCAATAGCCGATGCTGCCCGCGCGATTTTAGACGGTCACATTGTGTTATCACGAGATTTAGCCGATAGCGGGCATTACCCTGCAATTGATATTGAAAAGTCTATCTCACGGGTTATGCCGCAAGTTGTTTCAGAGCCTCATATGCAGCAAGCGAGAGTATTAAAACAAGTTTACTCCATGTATCAGCAAAACAAAGATATGATTACTTTAGGCGCCTACCAAAAGGGCACAGACCAAATGCTTGATCAGGCTATAAATATGATGCCACGAGTCAATGCATTTTTGCAGCAAGGTATGAAAGATGTGATCAGTTATGATGACGGTTTACAAGGGCTTGCTCAATTATTAGGACAAGCATAATGGCAAAGAATAAACTCGATCTACTGCTGAAATTAGAAAAAGACAAAGAAGAGTCGTTGCGAATGAACTATTTGCAAGCGCAACAACATTTTCAAGCTAATCAACAAAAGCTGCAAGGGTTAAATGATTTTCGCATGGAGTATACACAGCAACTTCACGTTAAAGGCCAGTCGGGCTTGAGTAGTGCAGGGTTTAGTCAGTACCACGCTTTTATAGCTAAAATCGAAGAGGCGATTCGTCAACAAGCGAGCACTGTTAATACAGCAAAGCAAGTTGTTACCCAACGACAAAGTTTGTGGTTAAAGCAGCAAATTAAGGCCAAAGCAGTTGCTAAGCTCATCGAGAAGCAGCAGCAAAAAGCGAATGCGTTGATTTTAAAGAATGAGCAAAAAATGCTTGATGAGTTTTCTGCCAATCAATTCTTTCAAAAACGCCAAGCCTTGTGATCTAATAACAATTTAGGCATATAAATTGCTTTATTCATTTATGAAGTCTTTATATTGGCAAACTGCGGCGGCAAATTGCCACGTTTAATGTAGGTGAATTATGTCGATTAGCGAATTATCAGTACTCATTTCAGCAGAGCCAGATGCTAAATTAGCGAACAAAGATCAAGCGCAGCAAGGCAGAACAGAAGATGCGCAGAGTGCGGGTAGTGATTTTTTAACCCAATTGCAAAGTGCTAATTATGCTGTTGAAACACCTAGTAAAAAATCAAATGCAGCAGAGCAAGAGGATCCTCAAAAGGTCAAACCAAGCCAAGAAGAAATAAACAAAGAGCAAGGTAAACCTGAAATATCAGGTGACGACATGCTTGCACAAATTAATGCTGCAAATAATCTAGATACCAGTGTAAAGACCACATCAACTGATAAACCGGCAACTTCTGTAATTGACCTATTAGATAAGTATGCTCAAGAAAAATTAGATCCAGGGCTCGTAAAAGCAAACGCACCACGTCCTATTGATGCTGTAACCCCAATTATTGACCCACCACTTGAAGATGACAGTCAAGATACGAAGAGAAACTCTGTCAGTGATTTACTGGACAAATACTCAGAAGAGCAGCTAGAACCTGGGTTGGTAAAAGTGAATACACCACGCCCAATTGATGCGGTCACCCCAATTATTGATTCACCACTCGAAGATGATAGCAGTGAGAATAAGCTTGCTGTAACAAGTGATAAAACAGTCATTGCTGAAGCGATTGGTAAAGAAGTTAATTATAAAGGCGACCCAGGTGATGCTGTTACACCTATTGTTGATAAGGTTAACTCAGACAAAGAGGCTTTATTTAATTCTGTTACAACGGCACAGGATTCAGACCAAGTAAAAGGTACAGCTGAATCTACTATTTTGAATAAAGAGCCTGTAAACCCTAAATCACTTGAAGGAAAGTTAGTTGATACTGCAACTAATAGCGAGAATGAATCTGCTCAGAGTGGGGGGGGGAAATCATCACACAATGGTGAGGCTAAAGTTTTAACTGACGTTGCATTGTCCCCATCAACAGATCAAAGTACAACAACTGAATTTGATGATGCTAGCAATACTGCAAAAGCAACTAGAGTGGAGAATACAACTGAAAACCCAGCAGTTGACAAAACTATGACGCAAACGGCTGATACAGTAAAAGTGTTAAAAGACGCCGTTTCTGCAACGCCAGATAAATCCTTAGCAATGACTCCAGCGATTGCTAAAAGTCCTGACGTAACTCAAGCTGCGCAAACATTATTAAATGCAGATGAAAATAAGTCTCTAGTTGATGATAAACTACTTGCTAGCCTAACTACTGAGCAGCGTAAAGCATTACAAACGCAAGTAGCAAGCTTTCCAGCGCAAGGGCCGACATTACAACATATATCTGAGTTAAAACAGACCATTGCACAATTTGTAGTGACTAACAGCGACGCTAGCCATAGCTCAGTGTTAAAAAATACAACCGCCAATACAACTGCAACTATTGATGCGCCGCAATTAAGCGATGAAATAGCGAGTCTTTCAACATCAGAAAAACAAGTACTAACAAAACAGTTAAATCAATTTCTCGCGACTGAAAAACCTCAAGGCGCGGTATTAAATCAAGTTAATGCCGCTTTGGCTGAACTTGAAGGCAAGTCAGTTACAACAATAAAAGAGCCACAACTAAACACACAAACTTCGACGCAAGCAGCAAATAATGCACTTCTTGAATCAAGCAAAGCAGCACCTGTACCAAGTGCTGCGGGCAATGCATTGAGCCAAGAGCAAGCTAATAAGCAGTCTGCTGTGCAAAGTATTGTTAAAGAGCAAGTCATCGTTGATAAAGATAAGGCAGAGGCATTAACTCCTCGCGATACAGCTGTAACGCGAACAAATCAGTTATTCACTCAAATTACGACTGTAACTAATCAAATTACAAGCTCTGCTGTAACGGGGATGAATGAAATAATCGATCAGCGTTATCAGCAAGAGATTGCCGATATGCAAGTGCTAAACGCTCAGCAAACAAGTGCAACAACACAAACTAAACAAGTAAGCTTAGATCCTACTTTACTACAGGCTTTGAATATTGTTAAAAGTGATGCCGCGAAATTACTGCAAGAGCGAGTGAGTGCGTTATTAAATATTAATAATAAGGAAGCTGAAATTCGTTTAGATCCACCTGAGATGGGGAGTATGCAAATCCGTATTCGCAGTGATGCGGAACAAGCGCAAATAAACTTCGTGGTTCAAAACCAACAAGCAAAAGAAGCGCTTGAGCAATCTATGCCCAAATTACGAGAAATGCTTGCAGAGCAGGGTATTGAACTTGGAGAAAGTAGTATTCAACAAGGTGATAGTCAAGAAAATATGGCAGAACAAGAGCAGCAAAATGCTCAAGGTCAACTTGCAAATAATGCTGAAAATGATGATGAATCGGCAGATATTCAAGCATCTACTAACAATATCAAGCAACAATCTTCATCATCAATAGATTACTATGCCTAACACCTGCTATTATAATGATATAAAAATAAATAACTTGCTGGGTCACAATGACACTCGTAATATCTTGAGTCATTAAAACGCAAAGGAATTCTCATGGCTGAAGAAACAAATTTAGAAATCGAAGATGGTGGAAAAAGTAAAAAAAAGCTCATTATCATTATAGCTGTGGTAGTGCTAGTTATTGCTGCAGGTGCTGGTTATTTTTTCCTATCAGGCTCAGATGAACCAGCTGAAACGTTATCAGATGAAACAGTTATTAGTGAAGATGCAGGTAACTCCGATGCAGCACAAATAGGCAGTGCTTTATATGTAGCCATGCCTCGCCCGTTTGTGTTTAATGTACCAGGTGCTAGCCGAGACCGAGTAGTACAAATTAAAGTGCAATTATTGGTGCGTGGTGACGTAAATGAAGAAATAGCTAAAAAGCATATCCCACTGATTGAAGGTACAATATTAAGTGTGTTTTCTACCACCACAGCCGATGAACTTGGCACCAGTGAAGGTAAAGAAACCTTGCGCGTAGCAGCGCTTGAAAAAGTACAAACAGCATTGAATGATGTTGAAGGCAGCAAAGTAATTGAGCGGGTGCTATTTACCGGCTTTGTAATGCAATAAGGGGTCTGCGTGAGCGATTTATTATCCCAAGACGAAATTGATGCGCTATTACACGGTGTTGATGAGGTTGAAGAGGAAGATATACAAGACGGTGATGAAGGGGATGGTGGCAATACGCTACAATATGACTTCTCATCACAAGACCGTATTGTTCGCGGTAGAATGCCGACGCTGGAAATCGTTAATGAACGGTTTGCTCGCCACATGCGGATCAGCTTATTTAATATGATGCGCCGCACCGCCGAAGTATCAATCAACGGCGTGCAAATGATAAAGTTCGGGGAGTATATTCATACTCTATTTGTACCGACTAGTTTAAATATGGTGCGCTTTCGCCCATTAAAAGGCACAGGCTTAATCACCATGGAAGCACGTTTAGTGTTTATTTTGGTTGATAATTTCTTTGGTGGCGACGGCCGATATCATGCCAAAATTGAAGGCCGTGAATTTACGCCAACAGAGCGCCGTATTGTGCAAATGCTATTAAAAATAATCTTTGAAGATTATAAAGAAGCATGGGCACCGGTAATGGACGTGTCTTTTGAATACCTCGACTCTGAGGTAAACCCTGCCATGGCAAATATTGTTAGCCCAACAGAAGTTGTGGTGATCAGTTCATTTCATATTGAACTTGATGGCGGTGGCGGCGATTTTCATATTGCCTTACCTTACTCTATGTTGGAACCTATTCGCGAGTTGCTTGATGCTGGTGTGCAATCTGACACCGAAGATACTGATTTACGTTGGAGTAAAGCATTACGTGACGAAATCATGGATGTAGAGGTTGAGCTTTCAACGCAATTATTAGAAGTGGATTTAAGCTTAGAACAAATTATGGAGCTTAAAGCCGGTGATATCATTCCAGTTGAGATGCCAGAGCATATAACTGTTTTTGTAGAAGAGCTGCCTACATTTAGAGCTAAAATGGGCCGCTCACGGGATAATGTCGCACTGCAAATTAGTGAAAAAATTAAACGTCCTGAATCAGTTAAATCAGAATTACACGTCTTTACAAAAGGCGGTAAAAAACTCGATTCAGATGCAGAATTAGCAGAATTAGAAGACGATTTACACCTTTCGGAAGGTGTGGATTTAGACTGGTAAAGATTAAGGTTTTTAAGTATGAGTGATGACCAAGATACAATGGACGAATGGGCTGCAGCCTTAGCCGAAGCTGAAGGTGCAGACGAAGGTGGCGATGCAAAGGTTGCTGAACTGGATGAGTTAAGTGATGCTAAGCACGAAATGAGCAATGAAGAAAAGCGTAAGCTCGATACTATTTTAGACATACCAGTTACTATTTCGATGGAAGTTGGCCGTTCTAAAATTAATATTCGTAACTTACTGCAATTAAACCAAGGCTCGGTAGTTGAACTTGACCGTGTCGCAGGTGAACCGCTAGATGTATTGGTCAATGGTACGCTTATCGCTCATGGGGAAGTGGTCGTCGTTAATGACAAGTTTGGTATTCGCTTAACTGATGTTATTAGCCAAGTAGAGCGGATCAAAAAATTACGATGAGTGGCTGGTTTTTACTTTCTGCAGCTGTAAGTACTGTAACTCCCACGGCGACGCCAATGGGAGATATAGTGTCAATGGCGATGTCGTTGATTATGGTGCTGGTACTGATTGTGGTACTGGCATTTTTTGTTAAAAAGTTAAACCCAAACTTGGCTAATAGCGAAGAATTTAAAGTGGTGCGAAGCCTTCCTTTAAGTACCCGTGAACGTTTAATGGTTGTTGAAATTGATAATTGCCAACATTTACTTGGCGTGACCCCGCACAGTATTAATTATTTGCATAAATTAGAAACCCCCTTAACTGAAAAAGAGTTACCCGCTTTGGCTCAGCGTTTTGGCAAGCTATTAAACCCGAAGACTAACCACAATAAAAAGAATACATAATATGATGAAGTGGCTGCTGGTAATTTTTACCTTAGTGTTTATTCCAAGTGTTAGCGCTGAAGGGATTGAAGCGCTTAATATCACCACCAATCCTGATGGCTCACAAGACTACTCCGTAACGCTACAAGTCCTTGCTATCATGACCGCGCTGAGCTTTATTCCTGCGGCCGTGATCATGATGACTTCTTTTACGCGAATAATTGTGGTGTTGGCTATTTTACGCCAAGCGATTGGCTTGCAGCAAACTCCGTCAAATCAAATACTACTTGGCATGTCATTGTTTTTAAGTATCTTTATTATGGCGCCTGTTTATCAAAAAGTGAATGAGCAAGCTATAGAGCCTTACATGAATGAGCAAGTTACATCGTTACAAGCGTTAGAGCTGGCTAAAGAGCCGATGAAAGCGTTTATGCTGTCACAGGTACGAATAAAAGATTTAGAAACATTCGCTAAAATAGCAGGCTATGATCAGCTTAATTCACCTGAAGATACGCCAATGATTGTGCTTATTCCTGCTTTTGTGACTAGTGAGTTGCAAACTGCTTTTATTATCGGTTTTATGTTTTTCATTCCGTTTTTAATCGTGGATTTAGTGGTGGCCTCTGTATTAATGGCAATGGGTATGATGATGCTATCGCCGATGATCGTATCTTTACCCTTTAAAATCATGCTGTTTGTTTTAGTTGATGGCTGGGGTCTTGTAATGGGCTCCTTAGCAAAAAGTTTCGGACTCGGGGCTTAGGCTATGTTGTTTTTATTGACGCTTAAGCAAAACTAGGAGGGAGCCATGGAACCGGAAATTTTTGTTGATATACTCAGCGATGCATTATTTTTAGTAATTAAGTTAGTTTCCGCTATTGTTGTACCAGGATTACTTGTCGGTTTAGTTGTTGCGGTATTTCAGGCTGCAACGTCTATCAATGAGCAAACATTAAGCTTTTTACCGCGTTTATTAATTACCATCAGTGCACTTATTTTTGGTGGTCATTGGCTAACTCAGGAGTTAATGGACTTTTTTACTCGTTTAATAATGATCATTCCTGAAATCGCAGGCTAATATGGAGTTTCCATTTTCAGTTATTATTCAATGGCTCAGTGATTTTTTATTGCCATTAGTGCGGATTAGTTCGATGATCATGGTTATGGCAGGTCTTGGGGCCAAAAATGTCCCTACCCGAATCAAAATGGGTTTGGCGGTGGTTATTACGTTTTTAGTCGTACCTGTGCTTCCTCCTGCAAGTTTCAATAACCTATTTTCTTTTCAAATGATATTAGTGGTGATCCAGCAAATACTGATAGGCGTCGCTATCGGGTTTGCATCATTACTCATGCTTAATACCTTCGTGTTAGCGGGGCAAATATTGGCAATGCAAACGGGTTTAGGTTTTGCCTCTGTTGTTGACCCGTCTAATGGTATGAGCGTACCTGCGGTTGGTCAATTTTACTTAATCCTAGCTACTTTATTATTTTTTGTTTTTAACGGTCATTTAATGATGATCCAAATGGTGGTGCATAGTTTTAATGTTCTCCCTATTGATGGTAGCTGGTGGGCAGTTGATCACTATTGGGATATCGTGACATGGGGCGGTTGGATGTTTACTACTGCATTGGTGTTATCTTTAGCACCGTTAACCGCAATGCTGGTCATTAATATGTCGTTTGGAGTAATGACTCGTGCTGCGCCGCAGTTAAATATTTTCTCTATAGGTTTTCCATTTACCCTTGTCGCCGGGCTAGTTATTATTTGGGCTACACTAGGAAACTTTGTCACTCAGTTTGAATTTCAGTGGCTAAAAATGGTTGAATTGATGTGTACTTTAGTTGGTTGTTCACCCTAGGAGCGCAATATGGCTGAAGATTCAGGTCAAGAAAAAACCGAAGAACCCACCGGTAAAAAAATTGAAGAGTCTAAGAAAAAGGGCCAAGTAGCGCGTTCAAAAGAGCTCGGTACTATGTTTGTGCTTATTTTTTCTGCTATTTCACTATTATTGTATGGTCCTGAAATTGGTAAAGGCCTGTATAATATTATGGGCCGAATGCTGAGTTTGAATCGCAACGAAACCTATGACACAACTAAGATGTTTTCGGTGTGGGGATCTGTAGCTGACGCGCTTGTTTTTCCAATGGCCATGTTTGTATTTATTATTGCTCTTGCAGGTATTATAGGAAATACATTACTCGGTGGGTTTAACTTTAGTTGGCAAGCCGCTGCACCTAAGGCAAGTAAAATGTCACCCGCTAAAGGTATCAAACGTATGTTTGGCCCGCAAGCTGGTGTGGAGCTGGTTAAGTCGATATTAAAGTTTGCGGTGGTGGCTGGGTTTGCCATATTTTTAATTAATACCTTTTTTGATGAGATTCTTCATCTGAGCATTGAAAGTGCTCCGGGTAATATTATTCATGCTTTAGAGATTCTGGCGTGGATGTTTTTAGGTTTAACCTGCACATTAACGATTATTGCAGCGATTGATGCACCGTATCAAAGTCATAAACACCACAAAGAACTTAAAATGACTTTGCAAGAAGTAAAAGATGAATATAAGAATTCAGAAGGTGATCCGCAAATAAAAGCTCGCATTAGGCAAACCCAACGACAGATGTCGCAGCGCAGGATGATGCAAGACGTGCCTGATGCAGATGTAGTTGTAACCAACCCAACCCATTATTCCGTGGCACTTAAATATGATACAGAGCGTGCAGGTGCGCCAATTGTACTTGCTAAAGGGATTGATGAGATGGCAATGCAAATTCGAAAAATTGCAAAAGGGAACGAAGTCCCTGTAGTTGAATCCCCTATGTTGACTCGTGCGCTGTATCACACTGCAGAGGTTGGCGACCAAATACCAGATCAGCTGTTTACAGCGGTTGCACAAGTACTAGCTTATGTATTTCAACTTAAGCGCTTTCAAAAAGGCCGTGGTAAGCGCCCAACTGAGCTCAATAAAAAGCTTCCTATTCCAGACGCTTATAAATACTAGTCCTGCTTAATTTTAGCTTTGCAATAACTTGGAATAGTTATTGCAAATTCCGTGCAGTGTCAATTTTTTGAAATTGTGAGTTATGGAATTTAAAGCTGTATTACAACAACTTAATAAAGATAAAAAAGAGTATGCCAAAGGAGTTGGAACGCCTTTACTCGTACTAGCTGCGCTAGGTATGGTGATTTTACCGCTGCCGCCGTTTTTACTCGATATTCTTTTTTCGTTTAATATAGCCCTTGCCTTAGTGGTTTTGTTGGTGACTGTTTACACCATGAAACCTGTTGAGTTTGGTATGTTCCCCGCAGTACTGCTTATCGCAACCATAATGCGCTTAGCGCTCAATGTTGCCAGTACCCGAGTAGTTTTACTTGAAGGCCACAATGGCGGGGATGCCGCGGGTAAAGTTATTGAAGCATTTGGCTCGGTGGTTATTGGTGGCAATTATGCCGTTGGTTTAGTGGTGTTCTTAATTTTGATCATCATTAATTTTGTCGTAATCACCAAAGGTGCTGGGCGGATTTCAGAAGTATCAGCACGTTTTACCTTAGACGCTATGCCAGGTAAACAAATGGCCATTGATGCTGATTTAAACGCCGGTTTTATCAGCGCAGAGCAAGCACGAGACCGCCGTGAAGAAGTCACCCGTGAAGCAGATTTTTATGGTTCAATGGATGGTGCCAGTAAGTTTGTAAAAGGGGATGCCATCGCAGGTATCGTGATTTTGATCATCAATATCATTGGTGGTTTATTCGTAGGTATGATCCAACATGACCTTAGTTTCGGCCGAGCGATGGAGGTGTATACATTACTGACGATTGGTGATGGCTTGGTTGCACAATTGCCTTCATTACTGTTATCAATTGGTACAGCAATTGTTGTAACACGCCAAAATGAATCGCTGAATATGGGCGACCAATTCAAAAGCCAACTTGGTAACGAAAAATCTCTGTTTATCGCATCAGGTATCCTCATAGTTATGGGCTTAGTACCCGGCATGCCGCATTTTGCATTTTTAAGTTTAGGTGCACTGCTTGGTTACCTTGCTTATTACACACAACAAAACAAAATTAAAGCAGCTGCTGCTAAAGAAGAAGAAGCGGCAAATGGTGGTGCAGCAGGTACCGGCGTTGCAAATAAACAAGAACAAAAAGAACTTGGCTGGGATGACGTACAGCAAGTTGATGTAATTGGTTTAGAGGTCGGTTACAGGTTGATCCCGCTTGTTGATCAATCTCAAGGTGGCGAGTTACTAAACCGAATTAAAGGGGTACGTAAAAAGTTATCACAAGAGCTGGGCTTTTTAGTACCACCGGTGCATATTCGCGATAACCTCGAATTAGACCCAAATGCTTACAGAATCACCATGATGGGTGTATCCAGTGGTGAAGGTGAACTTAAACACGGGGATGAGCTTGCGATTAATCCAGGCCAAGTGTTCGGCCCAATTAAAGGCATTGAAACTAAAGATCCGGCGTTTGGTTTAGATGCAGTTTGGATCAAGCCAAATCAAAAAGATGAAGCCCAATCATTAGGCTACACAGTGGTCGATTCAGCGACTGTCGTGGCTACTCATATCAGTCAATTACTTACTAACAGTGCAGCATTACTACTTGGCCACGAAGAAGTACAAAATCTATTAGATATGTTAGCTAAAAGCCATCCTCGTTTAGTTGAAGGATTAGTGCCAGATGTATTACCACTCACAACCGTGGTTAAAGTTTTGCAAAATTTATTAAATGAAGGCGTAGCAATTCGCGATATGCGCTCTATTGTACAGACCCTAGTTGAGTATGGTCCTCGTAGCCAAGACCCTGATGTATTAACGGCTGCAGTGCGAATTTCATTGCGTAGATTAATCGTTCAAGATGCGGTTGGTATGTCGTCTGAAATACCTGTCATAACCTTGGCGCCTGAGTTGGAACAGATGTTGCATCAGTCACTTCAGAATGCAGGCGACGAAGGTGCCGGAATAGAGCCAGGACTTGCAGAGCGACTTCAACAATCATTAAACGAAGCGCATCAAAATCAAGAAATGGCCGGTGAACCTTCGATATTGCTAACATCAGGAATGTTACGCACTGTGTTATCTCGATTTGTTAAGTACACCATTCCAGGTTTGAGAGTGATGTCTTATCAAGAGGTACCAGATGAAAGACAGATCAAGATTGTTAGCTCAGTAGGCCAATAATCGGATTTTAAAAGGGTTGTGAACCATGAAAATAAAACGTTTTTTTGCTAAAGATATGCGTACCGCACTAAAAGAAGTTAAAGATGAACTTGGTGTAGATGCCGTTATTATGTCAAATAAAAAGCTAGCTAATGGCGTTGAAATTGTTGCTGCTGTCGATTATGACAAGGCAGCACCGAAAGAATCAGCACCACAACCCGCTGTTGCCCAAGCGCAAAGGAATCCGAACTTTGTAAAACCTGCACCGCAACGTGCTCAGCAAGAGCCACAGGCTGCGGTTGCTGATAGCCTACAAGCTTTATTGGAACGTCAGTCACCACAACCTAAATCACCAGAGCTTGCGTCTATGTTTAGCCAATCGGGTATTGATACTTCAACTCAATACCAGGGTAAAGCACAGCAACAGTCACAACCAGCTCAAGCGCAATATAGAACAAGTGAACCGCAAGCACATCCAGATTTTGCTCGCCGTGAAGCGCTGAGCAAAGCTCATACACAAGCACATAGCTTAGGTTTTGATGATGAGTTAGAAAGTGGCTTTGATGATTTAGACACTCCTTTACACTCTCAAGCTGTTGCAGGCAATAGTAAAGGTGAAGAAATTTCGTCAATGCGTGATGAAATGAATGCGATTCGTCAACTGCTTGAACACCAAGTGTCAGGTTTAATGCAACAAGATATGGCTCGGCGTGATCCAACACGAGCTTGTATGATTGACCGTTTAGTTGGTATGGGCATAGAGCATGATGTAGCCGAGCAAATGGCGTGTTTTATTCCTGATGATGTTTCTCGCCAACAAGCATGGCAGGCGCTATTGCAAATGGTTGAAAACCAAATGCATACAACGAATAACGAGATACTTCGCCAAGGTGGCGTATATGCATTAGTGGGGCCTACCGGCGTTGGTAAAACAACCACGGTTGCCAAGTTAGCCGCACTTGGTGCGCAAAAATATGGCGCAGATAAAGTTGCGTTGATCACAACCGATACTTACCGTATAGGTGCTTATGAACAGCTTGCGACGTATGGTCGTATAATTGGCTGTGGCGTAAAACAAGTTAAAGATGCTAACGAATTAGCAGAAGTGTTATACCATTTACGAAATAAACGACTAGTATTAATTGATACTGCGGGAATGAGCCAACGTGATTTACGTTTAACAGAGCAATTAAACACGCTAATGCGTAATCAACGTGTGGATATTCGTAATTATTTAGTGTTAAGTGCAACGGCGCAAATTAACGTGTTACAGGAAACGGTAAGACACTTTAAGAAAGTACAATTAAGTGGCTGTATTTTCACCAAATTGGATGAGTCGCTAAGTTTAGGTGAGATTATTAGCGTAGCGATTCAAAATCGCCTTCCAATAGGGTATCTTACTAACGGCCAGCGTGTTCCTGAGGACATTCGTGTTGCTAATTCAGAAAAATTAGTAAAAAAAGCTGAACAATTGTATTTAAAAAGAACAAAAGCACAACATTCACGACGTCAAGCAGTGGCGTCAAGCACAGTAGGGATGTATGATTAACACAGTATTAGATCAAGCAAGTGGCCTGCGAAAAATGAGTCAAAACAATAATAACGGTGTAAAAGTTATCGCTGTTACCGGTGGTAAAGGCGGCGTTGGTAAAACCAACGTGTCATTAAACACTGCAATCGCGCTTGGCCAGCTAGGCAATAGAGTTTTAGTACTGGATGCCGATTTAGGTTTAGCAAATTGTGATGTGATGCTAGGTTTACGTGTAGAGCGTAACTTATCCCATGTTTTATCGGGTGAATGCGAGTTAGATGAAATTTTAGTAGAAGGCCCCGCAGGTATTAAAATAGTACCTGCAACCTCTGGCTCACAAAGCATGGTTGAACTATCACCGTCTGAGCACGCAGGCCTTATTCGCGCTTTCAGTGAACTAAATACTGAATTCGATATATTAATTGTTGATACCGCCGCAGGTATTTCTGACATGGTGCTGAGTTTTTCTCGTGCAGCACAAGATGTTATGGTTGTTGTATGTGACGAACCTACTTCAATCACCGATGCTTATGCTCTTATCAAAGTACTTAGCCGTGAGCATGGTGTTTACAAATTTAAAATAGTTGCCAATATGGTGCGTAGCATGCGTGAAGGCCATGAACTATTTGCAAAGTTATCAAAAGTAACCGACCGATTTTTAGATGTCTCTATGGAGTTGGTTGCTACCGTTCCATACGATGAAAATATGCGTAAATCTACCCGCCGCCAAAAAGTAATTGTGGAATTATTTCCAAACTCTCCAGCGGCAGTTGCCTTTAAAACTTTGGCGACAAAAGCAGTTAAATGGCCAATACCTAATCAACCTTCAGGCCATTTAGAGTTCTTTATAGAAAAATTAGTAAACGGCTAACTATGACTGCATCGGTGAGCAAAGCGATGGGCTATCAATCCACAGCAAATTTAAATGCAATAGTAGAAAGGCACGCGTCGCTGGTAAAAAAAGTGGCGTGCCATTTAATTGCACGTTTACCACCGAGTGTACAGCTAGATGATTTAATTCAATCAGGCATGATAGGTTTAATTGAAGCGTCGAAAAACTTTGATGCTGCAAAAGGTGCCAGTTTTGAGACCTTTGCAGGTATTCGCATTCGTGGTGCAATGCTTGATGAAATGCGCCGTGGTGATTGGGCCCCTCGTTCAGTACACCGCAATAGCCGTATGGTTGCAGAAGCAATTACAGAACTAGAAAGTCAATATAATCGTGAGCCTAAAGATAGTGAAGTTGCTGAAAAACTTGATATTACGCTAGATGAGTACCATCATATTCTAAGTGATGTAAACTCAAGCAAAGTTCTGGGTATCGAAGACTTAGGGGTTGATGAAGATGTAATAACCCCAGTTGGGCAAGACTTAGCACTGGACAAGCCCTTTAATAACGTTAAGAATGAACGTTTTAATGAATCCTTGTTAGCAGCAATTAAGTCGCTACCAGAGCGTGACGGCCTTGTTCTTTCGCTCTATTACAACGATGAAATGAATTTAAAAGAAATTGGGCACATACTCGATGTTAGCGAGTCGCGTGTGAGCCAGATACATGGTCAGGCGATGATTAAGCTAAAAGCAAAAATCAATGACTGGATAAATTAGTAGTAAGTAAATATAGGTTCAGACCTCACCGGAGGATGTTTTGGATAAAAACATGAAAATTCTTGTTGTTGATGATTTTTCGACGATGAGACGTATTATCAAAAATCTGTTAAGAGATTTAGGTTTTACTAATGTGCAAGAAGCTGATGATGGTTCAACAGCTTTACCAATGCTACAAAATCAAGAGTTTGATTTCGTAGTAACAGATTGGAATATGCCAGGTATGCAAGGTATTGATTTATTACGTGCAATCAGAGCTGATGACACGCTTAAACATATCCCTGTGCTGATGGTAACAGCAGAAGCTAAAAAAGAACAAATTGTTGCTGCTGCTCAAGCTGGCGTTAATGGCTACATCGTAAAACCTTTTACTGCTGCAACACTTAAAACCAAATTGGAAAAAGTGTTTGAGCGCCTAGGCTAATTAATAGGAGAGGCTTATGTCAGCACCTGCTGCGCCTCAGATCACTTTAGAACAAGCCCGTCAGCTTGTTGTTCACCTTGAAAACGGTGAGCAAGATAAAGCTGATCAGCTCATCCTTGATGCGGCGACAAAAGAGCAATCAGAACTTTTTGCTGAAGTTGGTAAATTAACCCGCCAACTTCATGACGCGCTGAAGAATTTTGAACTCGATACACGGCTCTCAGACTTAACAACTGATGCAATTCCTGACGCAAAGCAGCGTTTAAATTATGTTATGGAAATGACAGAAAATGCTGCTAATAAAACCATGGATGCAGTTGAAGCTAGTTTGCCTATAGCACAAGGGTTAGCCGATGAAATCGCCCAGATAAAGCCGACTTGGGACCGTTTAATGAGTCGTGAAATTGAGCTCGGTGAATTTAAAACACTGTGTCATAGTTTAGATAAATTCATGAACCACTCCCACACTAAGACCGACGAACTGCAAGGTCTAATGACTAATGTGTTAATGGCGCAAGATTACCAAGACTTAACAGGGCAAGTGATCCGCCGCGTAATTGATTTAGTTAGAGAAGTTGAAGATAGTTTAATACATTTATTGACTGCATTTGGTAGTCATGAAATTGGCGAAGCTAAAACTAGAATAGCAGCTATAGAAGAAATACCGCCTGCAAAAACGACATTAGCAGGTCCAGAAGGGCCAATTATTGATAAAGAGTCGCGAGATGATGTTGTCAATGGGCAAGATGATGTTGACGATTTACTGTCAAGTTTGGGCTTCTAAGAGGAGAGCACTGCATGAGCTTTGAAGTCGATGAAGATATTTTACAAGATTTTCTAGTTGAAGCTGGGGAAATTCTTGAGCTTTTATCAGAACAGCTAGTAGAACTTGAAAATAATCCAGATGATACCGAGTTACTAAATGCTATTTTCCGTGGTTTTCATACCGTAAAAGGTGGTGCGGGTTTCTTAAGTATGACAGAGCTGGTTGATGCTTGTCATGGTGCAGAAAACGTATTTGATTTACTGCGTCAGGGCGTTCGTAAAGTAAACTCAGAGCTCATGGATGTTATATTACAAGCGCTCGATACAATAAATGAAATGTTTGCGACGATACAAAACCGCGAACAGCCAGAGCCCGCCGACCCAGAATTACTCGCTATTTTACATAAGTTAAGTCAACCGCCTAGTGCCGATGAGGAGCAAGCTCAAAGCGCACCAACACCAGAGTCTGTAGCGGTCGAAGAAGAGCCAGACTCAACAATCGATGAAGATGACCCTTTTGCTTTTGATATGTTGTTCAATGGCCAAGTTGACGACAAGCCAGAAGATGCACAAATTGATGAGATCACCGAAGATGAGTTTGAAAGCTTATTAGATGAACTCCACGGTAAAGGTCAGAGTCCGATAGCGAATACAAGCGCTGCGCCTCAAGATAATGCCAGTAGCAGCGATATTACCGATGATGAATTTGACAGTTTACTTGATGAACTACATGGGGTAGGTAACTTTGGTGCGGTAAATCCTGCTCCAGCTCAAGAAGAACCTATTGAAGCAGCTACAACAGCTGAAGTGAAAAGTGTAGCGGCAAGCTCAGCATCAGACGATGAAATCAGCGATGACGAATTTGAAGCACTACTAGATGAATTACATGGCAAGGGGACTGCACCTAAAGCGCTTGCTACCAGCAATGTAGAGGCTGATACCCCTAAGCCAGCTACAGATACACCGAAACCTGAAGCGAAGGTTGAAAAACCAGCACAAGTAAGCAAGCCTCAACCTATTGCGCAAAAGCCCGTTGAGAGTAAAGCTCCTGCGCCAGCTGCAAGTACAGCTAAAAAACCTGCTCCACCTCAAGCTGAAACAACCGTGAGGGTTGATACGAAGCGCTTAGATCAAATCATGAATATGGTTGGTGAACTTGTATTAGTGCGTAATCGATTAGTAAGTTTAGCGACTAATACAAATAATGAAGTGATGGGCAAAGCAATCTCTAATTTAGATGTTGTGACTGCCGATTTACAAGGTGCGGTAATGAAAACCCGCATGCAACCAATCAAAAAAGTGTTTGGTCGCTTTCCACGTGTAGTCCGTGATTTAGCGCGTAGCTTGAAAAAAGACATTAACCTATTATTAGTGGGTGAAGAAACAGATTTAGATAAAAACCTAGTTGAAGCACTTGCCGATCCACTGGTTCACTTAGTGCGTAACTCGGTTGACCATGGTATTGAAATGCCTGATGTACGTGAGGCCGCAGGTAAACCAAGAACAGGTACGGTTACTTTATCTGCTTCGCAAGAAGGTGACCATATTTTGCTGACTATACGAGATGATGGTGCAGGTATGGATGCTGAGAAGCTGAAAAAAATAGCTATTAGCAAAGGTGTGCTTGATCACGATCAAGCGAGTCGTTTATCTGATACTGAAGCATATAATCTAATTTTTGCGCCAGGCTTTTCAACCAAAGAACAGATTTCAGATATTTCCGGCCGCGGCGTTGGCATGGATGTAGTAAAAACTAAAATAACCCAATTGAATGGCTCGGTAAGTATTCAATCTGAGTTAGGTGTTGGTACTATATTAGAAATCAAAGTACCACTGACATTAGCCATACTACCAACCTTGATGGTTGTTGTTGGTCAGCAAACCTTTGCCTTACCGTTGGCTGGCGTAAATGAAATTTTCCATCTAGATCTGACTCGTACAAATGTAGTTGATGGGCAATTAACTATCATAGTGCGTAAAAAAGCAATTCCACTATTCTATTTAGAACACTGGCTTGTAAAAGGTGCCGATACCTCGCAACGTAAAGCTCAAGGGCATGTTGTTATCGTACAAATCGGTACTCAGCAGGTTGGTTTTGTTGTGGATTCATTAATCGGCCAAGAAGAAGTTGTTATTAAACCACTGGATGCCCTTTTACAAGGGACGCCAGGTATGGCTGGTGCGACAATTACTTCAGATGGCGGTATCGCCTTGATTTTGGATGTCCCAAGCTTGCTAAAATACTACGCAGGTTAGAGTAATCTTTATCTTTTTATGGGAGCCACAGGCTCCTGTAGATGAAATTTAACATGAGTACGCCAATGGCAGTTAAAGTATTAGTTGTTGATGATTCTAGTTTTTTTCGCCGTAGAGTGAGTGAAATTCTAGAGCAAGATAAGGACATTGATGTAATTGATTTTGCGGTAAATGGCCGTGAAGCAGTCGATAAAGCGCGCCAACTTCGCCCTGATGTCATCACGATGGATGTCGAGATGCCGGTGCTTGATGGAATCAGCGCCGTGAAAGAAATCATGGCAGCAAACCCAACTCCTATTTTGATGTTTTCGTCGCTGACTCGTGATGGAGCAACCGCGACACTGGATGCGCTTGATGCTGGCGCGTTAGATTTCTTACCGAAGAAATTTGAAGATATTGCGCGTAATAACGAAGATGCGATTAAGCTTTTACAAAATAAAGTAAAAGAAATCGGGCGTAGACGTTTATCGAGATTTAGCCGCCCAGCGACGAGTATTAATAAGCCCTCGGTAAATAAAGAAACAGCGCCAAAGACCAGTATTGCGCAGCCTGATCGCAGTTTTAGTCGACCCGTGATACCTGTTGATACGAACGCTGCATCAGTACGAGCTTCGGGTAAAAAGTATCAAATTGTAGCGATAGGTACGTCTACTGGTGGGCCCGTAGCATTACAAACTATTTTGACTCAATTACCAGCGAATTTTCCGCATCCCATCTTACTCATTCAGCATATGCCAGCTGCATTTACGCCAGCATTCGCAGCACGATTAAATGGCCTGTGTAAAATCAAAGTTAAAGAAGCGCAACAAGGTGATAAGTTAATGCCCGGTACGGCTTACTTAGCTCCTGGTGGCCAACAAATGCTAATTGAAGGACGTGGTGGTAATCGAACGTTAAGAGTATTTGAAGACGACAGTGCACGTATCACATATAAACCCAGTGTTGATGTGACATTTGCTAGTACTGCAAAGTCTTTCCAAGGTGATGTTTTGGCAGTAGTGCTCACTGGAATGGGCGCAGATGGCCGTGATGGTGCGCGAATGCTCAAACAAGTCGGTGCAACGATTTGGGCACAAGATGAGAGCACCAGTGTGGTTTATGGTATGCCACAAGCTGTTGCTGCTGCAGGGCTTTCTAGTGCTAGTATTGCATTAAATGATGTGGCTACTCGATTAGTACGTGAGATTGGTTGTGGATAAGCTATCAATCTTAGGGCTAGTAACTGCGTTAGGTGCAATAGCTCTTGGCTATACATTAGAAGGCGGTGCTGTTGCTGCTTTATTTAACGGCCCTGCACTGATCATTGTACTAGGCGGCACCTTGGGGGCTGTGATGTTACAGTCTCCGGTTAGCACGTTTATCAAAGCCTTAAAAATTAGTTACTGGGTTTTCTTCCCCCCTCGTCATGATATTGACGCAGCCATTGAAGAGGTTAAAAGTTGGTCCCACAAAGCACGCCAAGAAGGGTACTTAGCCCTTGAAGATACGGCGCTCACTCACCCTGATAGTTATGCAGCAAAAGGCCTTAGTTTACTTATCGATGGAGTGAGTGAGAAAAAGCTGCGAGATACGCTTGAAATTGATTTGTTGCTAGAGCGCGAGCGACTGCTTGAAGCAAGCCGTGTTTATGAAGCTTTAGGCGGCTATAGTCCGACTATAGGAATTTTGGGCGCTGTACTTGGACTTATTCAGGCCATGTCATTTATTACCGAGCCGCAAAAGCTTGGTGCTGGCGTGGCCACTGCGTTTATTGCGACTATTTATGGTGTTGGTTTAGCAAACTTATTATTTTTACCGATGGCTAATAAATTAAAACAACAAGTTGAGCAAAAAATGTTGTTTCATGAGCTACTTGCCGAGGGAATTATTGCTATAAGCCAAGGCGATAGCCCTGCAAACATAGAGCTTAAATTAGAAGCTTACCGAGTTGAACGACCTAATCTAATAGCTAATTAACTTATGATCCGTCGTCGGCTTCGTCATCAAACTAGTAATAATCAGCACACAGAGCGTTGGTTAGTCTCCTATGCAGATTACATGACTATCATGTTTGCGTTTTTTGTGGTGATGTATGCAATTGCTATTAATAAAGAAGAAAGCTTTCAAATTTTATCAGACTCATTAGAGCAGGTTTTCGATCAATCTGCGCGTCAGAATAGTCAAGAGGGCACCGGTGTGACGGGGACAGGTTTATTAACTGATAGAGTCAGCCCAGAAAAAGAGCTGTTATATGGTGAAAGTATCCAAAAGCAAGAAGCCGGTCCTGAGTTACTTGATGGGCAAAGTGATACCAGTAATATAAAACAAAAGCATTTAGGCAAGCCTTTAGATAGCTTATTAACCAAACTACAATCAGCGCTGATTGACGAGATTCGTGATGGTGAAGCGAGCTTAGAATTGCACCAAGATTGGCTGATCATAGAGCTGAGCTCTGGCATGTTATTTTCAAGCGGCAGTGCGGTTGCGCATAGTCGCGCTAAAACCGTGATTGGTATGGTTAACGATATTATCGCACCGGTTGATAATTATGTCAGAGTGCGTGGGTACACAGATAACGAAACAATTCGAAACGAAATATTTCGCTCTAATTGGGAGCTTTCTGTTGCGCGGGCAACCTCAATTTTAGTTGAACTTGAATCACTGGGAATTAACCCAGCTAGAATGGCTATTGAAGGCTATGGACAATATTCACCATTTGCAGATAATAGTACAGAGCAAGGTCGCGCTGAGAATAGAAAAGTAGTGGTTGCATTATCCAAGTATGGCTTACCAGAGCAAGAAGCGCCTCGAGAAGGGGAGCTTGAAGCAGAAAAAGTTGAACCTGAAGTAATTGAATTGCCTTCGGACGATAACACGATTAAAGTGATTCAATTACCACATGGCGGTATACGAATTACAACGCGCAATGAACAATAATAAGGTGTGATGTGAAAATTTGGACGGTGGCGAATCAAAAAGGTGGCGTAGGTAAAACAACAACTGCGGTAAGCCTTGCTGGTACATTAGCATTGCAGGGAAAGCGTGTGTTATTGATAGACACTGATCCGCATGCCTCTTTGACTTACTATTTTGGTATCGATTCTGAAGATTTAGAAGTCAGTGTTTATGATATATTTGCTCGCGGTAATACCATGCAAAGCGAAGAAATACTGCAATCACTGTGCCCGTCAAATATTGCTAATTTAGATATAATGCCCGCGACAATGGCCATTGCTACCCTTGATCGCAGTATGGGCAATAAAACTGGTATGGGGCTTATTTTAAAAAAAGCGTTAGCCAAAATCAGTGAGCATTATGATTATGCAATTTTGGATTGCCCACCTGTTTTAGGGGTGTTAATGGTTAATGCACTTGCGGCGAGTGAACGCATTTTAGTGCCAGTACAAACTGAATTTTTAGCCTTAAAGGGCTTAGATCGTATGATGCGTACAATGGAATTGATGCAAAGCTCGCAATCAAAGCAGTATCAATATACCATCATCCCAACAATGTACGATAAGCGCACAAATGCGTCGTTAGAGGCATATAAAACATTGCAAAAAACGTATAATGATAAAGTTTGGCCAGGTGTTATACCTGTCGATACCAAATTTCGAGATGCAAGCTTAGCACAACAAGTGCCAATTCAATTTTGCCCTCGTTCACGTGGTGTATTTGCCTATCGTGCGTTATTAGATTATTTGATTGAGCAAGGTTAATTAATGAGTAAACAATTGTTTGCTAATGAAAAAGTGATGACCCAGTACTTGGGCGCTTTGCTGTGCGAGGAAGATGAGAATACAGACTTAGAACCTGTCGCAAAATTACTTGAACAAGTTGGGTCTGTTCAAAAGCAGACTCAGATGCCAGCAAAAGCTGCTAAGCAGGTAATTGTTCAAGAGCACGCCCTTGAAGAACCCCAAGAAATACCACAAGATACCAAAACAGCGCTTGAGAAACCGCAAATTCAAGCTAAAATCAAAGATATAGATAATATTGCCAGTGATGCTCTAGCTACACATGCTAAAACCCCGATTGAGCGACAGCAGGATTATTTTGACGGTGAATTCCAGGCGTTATTTTTTGAAGTGGCAGGGCTTACATTAGCTGTGCCCCTTAAGGCATTGGGCGGCATTCATCAATTGGGCGATGTGAATCAATTGTTTGGTAAGCCCAAGTGGTTCAAAGGGGTTATGCTTAACCGTGATGAAAACCTCAATGTGGTTGATACCGCTCGTTGGGTAATGCCAGAGAAATACACTCAAGAATTAGAAGAGAAACTAAACTATCAATATTTAATAACACTTGGTGATAGTCAGTGGGGGTTATTAGCTGAGAAGCTTGTTAATAACATAACCCTGCGTACAGAAGATGTTAAATGGCGAGCTAAAACCGGTAAACGCCCTTGGTTGGCTGGCGTCATTAAAGAAAAAATGTGTGCCCTAATTGATGTAGAAAATTTAAATCAATTACTGGAGCAGGGCTTAGATAGCCGTGAGCAGTAACGATATTCGGAGTAATAGCATGAGTGAAGAAAGACTAGTATCAAACAGTAAAAATGCCGATAGCAATGATGAAGTATTGCAATGGGTAACATTTAAACTGGAATCAGAAACATACGGCGTCAATGTGATGCAAGTTCAAGAGATTTTGCGTTATACAGAAATAGCCCCTGTACCAGGTGCGCCAAGCTATGTACTTGGTATTATCAACTTACGTGGTAATGTGGTTACCGTGATCGACACTCGTGCTCGTTTTGGTTTAATGTCTGCTGAAACTACAGATAACTCAAGAGTATTAATTATTGAAGCTGAAGAGCAGGTAATTGGTATTCTGGCTGATAGTGTGGCTGAAGTTGTTTATTTACGTAGCTCAGAAATTGATAGTGCACCTAACATTGGCACAGAAGAAAGTGCTAAGTTTATCCAAGGTGTGAGTAACCGTGATGGTGAGCTATTGATCTTGGTTGATTTAAATAAGCTATTAAACGATGAAGAGTGGGATGAGTTAAGCAATATCTAATACTGACGGATAAACTATGTTGTTACTCTCTTTAGTTATAAGCGCACTTGGTTTAATACTAGTGTGCTTTGTTATTTTATATAGTTTGAATACAAAAATATCGCATGGTGAGGCTAAAAGCCAAAAACAGCTGACAGATGCGCTGCAACAGAACAGTATTTTACGCAGCGAAGTTGCTGAAATGCGTGCGGGCATGCTGAGTATTGGTAAAAGGTTAGTCGCTGTTGAACAGCGAAATCAAGAACTAGCGCAACAGCAAGATGCACAGAAATACGATGATCCTGATGCTAAAATTTATTCACGGGCTGTGAAAATGGTGGAATTAGGCGCTGATATTGAAGAGATAATTCGTGAATGCGAATTACCTCGTGCAGAGGCTGAATTACTTATGTCGTTACATAATCAAAAAGGGCGCTAAATAGCGCCTTTTTGTTAATTCAATTTTTACTTGCTGCGTTTAAGCCTTAATATTTAACTTACCCTGAAAATCTTCCCAGCCAGGTGGAAACTTACCCCGAAGTACATATGAAAATGCAATAAGCTCAGCAATTACGTAGTAGAGTTCTTTAGGTATCTCTTCGCCAAGTTCTAAATGCGAAAGCGTTTTAGCAAGTGCTTCATCCTGATGAATTAATATGCCTTTTTCTTTCGCTGTTTTGATTATCTGTTGTGCTAACTCACCAAACCCTTTACTGGAAACGGTAGGCGCTCTACCTGCTTCATATAATAAACCTATGGCTGACTTATGTTGTGAATCACTCATGATCAAACCTTAATATTGATAATTGCATGGGATTGATAAAAAGCTTGGTGTTGTGGCGCACCTTGGCTTAAATTTAATTCGCCCACTTGTAAGCCATGTGCTGACAATTTATGACGCAAGCTTTCTAAATGTGGATGGGCTATTGCTGTTACCTCTTGGCTTGAGGCGAGCAGTTTACAATCTAAGGCTTTATCCATCAGCTCGGCGGTGATTTGTAGCTGGCCAAGAGCTGCATAATCAAAATTTAAACGCACAAACCAAACGTCTTTTCCTTCGGGTTTATCTTTACTTGGTTTTTTATATTGGCCAAGTGATATTTCAGTTTGCGCAGCGTCCGGCGGAAGTCGCATAGGTAAAAAAAACTGCACAAGCGCATTACTATCCGTTTGTTGATTAACAGCTGTGGTGGCAACTTGGCTAATATTATTTTTAATTTGCCCAAGCTCTGCTGCTAGAGTTTGGCTGCTGGCTTGTTGTAATTGCTCTTGAAGTTTTTCGCTGTTCACAGCTTTAAAATTCGGCACTAACACTTGTAGTAAAGCATCAACTGAGCTTTGGCCAGTAAAGTTCAATGCACTAATATTATTCAGTGCCGGGGCTGCCAAAATTGCGACACTCAAATTTTCGATTGCTTGGCTAAAGCTTTGTTGCATCGCGCTTGTTGAGAGACTATTCGGTGAAATAAGGCTCAATATTTCTCGTTGTACAATTGAAGGGTGAGCGGATTGGCTGTTTATCATCCGATTAAATGCCTGGTTAACAAGTCGATTTAGATCCACATTATCGCTTACTTTCCCCTGCGCTAGCTGTTCTATTTTTTGGCTTAAATCTACTTTTGTTGAATTATTTTCACTGCCAGTAGCTGCATTCGATGAGGACTGCAATTGTGGCTTTGCTATGTTTAGTAATGGAGCCGTCAGTTTAGCCTCTATCGGGAGGGTAACTTGGCTGCGCACTGGTGTAGCTGTTAAAGGTGCTTTGATGTTTTCCTTTTGAGTTTGCACCATAAGTGTAGGTGGTATCGAAGCTAGTTTTTGAGTTTTGCTCGTTTCATTTACGCTGCTAAAGTGAATGCTTACTTTATCTTTGTCCTTTGTAAGACTAGGGTTGCTTGCTAGCTCTTTATTGATTGTCGATACTTGTTTTAACTTGTTTGCTGTTTCACTAACTGATTGACTCACCGTATTAGGATTCTTAATTTCAATTAATGGCGCATTGCTATTTTTAGCAATTAGAGGGGAGTTAATCGTTGAGCTGTTTTTTTGGTTGGTGAATTGGCTATCCACTTTTGCTGTATTTGTGTTTGTTATGTCTTTGTTTATTGTACTGTGTGTTTTTGCAGTCTCTTTCTCTGTGGTTGAAAAAGATATTTGTTTGTCGACAGCGGGCGTTTTAGCTGTATCAGCTTTAGTCGCTATTTCAGCCTGAGTTATTGATGCTTTGCCGCTACTGATTGATAGGTTGTTATTACTTACAACAGGAGCGGCTGTTGGTGTAGTGATACTAGCCAAAGTCGCTTTAACTTGTTGAAATAGTTGTACTAGCGGTGGAGCGCTATGGAAGTGCTTAGGTAACGCTGTGCCTTTACTTATATCTGCCAAAAGTGGGGCTACATTCTCACGAGCTAAAGCTGCTAAGTTTATTTGCGACACTGATTTTGGGATCAAACTTAATTGTTGCGGCGCTTTTTCGTTACTCGTTGAGGAAATAGGTGCTTTAAGTGGGTTATCATTTTTGTCAGTTAATTGATTAAATGGTTTATTTTCAAAGTAACGAACAGCATCGTTCACCCGAGTTTTCAAATCGGCAAAACTGGCTTGTAACCACGACTTTATTGGGCTGCTGGCATTTATTAAGGGGCTTTGAACAGGTTTTACGTCGTCGGTTGTTATTTTTGTTATTGCGGTACTTTGTTGTGCTTTCACTAAATTATGAAAGGTTTGAGTCAACGAATTTTTAAGTACAACAGCAACCTCATTGGTGAGGGTTTTCAATGTAAGTTGGTCTTTCGTTGCTATTATTTTGACAGCTTGAGGCTCTGCACTTAGCTGTTGCGCCTGTGTATGCTTAATAGGAATATTAAAAGCGCTTTTTTGCTGCGGGATTGTTAATTGCGCTGCGTTATTCGTCCTTTGTAGTTGTCCTTGCGGGGCGAGCTTTGCTAGCCATGTCGCCAATTTAGCTTTTGTGATGGGCTGTTGGTGCAGGTTATCAGCAAAACGGTTAATAACCACAAGCTTTAATAGCCCCTTTTGATCCATATTGATGATTGCTTTTAAAGGTTGCTCACTCTGTAGAAGTTGTGCCACTTCTGCATTTATCGGTAAGCTCGCATTCAACTGCGCTATTTGTATTTTAGGTGTCGGTTTAGTGGCTACAGTAACGGCGAAAGGTTGATTGCTCAGTTGGCTGCCGGAATGAATGAAATTAAGTAAACTCTGTAATTGCTTTGCTTGATTAAGCGCTAATGATGTTTGTGTTGGCAAAATAGTAAGTTGTTTACCATCAGTACTTAATTGTATTTCAGCGGCAGGAATTTTTTGCATATTGCTTGGTGAGTGGCTGGTCGCTAAACGCAGTGTTTGCCAATGGTTATTCACTAAAATATCCATTTGCACAGAGCCTTTGGCAAATGTGATGTTTTTAGCGTTAAGTGTTTCCCCATTTAGGTTCACACTTTGTTGCCCAGCATTACTCGTTGACTGTTTAATCGTCAATGAGTTAGCTAAAGAAATCTGCGTAGGTTCATTCATTATTTTAAATCAAGTTTTCACTAATCGGTTTCATTGCGTTATTCGTATTACCCTATCATTATGGTAGACTAACGCCTAATTTTGGGTATAGAGAATCGTCATCTTGCTACACATTAAGTCCGTCACTTGCATTAAACAAGAGCGCTGTTTGTTTGAGGATCTTAATTTCAGTTTGGAATCGGGACAAATTATGCAATTAGCAGGCCCTAATGGGGCTGGTAAAACATCATTATTGCGCATTATTGCAGGTTTTGCTGCTCCTGATGAAGGCGATATCTTTTGGCACGATACTTCAATAACAAAAAACTATGACGAGTTTGCCCGTGAATTATTATTTATTGGTCACAAGACCGGTGTAAATGCTCAGCTTACTGCGCTGGAAAATGTGCGTTTTTGGTTACAGATCCAAGGGTATGATGATAATCAAGACTTGTATGCTTTGTTGGCTAAAATTGGTTTAGTTGGTCTTGAAGATGTGCCAGTACGCACTTTATCCGCAGGACAACAACGACGTGTTGCATTACTTCGATTATGGCTTAATGATGCCAAGCTTTGGATCCTCGATGAGCCATTTACTGCTTTGGATAAAGCGGGAGTGGCATTCTTACAGGCGCGCTTTGTTAGCCATTTAGAAACCGGTGGTGCTATTTTATTAACGACCCACCAAGATTTAACAACGCACTTTAATGATTTGCAAACAGTTACCTTGGAGTACCGTCACTGATGCAACGACAACACTCTTATTTACAGCTCTTTAGTGCCGTATGTAAAAAAGATTTACAGTTAGCGTTTCGCCAGCGTGCAGAAATTGTTAATCCATTATTATTTTTCTTAATTGTTATTACCTTATTCCCGTTAGCTATTGGTCCAGAGCCCGGTCTACTTGCTCGTATGGCTCCTGGTATTATTTGGGTTGCGGCGCTTTTATCGACCATGCTTGGTCTTGATAAAATTTTTCGTGATGATTTTCATGACGGCAGCCTAGAGCAATTAATTGCATCATCGTATCCATTGCCGTTAACTGTACTGGCAAAAGTGCTTGCTCATTGGGTTATTACTGGGCTGCCTTTGGTGTTAATGACACCGTTTTTTGCGCTACTGCTTAATTTAGATAGCCAAGCGCTTGTTGCGACAGTCATTACTTTATTATTAGGGACTCCATTACTGAGTTTTATCGGCGCGATTGGCGCGGGTCTCACTGTGGGGTTACAAAAAGGCGGAATATTGATGAGTCTGTTAGTTCTGCCTTTGTATATCCCTGTGTTAATTTTTGCAACGTCTGCTATTGATACCAGTACTATGTCACTGGATTATAGTGGACAGCTTGCCATCCTTGGTGCAATGCTTGTCGTTGCTATTTTAAGCGCACCAATTGCCATATCGTCAGCATTAAAAGTGAGTGTAAGTTAATATGTGGAAGTGGTTACATCCCTACGCTAAAGCAGATCGTGCATATCAATTATGTAATACGTTACTGCCATATTTTGCCGTAATAACGGTTGTATGCATGGTTGTTGGTTGGGTTTGGGGGCTGGCTTATGCGCCTGCAGACTACCAACAAAAAGACAGCTATCGCATTATTTTTATTCATGTTCCTTCAGCTATTTTATCTATGGGCGCTTATTCATCTATGGCTATCGCGGCGGTGGTTGCCTTAGTTTGGCAGCTGCGAAATGCTGAACTTGCTGTTATCGCTATTGCCCCCGTGGGCGCATGCGTTACTGCAATTGCGTTGATCACCGGTGCTGCGTGGGGTAAGCCTATGTGGGGTGCTTGGTGGGTGTGGGACGCACGTCTTACTTCTGAGCTTATTTTATTATTTTTATATTTAGGTGTGTTGTCTTTGTATCACGCCTTTGAGGATAAAAAAGCAGCGGGTCGAGCTGCTTCTATCCTTGCCATTGTAGGGGTGATTAACTTACCAATTATTCATTTCTCAGTTGAGTGGTGGAACACCCTTCACCAAGGGGCAACCATTACTAAGTTTGATACCAAGGCGATTGATCCAAGTATGTTCTGGCCATTGATGCTCAATATTGTAGCGTTTGCTGCGTTTGTGGGCACAGTGACATTGATACGTCTTAAAAATGAAATTTTACAACGCGAAAAACACCGTCTTTGGGTTCGTCAGTTGTTAAATAGGGGCTAGTTATGCAGTTTGATTCTTTTTCTGATTTTATAGCCATGGGTGGATATGGCTTTTATGTATGGTTGTCTTTTGGCACGTGCGCGCTGATTTTATTAGGTATCTTATTTAGTTCTTTGAACGATACCAAGCGTATTTTAACTTCTGTTCAGCAGCAAGCCGCTCGCGAACAGCGTATTAAGCAAGCTAAACAGGAGTAGCAAGTATGAATCCAAGACGTAAAAAACGGCTATTAGCAGTAACTGCAATCGTGTTTGGTATTGGTGCAGTGATAGGTTTGGTTTTATATGCCTTGCAAGAAAATATAAATCTTTTTTATACCCCAAGTGAGTTAATTGACGGTAAGGGGCCAAATCTTGAGAAGCCTCATATAGGCCAAAAGCTTCGTATTGGTGGCATGGTAGTACCAGGCTCTGTGGTGCGTAATGAAAGCAGCTTAGAAGTTAGCTTTAAATTAATAGACACTGGCCCGTTAGTGACAATTCGTTATCAAGGTATTCTGCCTGATTTATTTCGTGAAGGACAAGGCATCGTTGCGCAAGGTGTACTGGTTGAGCCTGATGTTATTGAAGCATTCGAGGTATTAGCAAAGCATGATGAAGAATACATGCCAGCAGAAGTTGCCGAAGCGGTAAAAGGGATTAAACACGAAAAACCTAAATATAACTTAGATAGTGGCAATTAATATGATCCCTGAAATTGGTTATTTTTCTTTAACACTGGCCATGGTGCTAAGTGTTTTGTTATGTATTTTTCCTTTGTGGGGCGCGCATACAGGTAATTTGCGTTTAATGCGCGCAGCACCGTCGTTAGCTGTCGGGCAGTTTGCTTTTGTTTTAATTTCGTTTGCAGCACTTATTTATGCAAGTTTGACTGATGATTTTACTGTTGCTTATGTAGCCTACCATTCAAGTAGCACCTTGCCATGGTATTACAAGATAACCTCAACATGGGGGGGCCATGAAGGGGCCATTTTACTGTGGTTAGTTATGCAAGCTGGCTGGACTGCTGTTGTTGCGGTGCGTTCACGTTCACTGCCTTGGGTATTACGAGCGCGAGTACTGGGTGTACTTGGCTTTTTAGGTGTAGGCTTTATGCTTTATACCTTGTTGATGTCGAGCCCATTTGAACTGTTATTACCTTACTACCCTGTAGAAGGGCGAGATCTAAACCCACTATTACAAGACCCTGGAATGATTATCCACCCGCCATTATTGTATATGGGTTATGTTGGGTTATCTGTGTCGTTCTCATTCGCTATTGCAGCCTTATTGACAGGTAAGCTTGATAACTCATGGGCAAAATGGTCGCGCCCATGGACAATGACAGCTTGGGGCTTTTTAACTTTAGGTATCACTATTGGTAGCTGGTGGGCTTATTCCGAGCTTGGCTGGGGCGGTTGGTGGTTTTGGGATCCGGTAGAAAATGCATCCTTAATGCCTTGGTTGGTTGCGACTGCGTTGTTACATTCCTTGTCAGTGACAGAAAAGCGTGGCGTGTTTAAATCATGGACAGTATTGCTGGCCATTGCTGCTTTTTCGTTGAGTCTTCTGGGTACTTTTATTGTTCGTTCAGGGATTATTGTTTCTGTGCATGCGTTTGCGACGGATCCCGACCGAGGTTTATTCATTCTTGCCTTTTTAGCTATTGTTGTGGGTGGCGGTCTTGCACTATATGCACTTCGCGTATCACAAGTGAAAAGTGAAGGGCGTTATAAACTAATTTCCCGTGAAGTGGCACTTTGGCTGAATAATATATTTTTAGTTGTTGCGACGTTTATTGTATTACTGGGCACTTTACTGCCGATGGTTCATAAAGAGATGGGTCTAGGCAGCATTTCAATTGGCGAACCATTTTTTAATAAAATGTTTGCTATTTTATTAGTGCCATTTGCAATCTTAATGGGCATTGGACCCTTACTGCGTTGGAAACAAAATAAGTGGGCATTTTTACAAAATAAAATGCTGCTTTGTGCTATTGCCAGCATTGCTGTTACCTCAGCTTGGTTGTTTTTAAGCTACGATGTTGTTGCTCCTTTAACGCTGCTAGCAACAACGTTAGCAATGTGGATTGTATTTACAACAGGCCTCGATATCTTTGATAAAACCCGTGTACATGGCAACTTAGCAAGCGGCTTGAAGCGTTTAAGCTTAAGTTACTGGGCTATGGTACTTGGTCACGTCGGAATTGCATTTGTTATTGCTGGGGTTACTTTGACATCAGCGTACTCGGTTGAGCGCGATGTTTCAATGAAACCATTAGATGTCGTTTCACTGAATCAATATGACTACCGTTTTGAGGGCGTTAAAAGCATCCGAGGGCCTAATTACAGTGGCCATGCAGGGGTTGTAACTGTGCTTAAAAATAACGATGTAGTCACTAAATTACATGCAGAGAAACGTCAGTATGATATTGGCATGCAGTTTATGACTGAAGCGGCCATTGATGCTGGTTTCACTCGTGATTTATATCTTGCACTAGGCGAACAACTTAGCAACGGCGGCTGGTCACTGCGGATTTATCATAAACCATTTGTGCGTTGGATGTGGCTAGGCGGCTTACTTATTTCTTTAGCCGGATTTATGATTTTAGGCGACAAACGCTATCGTAGTAATAAAAAACGTGAGCAGGAGGTAGCATGAACCGCAAATTTTTAGCTTTATTGCCACTTTTGGCGTTTATTTTGGTGTGTGTGTTTTTATACCAAGGGTTATTTGCTAACCCTCGCGAGTTACAAACAGGAAGGATTGGCCATACAATGCCAGCTTTTAACTTGCCAGATTTAATGCAAGATAATAAACGCTGGCAGCAAACGGATCTCGAAGGCGAAGTGTATTTACTCAATGTGTGGGGTACTTGGTGCCCAACGTGCTTAGCTGAGCTTGGTTACTTAACTAAGCTGCGCGAACAAGGTGTAAAAATTGTCGGCCTTTATTATGTGCAAAGCTACGATGCTGATTTTGATGGTGCGTTTGATATGGCAGCACTGCGAGAAGAAGTAAGTAGTATGTTAAGTCGAGCAGGCGACCCGTATCAATTTAATATTCTTGATTTAGAGCGAACATTAGCGCTCGATTTAGGCGTATCTGGTGCACCAGAGACATTTTTGGTCGACCGTAAAGGCACTATCTTGTTGCATCATACCGGTGATATTAACCCACGAGTTTGGCGTTCGAAATTTGCACCAATCATGCAGGAATTACAGCCATGAAGTATTTTTTAATTAGCTTGGTTTTACTTATTAGCGTTGCTGTATCAGCTGAGCAAGACAGGTATGAATTTGCTAATGATGAACAAGCACAGCGTTTTGGTGAGCTTACAAAAGAGCTACGTTGTCCTAAATGTCAGAATCAAAATATTGCTGACTCGGATGCAGTGGTTGCAAAAGATTTACGAGATAAGGTACTGACCTTAGTACAAGAGGGTAAATCAAAAGATGAAGTCATTGACTACATGATTGACCGATACGGCTACTTTGTACATTACGACCCACCTGTTACACCCGCTACTTTGGTACTGTGGGTATTTCCTGTGTTGATTGTTATTTTTGGCTTGGGTTTTATAGTTATTCGTCAACGTAAAGCTGCTGTAAAGCAAACGTGGAATGAGCAAGATGAAGCGTTATTAACAAAATTAATTGCTCAAAACCAACAACAGGAGCAAAGCTAAATGATTTTAATGTGGGCTTCTTTTGCGCTACTTACATTCGTAGCTGTGGTATTTGTAGCTTTACCTTTTTTAAAAAAAGAGCGTGTACATAGTGTTACACATAACGCAAATTCAGACCTTATTGCTATCTATCAGCAACGTTTAGAAGAGTTAGCCAATGATTTAGACGAGCAACGAATTGAACAACAAAGCTATAATGAATCAGTAATTGAATTAAAACGTCGGTTATTAAACGAGCTTTCGCCAGAAAAATCGCTTTATAGCCGTGGTAACAATGTGATTTTTGCTTTGACGGGAAGTGCTTTTTTAGTTGTGCTTAGCTTAGTCTTTTATTCTGCAACGGGCTCTCAACAGCAACTGGCAAGCTGGTATACAGCGATGGAAAACTTACCTGAGTATGGTGAGCGTGCGGTGATGCAAACCGGAGAGCCTCTAAGCCAAAATGAATTACAAGCATTTGCTTTAGGTTTGCGTACAAAGCTTGCAGATAGTGGCGACGATGAAGTTGCTTGGATGCTACTCGGACGTGTCGCTATGTCACTGAATGAATTTGATATGGCGCAGCAGTCGTTTGATAAGGTGTTGCAAATTAACCCGGATCATTTAGGTGTGTTAGTGAGTTATAGCCAAGTGTTGTTACTTGAGGGCAGTGAGTCGAATATGACACGTGCAGCAGGTATGTTATCGCGCGTATTAAAAGATGAACCAACTAACATTGATGCTATTTCTTTGCTTGCATTAATTGCTTATGAACGCCATGACTGGGCGCAAGCAAAATCAGCATTTGAAGTATTACTTAGTACAATGGAGACAAACGATAGCCGCTACGCAATGGTTGAGCAGCGAATTGTTGATATTGAACAAAAAATTGCTGAGCAACAGAGCACTCTAACTCCAGTGGCGAACGCTGCAACTCAATCAAATTCAGATGTAGCTACAGATTCAAGTGCTATTATGGTCACTGTGGAGTTAGCATCAACATTAGTCGATAACTTGCCAGACAATGGCACGTTATTTGTTTTTGCAAAAGCTGCGAATGGCCCACCGATGCCGCTTGCAGTAGTAAAGTTGACCCAGTTTAGTTTTCCTCTTAAAGTGCAATTAAGTGATAGTAACTCAATGGTCGATGGACTCACGTTATCATCATCTAAGGAAGTTGTGATCACGGCACGAATTTCGAAAGATGCCTCAGTGATGCCTTCAACAGGTGAGTTAGAAGGCCGTTCGCCAATATTAGAGCGTGAAAACTTTACGCAACATACATTAGTTATTGATGAAATTTTGCCTTAAGGATAAAAGATGTTCAAACAAAGTTTTATAATTCTAGGGTTATTGCTTAGTGCCGGTTGTGCACAAGTTCCTGAAGAAAAAGTGGATGAGCGAGATCCATTGCAGTCTTTTAACCGTCCTATGTATGATTTTAATATGGATGTGCTAGATGCTTATATTCTTAGGCCAGTCGCTGTGGGTTATGTCGCTATCACGCCAACGCCTGTAAGGCGTAGTTTAGTTAACTTCACCGATAATATTAGTGCGCCCACGGATGTTATTAATGCCACTTTACAAGGTAAAGCGGGTAATGCAGGCATTAGTGTTGCCCGATTTTTAGTTAACTCAACGGTAGGTTTGTTAGGACTGTTTGATGTTGCAAGTTCATTAGGTCTTGAAATCATAGATGAAGACTTTGGGCAAACGCTGGGTGTATGGGGCATTGGTGATGGCGCTTATTTAATGCTACCAGGCATGGGACCTTCTACTGCCCGTAATCTGACGGGTGATGTTGTTGATAGCTTTGTATTACCGGAAATTGCTTTAACAACGCCGCAAACGGTACTTGTATTCGCACTGAAAGCAGTAGAGGCAAGAGCGTCGTTAATCCCACAAGAAAGTTTACTGAATGAGTCGTTGGATCCTTATATCTTTATGAAAGATATTTACTTCCAACGTCAGCTCTATGAATTGCACGATGGAAACCCACCAATCGAAGAAGAGCCAGATGACTTCGACGAAGACTTTTTAGAAAGTCTATAATTTACCTGACGCGAAGTTAGAAATAAAAAGCCAGCAAAACTGCTGGCTTTATGTTTTTTCTTGTAAGAAAAGGTAGGCTTACTCGCCTAATACCTTCATTTGTTCGTTAGCCCAGCTAAGTGCTTCATGATAGGAGTCAGGTACTTTATCTGCTGCTAAACCCAATTCATTTTTAATGGCGTTTGCTCCTTCCCAATTCGCTTGCTCGTATAATTTAACTAAGCGTAAATACTGCGCGAGAATGCCTTGCTCATCAACAAGGGCTACCTTGATATCATTAGAAAGTGGTAATTTATTCATCACACCTTCCATGGTCTCATCTAAAATTGCATCCATTAATGACATCATACCGGTTAAAAAAGCCATGCCAGTATCTTTAAGTTTGTTATGATTAATAGCGAGTAATTCGGTAAAGCGGGCGCGAGTTAAAGATAAACGAATAAGTTCTGCAGGTTTATTTGCGGCAACTTGGGAGGTAAATAACAAGGATAATAATTTTTTAATTTCTTCTGCACCAAGTACTATCAGCGCCTGTTTTATAGTGCTGATTTCAGCTCGGCGTTTGAACGCGGCTGAATTACTATAGCGAAGTAATTTATACGAAAGTGTGACATCTCGTTCGAATACGCTTGTGATTTTTTTTAAATTAAGCTCAACTGATGAGGTTTCATAAAGTAACTCAGCGAGCGCTATTTGTGAAGGAGGTAGCGATTTACTTTGTACCATTTCAGGCTTTGAGAAAAAGAAACCTTGAAAATAACTAAACCCTAAATCTAATGCAAGTTGATATTTCTCATAGGTTTCTACTTTTTCTGCCAGTAATTTTATGTGCTTGTGGGGCTTTATTTCTTCGATGATCTGCTTGATAGTTTGAGTGTCACAGCTTAAAAAGTCGATTTTTATAATATCAATATATGGGTAAAAGTGACGCCATACAGGTTGGTGTATGTAATCATCAAGTGCCAGAGTATAGCCTTTTTCTTTAAGATCTTTCACCAGCGCCAGTAGACGCTTACCAGGTTGTATAGTCTCTAAAATTTCAACAACTATTTGCTCTTTACCAAGTAAAGTTGGGTAGCCTTTTTGCAATGTTTTTAAAGTAAAATTAATATAGGCGGGTTTATTGTCCGTTAAATCTTCTAAACCAAAATTAAATTGGCTGCCTTCAATTAAACGAGAAGTTGCTTCATCACCATCAATATCAGGAAAAACATTATCAACGCCATCTCTAAAAAGTAACTCATACCCGACGAGTTTTTTTTCACGATCTAAAATGGGTTGACGCGCAGCGTAAAAATACATAAACAACAGATCCGATTGATTTAAACATTAACAAAGGCAATATAAGACAAAACATAGAAAATAGCATTAATTATATTTTACAGACCTACTGCTAAAGTACTGATTTTTTATAAATATATTGTTTTAATCGTAAGGCAATTAATATTAAATTTCCATTTATATCCTCTTAAATAAAAAAAATAGTTAAAAACCTATTAACCTCAGTTACTTATTTGATTAACGCAGAGAGTGGAGTTATTTGCCCCAGCCATGATATAGTCAGGTTCTAAGTTGGTTTTTACACCAATAATGTCTTTCGTATTATATTGATTAATGAGTCATTATTAGGATTAAAAGCCAGATTTAAACTTCTTAAGCGGAGGCAAGTTTGGAAACAGGAATGATTATTTCTTTAGCTGCGTATTTTATCGTTATGTTAGGGATTGGCCTATATGCGTATAAACAGTCAACCAGTGATGTATCTGGTTATATGCTTGGTGGGCGTAGTTTGTCACCTTCAGTAGCTGCACTTTCAGCTGGCGCGTCAGATATGAGCGGCTGGATATTAATGGGTTTACCTGGTGCTATGTTCGTAACGGGTTTTAGTAGTACTTGGATTGCTATCGGTTTGGTACTTGGGGCTTGGGCAAACTACTTCTTAGTTGCACCACGGCTTAGGGTATACACTGAGAAAGCAAATGACTCAATCACCATTCCAGACTATTTCTCAAATCGTTTCACCGATAAATCAAACTTACTCCGTGTGGTATCAGCGGTAGTGATCATTGTGTTCTTTACACTCTACACTTCTTCGGGCGTAGTTGCTGGCGGTAAGTTATTCGAAAGCTCGTTTGGCTTGAGCTATGAAATGGGTCTTTACATAACAACAGGCGTGGTTGTTTTATACACCTTGTTTGGTGGTTTCTTAGCAGTAAGCTTAACCGACTTTGTACAAGGCTGTATTATGTTTGTTGCATTAATATTGGTACCGACAGTCGCGTATTCATTATTGGAGCAACCATTAGAGTCTACATTGAACAGTGTTAATCCAGATATGCTTAACTGGATTGGTGCAGGCTCAGCTCTGGGAATTATTTCGGCGATGGCGTGGGGCTTGGGTTATTTTGGTCAACCACATATTATTGTACGTTTTATGTCGGTACGTAGTGTAAAAGATATGCCGACTGCTCGTCGCATTGGTATGAGCTGGATGATAATAGCCGCCATTGGTGCTGTCGGCACTGGTTTATTTGGTGCAGCTTATACCTACGAAAATAATATTGTAGTAGATGATCCTGAGACTATTTTCTTGATTTTATCAGAGCTACTATTCCACCCATTAATTGCAGGCTTTTTATTAGCAGCAATTTTGGCTGCTATCATGAGTACCATTTCGTCTCAGTTATTGGTTAGTTCAAGTTCACTGACTGAAGATTTTTATAAAACCTTCTTACGTAAAGAGGCAAGTGACACCGAGCTGGTAACAGTAGGGCGTATTAGCGTTGCCGTAGTGGCGCTATGTGCAATCTACTTAGCGTATGATCGCGATAGTTCAATCTTAGACTTAGTCAGTAATGCATGGGCTGGTTTTGGTGCCGCATTTGGTCCACTGGTATTGTTTAGTCTGTACTGGAAACGAATGAACTTTGCTGGTGCACTTGCTGGTATGCTAGTGGGGGCAATCACTGTATTGGTTTGGATTTACGCGCCTATAACAATTGATGGTGAAAAACTCAGTAGTCTTATTTACGAGATTGTACCTGGTTTTATTCTTTCAAGTATTGCTATTGTGGTTGTAAGCTTAACGACACCTGCTCCAAGTAAAGAAATTACCACTTTATTTGATGATGTAGAAAAGTCATTGTAAAAATAAGGTTTATTCCCAAATCATTCTGAGGTGGTTTGGGGTAATAAAAAAAGGAGCTTAATAGCTCCTTTTTTTATTACCTGAATTAAGTTCTATTACGCTTTATCTTCTGCGCTTTTTAAATCAGCTGCATTAGCTGTGTCTTTCTTTTTTGCAGCAGGTTTGCTTACGGGTTCTTTCGCACCTTTTAACACATTAATGAAATCATCTTTGCTTTTTGCGATTTCAAGCGCTAGAGATTCAATTTGTTGCTCGCTTAAGGGGACATCCACTTTTTCAAGCATGACTTCAAGCGACTCTGCAATATCGAGCATTTTGTCATACGCATCAGCTTCTTTTTTAGTAGTAAACGTCATTCGCTCGACTCCGTTTCTTTCTACAACATATTTAACAACAACAGCCATGATCTCTCCTGCCAATTTGCTTAGTGTGAATTAACACACTGATATTGATTACTGTTTTTATGTACAGTAATTGTTTGCGGGCGTATTTGCAAGTTAACTTTTTTATTTTTTATTATAGGTACAGTTGACAAAGTAATTGCTCTTTACTTTATTTATAGAGTCACACTTTTTTAGTACCTAATGGTTTTTATGTTAGTTAAAAGGGTGTCGTAAACATTTACTATTAATTGAGTCCATGTATGGATATCACGGAGGAAAACATGAAGTTACTAAGTTTAGTAGTTGTACTAGCCTGTTTAGGTTTTATAAGCCCAAGTTATGCGAGTGATACTAAGTCTACACCAGCTAGTCAGGCGGTAAAAAAGCTTGAGAGTATCAATGTAAATAAAGCCAGTGTAGAGCAACTGATGCAGTTACCTGGTATTGGTAAGTCAAAGGCGCGCGCTATTATTGACTATCGAAAAAAACAAGGAGAATTTAAATCAGTTGCTGATTTAGCGAACGTGAAGGGCATCGGTGATAAATTGCTGGCAAAGTTAGACGGCAAAATTAAAATCTAAGCTTATAGCTAGGTTACAGGTTAATTACTTTAGAATATAAGGCGAATTAATTTTCGCCTTGTTTCTCTTCTTGTGTTAATGCATCTGCTATAAAAGGCCTGGCAAATGCAATTTCAACGGGTGTGGTTAATAACGGGTAGCTTAAACCTGCTACTAATAAAGCTGCTAACATTAACCAACCTTCAATATAAATTAGAGAGGCGAATACAGGCGTAAGTAACAGCAATTTGACAATACGTAGGCTGATCTTTTGCAGCGGGGAAAGCATTGATAAGGCTACTGCAATTATGTGTTGGCGTTGACGTACTTTAAGGTGTTGCAATTGCTTAACTTGGCTTGAAAAAAACGCAAACATTATAGGCTCTTCTTAATCATTAGACGTGAAAAAACAACCGCAATTAGCACTAGGCTGATCAAGCCAAAAATAATTTCCATCCACGCGGGCATACTTAAACCTAAAAATTGCCAATCAATATTACCGCAATCACCTGTTGCAGCAAAAAATTGCGGGATCCATTCATGTAATGGCACGGGAAAGTTAGGCTCAAATTCACAGCTAAATGCGAATGGGTCGGTTGTTGTTTGCATATCAATATGTTCACGGGCTAATAAAAATCCCCAAATACTCGCAACAGCCCAGCTAGCGAATGCAGTAATACGTATTAGTATGTTACTAGGATTAATCGCTCCAATAATACCCGCGATTAATAGCCCGAGCATCGCTGTGCGTTGATATATACACATGATACAAGGCTCTAAGCCCATTTGATATTGGAAAAATAAAGCAATAACTTCAAATGTAAAAGCAGTCAATGCTAATAAAACCCAAGGCGTACGTTTGTGTGCTAAATTTGCTAACCAATTCATAAGAGTTCCGTTTAACTATTTTATAGTGAGATTATGGCTTAGTCATTAATCAAGGTGCAAGGATAAACCTTACTAGAGTGCTTAAAATCATGTAAATGTTTACTAAATTTGCTTTATTAAATGTGGGGGTATGCGTTTGTTTAGGTTTTGTTATGTTCTAATTCATTGGCTATTTATTATCTGCATTGCACAAACCTGAAAAATAGCAGGGTTGTGAATTACTTTACTTGTTAGTTTTGCTTCGTCTGGTACAATCAGTCAGTTAATAGTGTTTAAGTGAAGTAATATTGATAACTCGAGTGGGAATTGAATGAGAATTTTTAAAGCGAAAAGTCCAGCTGGATTTGCAGAAGAGTATATTGTTGAATCAATTTGGAATGGTGATTTCCCTCCAGGCTCTATACTTCCTGCTGAACGCGAGTTATCAGAGCTAATAGGTGTGACGCGTACTACATTACGTGAAGTGCTGCAGCGTTTAGCACGTGATGGTTGGTTAACAATTCAACATGGTAAACCCACACGAGTAAATAATTTTTGGGAAACATCTGGCTTAAATATTCTTGAAACACTCGCTCGTCTTGATGAAGACAAAATGCCAGAACTTACCGACCAGTTACTTTCTGCACGTACTAATATTAGTGCAATCTATACACGTGCTGCAATCAAGTTAGCGCCAGAGCGTGTCATTGAAATTCTTTCACAAAGTGATGAACTTGAAGATAGCGCGCAAGCTTTTGCCGATTATGATTATAAAGTTCATCACGAACTAGCTGTTGCAGGTAATAATCGAATATACGTGTTAATTTTAAATGGCTTTAAAGGTTTTTATTCAAAAATTGGTTGCCATTATTTTTCAGATCCAGGCACTCGCCAGTTAGCACGTCAATTTTACAAAGACTTGACGACTTTAGCTGAAAACCGAGAGCATGATGGCGCTATTTCTATGATGCGTAAGTATGGCCACCAAACAGGTGAAATCTGGCAAGAAATTCGTGGTGATATGCCAGAAGATATTATGGATTAACCAGTAAAGCATTAACTAAAAAAGCCTGTTTTTACAGTTTTTTTTGTGCGTGATAGCCATGTATACAAGCGTTCTGTATTTTCGATTGCCGTGATTTGAAAATCTGATTGTCTATTTGTTCTGATTACCCCTAAAATATTTCAACAATTATGCGTGCTTGCCCTTGGTATTTAATTTTTAGATCCCATAATAAAGCAAGCATTGCGTAAGCAATTAGAAATAAACTCAAATATTTGGAGAATAAAATGGGTGTATTAGTAGGCCGCCAGGCACCAGACTTTACCGCTGCAGCAGTACTAGGTAACGGCGAGATCGTAGATAGCTACAATCTTCACGAAACAATCAAAGGTAAAAAAGCAGTTATCTTCTTTTACCCACTAGATTTCACTTTCGTATGTCCTTCTGAACTAATTGCTTTTGACAAGCGTTATGAAGAATTTCAAAAGCGTGGCGTTGAGGTAATCGGTGTTTCTATCGATTCACAATTCTCGCACAACGCATGGCGTAAGACTGCTGTTGCAGACGGCGGTATTGGTGAAGTTAAATATGCACTAGTTGCAGACGTTAAGCACGAGATCTGTAAAGCGTATGACGTTGAGCACCCAGAAGCTGGCGTTGCATTTCGTGGTTCATTCCTAATCGACGAAGAAGGTAATGTACGTCACCAAGTAGTTAACGATTTACCGCTTGGCCGTAATATCGATGAAATGCTACGTATGGTTGACGCACTAGCATTCCATAGCGAGCACGGCGAAGTATGTCCTGCTGGTTGGACTGAAGGTAAAAAAGGTATGGACGCAAGCCCTGCAGGCGTTGCAAAATTCCTATCTGAAAACGAAGGCGATCTATAATTTAGACCTTTATTTTGACTATAAAAAACCCGCCAATTAGGCGGGTTTTTTGTTATCTTTACTTTTAGAATGAGAACGACACTTTTGTGTAAATGTAACGTCCTCGAGGGTTGTGCACTGCTGATGCGTAGCCATACAAGTCGCTATCACCATCGCCAATGGCAAATGGTGGTTCTTCATCAAATAAGTTGTTAACCCCAATTGATACTTTGGTTGATTCAGTAATGCGATAAGCAGTTTGTAAATCAACCAGCACTTGTGAGTCAACCATTCTCGATGTGTTGCTATCGAAATCGAGCGTGCCATCAAAATCAATATCAGGGGTATCTTCAAACTCCCCAACATAACTGATATTTATATTGGTGTTAAATTCACCGAGTTCCCAATTAGTTGAAAAAATTCCACGGTGCTCTGGGTAGCCATACTCGCCTGTATAATCACGGCCATCTTTTTCAAATTTATTTTGGTACGCCCATTCTAAATTGAATTTAAGTAACCCTAACTCATCCAATGAATGATTATAGTTTGCCGAGAAGTCGATACCAGATACTTCTTGTGAAGAAACATTCTCAAAAGTACTGTGAATTTTTTGTATCACTCCAAGGGTTTCGCTTCCAGATGGGGCCAAACGAACACAGATAGTACTGTTTTGATTATCACATTCTGCATCATAGATAGGGCCAAATCCTTGCTCATCAATTTTATTGTCTTGAGTTATACTCCACACATCGATACTTAAACCAAGCTCTGCTGTAGGAGCCCAAATAAAGCCAACATTCCATGACTCAGACTCTTCGGCTTGTAAATCAGGATTACCTGCAAATTGAATATTGTAATCAAGGGCATCACAGTCAAGACCAGTAGCCTGACAGCGATAGGTATCAATAAAGAATTGGCTTTTCTCTGATGGCCCTAACCCTATTTGTGCTAATGATGGGGCCCTAAATCCTTGCGCCCAAGAGCCACGAACCGTTATTTCGTCCGTAGGTGCCCAGCGCAATGCTACTTTAGGGTTTGTCGTGGTGCCAAAATCGCTGTAATCATCATAACGCCCAGCTAGTTGTAATTCTAAGCTATCAGCTAAAGGAATTGAGAACTCAACATAAGCTGCGTACTGGTCGCGCTCAGCCGCTGCCGAAACGGATTCCGTACCAAAAATCAAGCCGCGTTGAAATTGGTCATCGGGGATATCACTGACATCCTCTTCACGATACTCAATCCCCGCGGCCATCATTACGGCGCTATCACCAAAGCTAAACGCTTCACCTGTAATATTGGCATCAAATGAGGTCATGTGTGACTCACCTTGGCGAACTAAACTGGTGGTAATACGGTCAATTACCGCTGGATCATTATAAGTGCCACCAAAAGGGTTATAAGTTCCTGCGTCAATTTCTTGTTGTAAAAAATCTGTTCTTACCCAGCCTTGAGTACGGTCACCTGTTTGCAATGATTTACTGCGGCCTTTTTGTACAGCAGCTTCCCAACCCCAGTCATTTATTTCGCCTTTTAAACCAGCCACAAAGCGTAAGGTATCAGACTCAATATCCCATTGGCGTGCACCAGCATCTACAGTTCTAAAGAAGTTGATACCCACTTGCTGACCGAATGGGTTATTAGGGTGGTTAGCTGGCACAGTTAAGCCTGCATCCTTATCCAGTGGCGTTGGTGCACCCATTGCGATAGAGCTGTTGTGTTGTACTGCCAGTTCCATAAAAGCTGTTATGCCATTATCAAAGTTATATTCAAACTGCGAAATAGCACCAACACGCTCTGAAGCTGGAGAAATATACCCAAAAGGACCATAATCAAATACACAGCTATTGCTGCTACTTAATTGATCTGTAGGGCAACTCGGGTCGGGGGTTTGGGTGCCATTTACATCAAATGTTCCAGGGAAACCTCGAGATGAGCGAAAATCCATGCCACCATATGGGGCTTGGTTTGCGGTGCCTAAACTGCCCATTTCACTTGACGATAAAGAGGTATTTTTAAAATAATCAACGATCACTGAAGCACTGCTTTTCTCATTTGAAGTACCCCAAACAATACTCGCTGAGGTTTCTTCATAATTAGGGCCATCAGTGCCACCGTAGCCTAAATTAACTTCAATACCATCAATATCTTTTTTCAAAATAATATTAACGACACCAGCCACAGCGTCTGAACCATAAATCGCAGAGGCACCATCTTTTAAGATATCAATGCGTTCAATCGCTGAGACTGGAATGCTGTTGATGTCAACGAATGAATTAGTAATGCTCTCGGCAAAAGCACTTATTGCTACTCGGCGACCATTGATCAAAATAAGTGTTGCATCTGCACCAAGGCCGCGAAGAGAGACTGCGGCTGCTCCATTCGCTGTTGAATCTTGATTATTACCTCGGGTAGAAAAAGTGCCATTACCAGCAACGGGCATTCGCTCTAATAGCTGCTGAAGATTGTCATAACCCATGTTATCGATATCTGCGCGGCTAATTGATTGGACAGGCGAAGGGCCTTCTATATCAGTGCGCTTTATTCTGGAACCAGTTACTTCAATGCGCTCCACTTTCTTTGCATCGTCTGCTGCGTTTGCATGTACAGAATAACCAGTTGTAAAAGCGAGTGTTATGCTTGCCAGTAGGGTAGGTGTAAATGGTAGTAATTGCTTCATCCTTTAAGTCCTTGTTGTCATGATAATTATATTTGGTACTATAACCGGTAATATTAGTATCATGTAAACCAGTTGTTATCAAATTGTTTTTGGGCGGGTTTTAAAGCAATGACTGGAATTTGAATAGGCAAAAAAAACGCCTAACTGAGTTAGGCGTTTTTGAGGTTGTTTCGATATATTAAACTTTGTGCTTCATTAATCGTTCTTTTTCGCGTGACCAGTCTTTGTTCTTACCGTCTTCGCGTTTGTCATGCATTTTTTTACCCTTGCCTAGGTGAAACTCAAGTTTAACCCAGCATTTTTTCCAATACATGGCAGTGGCAATTAATGAATACCCGTCTCGCTCGGTAGCACCTACCAATCGGTCTAGCTCTCGTCTGCTTAAAAGCAGCTTTCGATAGCGCATAGGGTCACAAATTACATGGGTAGAGGCACTGTTAAGTGGCTGTATTTGACTGCCAAGTAAAAATGCTTCGCCATTTTTAAGGTGAATATAAGTTTCAGAGATATTTACTTTGCCAGCTCGGATGCTTTTTACTTCCCAGCCCTGCAGTTCGACACCTGCTTCAAACTTGTCGTGTAAAAAATACTCATGACGCGCCTTTTTATTCAACGCGATGGTATTCGTTGTCGATTTAGATGATTTTTTCTTAGCCATAGTGCCCATATTATACGTAAAGCTCTGCTTTTTACATCGATTTTTTAAATTTGAAGATAAAATTTGATGTAAATAAAGCGTCTTGAAAGTTTGGGGAAAAACGTAAAGCTTGCTAAAATTCGCCCACACAGTTGGGAGTGAGTATGCCACAAATAGAAAAAAGTGCGCTAGTAATGTATAGCAGCAAAGAGATGTTTGACTTAGTAAATGATGTGGATGCGTATCCTGAATTTTTACCACATTGTTCTGATGCAAAAATAGTTACTCAGCAAGCTAACACCATGACCGCCAGCTTAGAAATTTCAAAAGCAGGAATAAAAAAATGGTTTACTACACAAAACACGTTTGTTGATGAGAATACCGTAACTTTACGTTTAGTTGATGGTCCATTTAAATCGCTTCAGGGGCAATGGCATTTTCGTGCGTTGGATGAAAGTGCGTGCAAAGTAGAGTTGCGCTTAGAGTTTGAATTTTCAAGTAAATTAATCGAGTTAGCGTTTGGAAAAATTTTTAATGATGTTGCCAAAAATATGGTCAATGCGTTTACGCAAAGAGCAAAAGATGTTTATGGGCCAAGAATATGATTAATGTAGAAGTCGTATTTGCACTACCAACTACAGCGACGAGTTTGCAGGTATCTATGCCTGTTGGCAGTACCGCAGAAGAAGCTGTTATTAAGTCAGGTATACTAGAGAAGTGTCCTGAAATTGATGCATCAAAATTAACTCTTGGTGTTTGGAATCGAACGTGTAAATTAACTCAAGTGCTAGAGCAGGGCGATAGAATTGAAATCTATCGACCTTTAATTGCTGATCCAAAAGATGCAAGGCGTAAACGAGCAGAAAAAGCCAAAGATGAAGGTCGAGCTAACAAAATTACTGGCGGGCGCCCAATAGATAAAGCTAAATAGCATTAAACAAAAAAGGTTAGCAGCTGCTAACCTTTTACTATAATAAATAAAAGTTAGTTTATTGTTCTAAAGGCGTATTAAACTCTTCCGGTTGTTTGTAATCGCCAGATAAAGATACTAGCTTTTCATTTTCAAAATTAAGTGTGAGTGATTTACGCTGTTCATTCTCACGGCCTAGATTGAATGAATACAAATAGTGCCATGTATTTTTATCAAAAGCGTCTTCAGCGACAGGCTTACCTAGGACATAAACAACTTGTTCTCGTGTCATATTTATACGAAGTTTATCAACATCGGTTTGCTCTAAAAAGTTACCTTGGGGAATGTTGATACGGTAAACCCAGCTAGAACAACCTGCGGTTGCGCTTAAAGTAAGTGCGACAATAAACCAAAGAGAAAAAGATTTTAACGACTGCATTGTTAGTGTGGATCCTTATTTTTTATAAACTGCATAATACCGATTAGTCACCTAAGGTAAAACCTTTTTGCGCAATTGTTTGGCAGTTAATTTTTATTATCTATGTTTGGAGTAACAATTTGACCATAAAGGACGCTAAAAGTTTAACCGCTTTAAAAAATACTCAAACTGACGACGAAATAATGTGGTCTTTGTATGTAGTGCAAACCCGGTTTGGACATTGGTATACTGGTATTTCAACGAATGTATCTAGGCGATTTGCAGAACATCAAGCTGGTACAGGGGCTAAAAATTTACGCGGTAAGGGGCCGCTAACATTAATTTTTCAACAACAAGTCGGTAGCCGTAGTGCAGCAACAAAGTTAGAAATTAAAATAAAACGACTCACCAAAGCGCAAAAGCGAGAGTATGTAAACAGTTCTCAGACTGGAATCAAAACGCAATAAAATCAAGCTGACGAATAAAGCTTTCAATATAAACTACTGTGTCAATGTAGCGTGCTTGGTCGATATTTTCTATGGTATCTGTCGCTTTGTGATGGTTTCTATCAGCACCCATACCAAAATAAACAAATGGTATTTTTGCTTTAGCAAATGAATAATGATCACTGGCTTTGCGCCAATCAATTCGGTTATCGTTTATATAGCGATGCATCTGTTTGTTAGAACTACTAACACGTACTTTAATTGTATTTTTTTTAGCTTGTTTAGATAAACTTTTTACGTGCTGCTTGTGCTTATGCGGAGTAAAAGCGTATAAAATTGGCTTACTGGCTTTTACTGCGAGCATATCGAGGTTTATGTTGAGCACTGTCACATCAGTTGGTAACTGGTTAACTAAAAACTCACTACCGTGTAAGCCGTTCTCCTCGGCATCGGTTGCAACAAATATAACATTAAACTCAGGTGGGGTAGCTTGTAGTGTCATCGCTAAATACAGTAGTGCGCTTACGCCGCTGGCATTATCATTGGCGCCTGGGAATAGCTTTCTGCCTTTCATACCTAAGTGATCATAATGAGCTGTAATAACCAGCAATGGAGTCGTATGAGTGTGAGTTTTAAGATCAGCTATGATGTTGTTACCTGTCGCGCTAGAAAAGAAGCCACGAGTATATTCAAACTTCTGAGATTTAGCCGTATACCCTAACTCGGTAAATCGGCGTGTTATAAACTCAGCGCTCTTGATGGCTCCTAGGGTGTTTGTTTGTCTGCCTTGCAATGTTGGAGAACTTAAAAAAGTTAAGTCAGCTATTAATTGCTGTGATGCTCTATCGGCATAAGCAGGTGCTGTGGTACTTAAGTAAAGTAAGATGTAAATTATTACTCTAATAACCATCCACTTTTGCCGTCATATTGCTTAATGTTGTTAATTTCAACTGGTAACGCTTTTTATCATGTGCAAAGTTAGCATGCTTATTAGCTAAACGTAGTTGCTTATTGGCATGTTTAAGGTCGCCTAACTGAAAATATGTTCTGGCCAAGCCAAAGTAGCTATCATGAATTTGATTATCAAGACGCTTAGCTTTGCTGTAATGCTTAATTGCGTCTTGATAAGCTTTATTATGATAGGCAGTATGCCCTAAAGATATATGATAATAAGGGTTTGCTTGGCGTTTTTTATCAAGCATAGTCAAAATTTTATCGGCTTGATCGTGCCGTTCGGTAATTCGGTAAAGCAATGCTAAATTCCCCAGCGCAGTATTGTTATTTTCATCAATTGCCAACGCGTGATTATAAGCAAGCTCTGCATTATTCAATTGGTTGTGAATTCTTAAAAAAACAGCCAAGTTTCCCCATGCACCCGAATATAAAGGGTCGGCTTTAGTCGCTGCTAAAAAGTAACTGTACGCAGTATTATGCTGTTTCTTTAGCATAGCGGCTACCCCTTTATTGTTATAAAACATAGCCGTAATTCGTGTTTTTGAAATTGCACTCGTTTTAAACTTTTCAGAGCGAGAGTTAGGATCAAAGTCAACGACTAATGAATTTTCAGCGGTATAAACATAACTAATATTTGAACCACTATTACGAGGTGGCGAGACGCGTAGATTGATATGCCCCGTGAGTAAATTATACCCTTTATTTAGTGCCCAATACTCAGGAATATGCACTTGTTGAAATTGACTGTGCATACCTAAAAAGTCGGCCATACTGTAAGCTAAAATAGACAGAGATAGACAATTAGCATTCAAATCATTGTAAGCCTGATTCGCAATAAGCGTTGCACCTGATTGATATGACAGTGACGCGTCGCCATTATCGAGTAAAAATTGCAGTAGCTTGCGAGTTGAGCGCAAGTTGCGTTTATTGGCTGGAAATGCGGTAGTTAATTGCTGTTTTATGTCGTCATTGAGTTCAAATATTTCAGTTTCAGTTTCGACAGAAATAACAGTGAATTTTTGATTTTGGCTAATGTTTGGTGGGGCATCTAATTGCTTATTAGGTGTACTTTGGCAAGACGTGATAAAGCCAATGAATAACGGTATTACTAGGTATGTAAATCTGTTTGATGTTGTCATAATTCTGCCCCAATCAATCTTACACTTTACAAGTATAGTTTGTTTTTTGCTCGGAGCAGAATTCAATTGTTACAAAGCGTGTTTACTTAGCGCTTGTCAAAGGTTGCGACCAGTTTATCAAGTGTTTGAGCGCTATTAGCTAAATCACTAATTGCTTGCTCTGTACTGATTTGTTCTTGCATTGCTTTATCACTAATTTCACTTATTTGTTCTATGGTTCGCCCTACATCAGCGACCACGCTGCTTTGCTCTTCAGTTGCGGTAGCAATTAAAGTCGCCATATCGTTAATTTCATTAGCGGTATTGGTGATTGTTGTTAGTAATTGCACTGAATTTTGCATCGCAGATACACTATCTTGTGCTTTGTTTTTCGATAGACTAATGTTATTAACAACTTGGCTTGAGGTTGTTGTTAACTCCTCTATCATCGTTTGTATTTCGGTGGTTGATTGTGATGTTCTACTCGCAAGCGCACGCACTTCGTCAGCGACCACTGCAAAACCTCTACCGTGTTCACCCGCGCGAGCCGATTCAATAGCCGCATTCAAGGCCAATAAATTTGTTTGCTCTGAAATCCCACGTATAGAATCGACTATGGTAGCAATCGCGATGGTTTTTTGTGCCAGTTGCTCAACCTGCTGCGTGATCACATCAATATCATCAGCTAACGCAGAAATGGTTATTTGGCTTTGGGTAACTTGATGATGACTTTGCTCTGTGCTCGCTTTGCTATCTTCGGTTAACTTTGCAGCTGTTGCTGCACTGCTTGCTATTTCTTGTACTGTTGCACCCATTTCATTTATCGCAGCGGCTACTGATATCGTTTGAGCTTTTTGCGTATCCATCGCTTGTGAATTACGCTGTGTTTGATCAAACACATGTTGTGAACTTTGGCGTATTTCATGACTTTCACTGGCAACTTTTGCTATGGCTGTTTCAATTTTAGTAATAAATAAATTAAAACCATCACTTAGCTTTGCTAATTCAGGCTGTGTTGATTCAGGTAAGCGGTAGCCTAAGTTAGCATCGCCTGAGCCTAAGCGAGTAAAGAGTTCAGCCATGTTTAAAAGAGGGGACGACAGTGAACGTGCAAGTAACAAGCTAACTACCGAGGCGATAAATGCAATTAAAATAGCGAAGCTGATAATTTGCCATTGCAAGTCACTGATCCCAGAAAATACTTCATCTTTAGGTACTTGGGCCACCACAAATAATTGGGTTCCTTTGATGGGGCTAGCTGCAAGAAAATAAGCTTCATCGTTTAAGGTTACTTCTAATAAGTTAAATTCAGCGCTTTGTAACAGCTTGCTTGATACACCTTGTCCGTATAGGTTATCTAAACGGGCTTTAGCTACCTTATCTGCATCAGCATGCAGTTTTACTAATCCTTCATTATCGGCAATAAATACAAACCCAGTTTGTTCTATTTTGAACTGATTAAGTAGTGCCTGCATGGCTGAAATACTTTTTGCAAGTCCTGCTAAGCCGATACCGTTAGGTTGTTGGTGGTTAATAAACATTTTTACGTCATTTTCGCTTTCTTGAAAAATGCTGATAGAAAATGCTTGTTTACTCTGCTTAAAGTTATAAAACCATGCATCTTGTTGATTATTTAGTATTCGTAAAAAGCCATCTTGATTCCAATATTGTGCACTTTCACGGTTTGCCCAAGATGCTGTGGCTAAGTTGTATTGACGTTGGACGCGTTTTAATTCTTCGATTAAAACTTCATCATTAGTGTCATTGCTAGCCGCCCAATTGAGAATGAATCGATTGCTAGAAATTTGCTGAGCAGCACTTTTTAATTGATTTATTTCAATACTGATATAGTTGTTAATAGCCTGTACTTTGCTGGGCAGCTCTGAGCCAATCATACGTTGTTCAATGATTTTTTTGGCACTATAAATGGATGTAAGTCCAATTAAAGCTGCCACTAGCAGGGCAATGCAGATACCTAAAAGTGTAATCTTTTGCGGAATAGGGGTGCGTTGTAAGAACATAATTTTGTGTTTATTTACTACTTTGGATAGTTATTTTAGCACACTATTATAACAGCACGATGTTGATAGTTTTTGAAAGAGGAAAATGATGATTTTAACTTATATTAGGTTAATCAGTTAAAGCTAAATGTAAAAAGTATGAAAGATAACGAAAAAGCCCACAGCATAAGCGTGTGGGCTTGGTTTCTAACAAGCGAAACTTTTATTGTCCAGGGTTAATTAAACAATCTTTTTCATCGCAGACATATAGCCGCGTAGTTTTGCACCTACGATTTCTACTGGATGCTCACGTAATACTTTATTTATCTCGATTAATGTTTGGTTATCCACGTGGTTGCTTTGCTCACCAAGGCCTTTACCTATTACATCTGTAGAGATTCCTTTCATAAAATCAGCTAATAATGGTAAACAGGCATGGTTATATAAGTAACAACCGTATTCTGCTGTATCAGAAATAGTACGGTTCATTTCAAATAGTTTTTTACGCGCAATGGTATTTGCAATCAATGGCGTTTCATGCAGAGACTCATAATACGCTGACTCTTCAATAATGCCCGCTGCAGTCATGGTTTCAAAAGCAAGTTCAACGCCGGCTTTAACCATAGCAACCATTAAGATACCGTGATCAAAAAACTCTTGCTCAGTAATCTCCACATCACCAGCTGGGGTTTTTTCAAAGTTAGTTTCAGCTGTTTCTGCGCGCCATTTTAATAGGTTTGCATCATCATTTTCCCAATCTTCCATCATAACGCGAGAGAAAGTTCCGTCGATGATGTCATCTTGATGTTTATTATAAAGTGGGCGCATGATCTCTTTGAGCTGCTCACTTAATTCAAACGCTTTTACTTTTGCTGGGTTTGATAAGCGGTCAAGCATATTTGTTACGCCACCATACTTAAGTGCTTCAGTGATCACTTCCCAACCGTATTGAATTAACTTAGATGCATAGCCTGGCTCAATATCGTTTTCGATCATTTTATCGAAGCATAAGATCGAGCCAGTTTGTAACATACCGCAAAGGATAGTTTGCTCGCCCATTAAGTCAGACTTTACTTCAGCAATGAATGATGACTTTAGTACACCAGCTCTGTGACCACCAGTGCCTGCCGCATAGGCTTTTGCTTGCGCTAAACCATGGCCTTGAGGATCGTTTTCTGGGTGTACGGCAATAAGTGTTGGAACACCAAAACCACGTTTATATTCTTCACGTACTTCAGAGCCTGGGCATTTCGGGGCAACCATGATAACGGTAATATCGTCACGGACTTGCATGCCTTCTTCAACAATGTTGAAACCATGTGAATAAGCAAGTGTAGAGCCTTGTTTCATCATTGGCATAATTGCACTGACAACTGCTGTGTGCTGCTTATCTGGTGTTAAATTAAGTACTACATCAGCAGTAGGAATTAATTCCTCATAAGTTCCTACTGTAAAGCCATTTTCAGAAGCATTTAAAAATGATTGGCGGCGCTCACTGATTGCTGAATCACGTAATGTATAAGAAACATCAAGGCCTGAGTCACGTAAGTTAAGGCCTTGATTTAAACCTTGTGCACCACAACCAACAATAACCAGCTTTTTACCTTTTAGTGCTTGTACACCATCAGCAAACTCAGCAGGGTCCATAAATTCACACTGTGCTAATTGAGCTAATTGCTCGCGTAAAGGTAGAGTATTAAAATAATTCGCCATTGTTAGTATCCTATATATTCATATTTGTTAGATGCAAGCTCATTTGGTCTTGCTTGTAGCTACCATAAGTAAAATTCATCCTTGCGTAAAATGATATATTTGCATTAAAGTGTTTCATAAAATGAAATGTTGTTATAGAGCTTTATAAAATGGACCATAAACGTTTAGATTATTTTTTGGTGTTAGCTAAAACGCTACATTTTGCTCGTGCTAGTGAGCTTTGCCATATTAGTGCGCCGACATTAAGTCGCAATATTAAACAGCTTGAAGAGGAAGTAGGTGTTGCTTTATTTAGTCGAGATAACCGTAGTGTTAAATTAACACGAGAAGGGGAGTCATTTATTGATTATGCCAATGCGACACTGGCTAATTGGCAACGTTTTCGTACCAATATGCAAGATCCTGAACAATTAATTTATGGTAAAGTGAGTATCTATTGCTCTGTAACGGCTTCTTATAGCTTTCTACATCAAATATTAGAGCAGCTGCGGCTGAAGCATCAACATATTGAAATAAAGCTCAACACAGGTGATCCTGCTTTAGCTATTAATCGTGTGTTAGATTCTCACGAAGCAATGGCCATTGCTGCCAAACCAGATAGGCTACCTGCACAAATCGCTTTTGCCAGTATTGGTTATTCTTCATTGGTTTTTATAGCGCCTAGAAGCCCATGTAGCATTACTGAAAAACTGGCCAATTTTAGCAATACTATCAACTGGTCACAGTTAGAGTTTATTGTTCCTGAGCAAGGCTTTACTCGACAGCGATTAGAACATTGGTGGAGTAAAAACAATATTAACGCGAAAATTTATGCTCAGGTGGCTGGTCATGAAGCCATGGTCTCCATGGTGAGCTTGGGCTTGGGTATAGCCATGGTGCCAAAGATCGTATTAGATAATTCCCCACTAAAAGATAAAGTTCAAATAATTAACGATCAATGTGAAGCACCAGCAGGTTTTGAAATAGGACTTGCTGTACTAAGAAAAGAGCTCAGTGATCCAGCCTTAACAGCATTGTGGGATATTGCGCAAGAGTTGAAGGAAATAAATAGTACTTCGCTAAATATGATTTAAGTACATATGTATCAAAAGTGTGAATGATTGTAATCAGTTAGGGATAAGTGATTAATACCTTGCTATTATGGCGTTATCAGTAGTTCTAATCTATATAAGAAAAACAATGAAGTTGATAACTTATATTCTGGGAGTAGTTAGTATCTCTTTTGGCCTTGTGACTGCATCTTTTGCACAACAATCCGAAGTTGATCCTAGCCAGAATATTACCACAGGGCAGTGGCACCTCAGTTTAAATACTGGGCTAGGTGTTATGACTAACCCATTGCAAGGTGGTGATGATTTACCTTTAGTATTGCTCCCTGAAGTTGCTTATTACGCCGAACAATTCTTTTTTGATAACGGCCGTATTGGTTACAGTTTAAAACCTGACTCACCCCATGTATTTAACCTCGTTGCTGAATTAAATCCCGAAACGCGCTTTTTTGTTGATTGGCACCCAAGCAACATATTCGCTTTATCGACATCGAACTCATTAAGTTCAGTACAGAATGAGCAACTAGAACAACAGCCTAAAATAGCCATAAATGAATTAGATAAACGAAAGTGGGCATTGGATGCGGGGTTAAGCTACCATTATATTCACCATCAACATGTGTTTTCTATGCAGGCTTTAGCTGATGTATCTGGTGTATATGAAGGTTGGCGCACAGCCTTACAATGGCAGATGCACCGTAAACTAGGTGAACTACAAATAAAGCCAAGTCTAGGTATTTGGTATAAATCAGCCAAACTGAATGACTATTTTTATGGGGTAGCAAAAAAAGAAAGCTCATATGGTGCAATTGCTGTTGGTAGTAGCTGGCAGCCTTATGCTAAAATAGACGCCCGCTGGCCATTAAGTGAGGCCAATTCAGTGCGTTTTCATTTGGCATATTATGATTATTCTGCTTTAGATGACAGTCCGCTGTTCGAGCAAACGTATTCAATGACTGCTTTTATAGGAATTGATCATATTTTTTAATATGAAGTATCTACATTGTGCTGTGTACACTGTATTTTTGGTTTTTTGGCCAAGTAATGCAGTTGCAAAAAAAGGTAAGCTTAGCGTATCACCCAAAGTCTGTGTGGTTTCAGAACAACAAGATTTTTGTGATCTTGATTTAAAGTTTACAATCACATTGCCGCAGGCAATGGACGTGTGTTTGTATCAGCAAAAGCAACAGTTAAAATGCTGGCAAAAAATGCAATTTACTCACTTTGAATATAAAGCGCATGTTCAGGTTGAAACCATATACTCCTTGATCAATTCTCACACGGAAAAACCTATAGCGGCCGCAAGCATTGAAGTACAAAGCACTCATGCTAAAACTACTCGGCGCAGGTTACGTTCTCCGTGGAGCTTTTTTTAATTCTGGAGCTGCAAATGGCAAAAATTTTACTCGTTGAAGATGATTTAGGATTACAGCAATTAACACGAGATTACTTAGAAAGTAATGGCCTTGAAGTTGCGGTACTTGACCGTGGTGATGAGGTATTTGACTACCTTGAAAACAACCAAATAGATTTAATGATTCTAGATGTTATGTTGCCGGGCAAAGACGGCTTTAGCGTGTGTCGCCAAGTGCGAGATAAATTTAGTTTGCCTATTTTAATGCTTACTGCAAAAGGTGAGGATTTTGACCAAGTAATAGGGTTAGAGTTAGGCGCGGATGATTACGTAATTAAGCCTGTTGAGCCTCGTGTTTTGTTAGCCCGTATAAGTGCTTTACTTAGACGTGGTCAAGCAACAATTAAAGTGCCTGAAGAGCTTCAATTTGGTGATTTGAATATTGATAAAACGAGCCGAATTGTACGCTTAAAAAACAGTGAAATTACACTGACTTCTCATGAATTTGAGTTACTTTGGTTATTAGCATCAAATGCAGGTGAAGTGTTAAGTCGTGAGCATGTACATCAGCACATGATAGGGCGCCAGTACGATGGCTTAGACCGCACCGTAGACGTACGAGTATCTCGTATTCGCAAAAAGCTAGGTGATAATAGCGATAAGCCTTATCGTATCAAAACAGTCTGGGGACAGGGTTACTTATTTGTCTCAGATGCGTGGGGGATGTAATCCTTAATGGGGAAACTGTTTGCAAGTTTATATTTGTATATTATAGTTTCCCTGTTTCTAGTTAGCGGGGTTATTGAACAGCTTTGGCCCTATGAAGACTCGCAACAACAATTATCTCTCGATGATGAGTTTGGTCAATCCCTTTGGCTACTAGCTCAAACAGAACAAGGTGTTGCCCATATATCGGCAAATTTCGGCAGCAATATAGTACCAAAGCAAGATTTAGTCCTGCCAGAAGTTCAACAACAGACATTACAAAATAAGCAGTATATCTATCTATTTGATCAGCAACAGCGCGCCATTTGGTATGTCGCACTCGATAGTGAGCGGTTATTGCAAATTGGGCCTATAGACGTCTCAGCACCTGCGTTTTCTTCTGTTTGGCCATATTTATTATTGTTGTGTGTCGTCGGTATCCCAGTTGGTTTGTGGAGCTTCCTACTGTGGCGGGACTTTTCCAAATTGCGACAAGCTTGTGAAGCGGTTGATGGCTCACAAGATTTTGAATTAAGTGAATCATCAAAGTCGTTCTTTCTGCCTATTACAGACACGTTAAGCGCGATGCAGCTTCGTATTCAGCACTTATTGAATGCTCATCAAGAGCTTACGTCATCAGTTTCACATGAATTTAGAACACCTTTAGCGCGACTAAAGTTTGCTCTGGCCATGCTTGAGGAGCGCATAACCGATGAAAAATCGTTCGATTACATCGATACTATGCAGCTAGATATTATCGAATTGGAGTCTTTAGTAAAAGAGATGTTAGATTATGCTCGTCTTGATAGTCAACAGCCAAACATGACATTGCAGCAATATGACTTAGTGCAACTAGTACAAAGTGTCATCACTAAACTCAATTTTGCTACCGAAGTAAAATTAGTGACAAACTTACCACAACATTATGTTTATGTATGCGATAGTCACTTTATTGCACGTTGCATTCAAAATTTGATAGGTAATGCGCTTAAGTATGCACAGCATCAAGTTAAAGTTAGCCTTGTGGATGAGCCTCAGAGTATATTGCTGATAGTAGAAGATGATGGCCCAGGTATAGAACAATCACAATGGGAAACTGTATTCAAACCCTTCGCACGGTTGGATAAAAGTCGAGATAAAAAAACCGGCGGCTTTGGTTTAGGTCTAGCAATTGTGGCTAAAATTGTTTCTTGGCACCAAGGAAGCTGTGAAGTTAGCAACTCTTCTTTTGGTGGCGCGAAACTAACAGTTCGATTGAATAAGTAGCAATAAAAAAAGCGCCAATTAGGCGCTTTTTCATGGTTTAAACCAAAATCAACAAGTAGCAAAGTAATAGACTACAGCCTTGTAAGTAAGTTCATTTTAAAATTAATATTTTTTATTTTTTAAAAGTGGCATTAACATTTCTTCCAAGCCATTAAGTTTGACTTCATACATCATGGCTAATTGGCTACCAAGTTGTCCTGCTGGAAAGCCTTGTTGTTTAAACCATACTAGATAGGGTTCGGGTAGTAATAGTAAAGGGCGGCCAGCGTATTTACCAAATGGCATTTTTGTATTGATGGCACTTTTAAGTAGTTCGGGGTCCATTTTCAACTTAGGCAAATATAGTTAGCTGATTAGCTTATAACATTATAAGAAAAGAAAATAGGCTGTGACGGGCAAGAAACAGCCTATTTAAGCGAGGGAGTAGGCCTCGCTGTTTGCTTAATGAATTTGATAACTTGGTTTTTTTACAAAGCCTAATTGCTTTAAGCGATTAATGATTGATGGATCGTCAATACGATGCGGTGTTTCACTTTTCCGTAAAAAGTGATCACTTGGTACCTGATACACATCAAGCATTTTATGGAAAAGCACATCACGCATAGTCATCGCTGTCATTCCATTATTTTGCATTTCGTCTAGGCGATTTTGCAGCTCGACTAGTTTAGAGGTTTTGGAATCATCAGCCACTGCTGTAAACTGTAAACTCAACTTATATTTCATAGAAAAACCTTTAACATTGCAAAAATTAAAAAATAATTGACTATGTTTATGTGCACATAAAAAATTAATTTCTGTGTTAAAAATAGATACTTACGAATTATCAATGACCGCAGTTTACTCTGTTTTACGGGGGGAAAGCCAATTTGGATGTAAAGCTTTGTAAATGTACTTGACTTTATAATGGGTACTTAAAATAAGGCCGCTTTAGCTGTCTAGATATAACTCAATGAATATTAAATAAAAATAGTTATCAGTTCCTTGTTTGGTACTGATAACTATTTTTTCTTAGTGTTTACCATTAAGAAAATAATTTTTGTTTAACATGCTCAGCAAAGCCACTACCTGCTTCTAGGTAGAAGTTGTAGGTCGAATCAACACCCATTTCTTCTAGTTCTTTTTGCTGATCGGGGTAGTTTGCAATAGCAGTCACCTGTCCTTGATAGCCAGAAGCTTTGAGTTGTTCAAGAGCAAAAATATTTTGCATGTGCTTTGGCATAGCCAACATGATCATTTCGACATGGGAGTGATTAACTCGTTGCCAAAAGTCAGGATCGGTCGCATCAGCGAGTAGGGCTTTACGTCCACGGCTAATGTGCTTATCGACTACTTCAGGTTTAATATCAACACCAGCAACAACCCCTGGATGAGTAACATTGATTGTTTCATATGCACCGGTTCCAATACGACCCATACCAAAAATAACGATTTTTGTGTTGTTTAGGTTAACAGGTAACTCTTCTGCTAAACGGGTTGGGCTTTCAAACCGTAGCAGCCATTTTTCAATTTTAACGTAAATTTCGTTGGAGCGTTTATTCAGTGGTGAGGCAATAACAAATGTAAGCGACACGGCAATGGCCACAACCGCCAACCACTCTGGAGTAATCATACCACTCGTTGTTGCGACCATGCATACAATTAAACCAAACTCACTGTAATTTGTTAACGTAAACGCACTTAATAAAGATGTACGGGCACGTAATTTAAATACATTGGTTAGCATGTAATAAACTACCACTTTTAATGGCAATACACATACGATAACTAAAGCGATAAATAGTGAGTTAATTGTCAGCTCAGCGCCTAAGCCAATGGTTAAGAAAAATCCAACTAAGAGAATTTCTTTTAAGTTGAGGAGTGATTTAGCAAGCTCACTGGCTTTTCTGTGTGGTGCGAAAATCATGCCGATAATGAGCGCTCCTAAGTCACCTTTCAGGCCTGCAAACTCAAAAGCATGATAGCCAACAACTAAAGCAAAAAAGAAGCCAAACAAGGGTAAGAGCTCACCATGTTTAGAGCGATTCAATATCCAAAACATGATAGGGCGAAGCAAAGGCAATAATACAAACAGCGCTAATGCCCAGCCGTTAGGTATTTTACCTGTACTAATGGCTAAAAAGATGACGGCAAAAATATCTTGCATAACTAAGATACCAATAGCAATTTTACCGTGGAGGCTGGCCATTTCACCACGCTCTTCAAGCACTTTCACTGCAAATACGGTACTAGAGAAACTAAACGCAAACCCGACTAATAAGGCACTTTGCCAACTCAGCTCTTTAAATAAAGGGAGTGCAAGCGAGCCAAGTAAAAGCATCAAGCCACAAAAGAGTAAGCTACTAAAAATGATATGTAATGAAGCGGGAGCCCAGACTTGTGGCTTAATTAAGTTTGCGACCCGAAGTTTTAAGCCAATACTAAAAAGCAGTAAAGTTACACCTAGGTTAGCAATTGAGTTGAGTAACTCAGTGGTTTTAAATCCTGCTAAATTTAACGCAAAACCTGCAACTAAAAAACCAATTAATGGTGGAAGCTTAAGTTGGTAAACGACAAAACCGCAGACAAAGGCTGCTGCAAAATATAATAGTTCCATAATACTTAGTGTGACTTCATTTGGTATAACAGTGTATCGAAAGATCAGCATTTTTGAAATTAAATAGTATGTAATGTGATTATGAAAACAACATAATTCAGGTTTGCTTTGTATGAAAAACACTCTCTTTCACATTTTTTAGCTGAAAATATAAAGAAATCACTACTTTTTCGCTGACATACGCTTTTAAATGTGGTTAAGATGCAGTAACAAAGGATTTTAAGTGCAACTTTAGTAGCGAGTAAGCTGTACTTAAGGAGAAATAGATGTTTAAAAAGATTCTTGCATCAGTTGGTATTGGTGCAGCAAAAGTTGATACCATTTTAGAAACTGAACACCTGCAACCAGGACAAAAGTTTAATGCTCAGATCGTCATAACCGCAGGCGATGTTAGCCAAGAGATTTCAGGTCTTGATCTTGCCCTTATGACTCGTGTCAAAGTAGAAGGCGAGGATGGCAGCTATTTTACTAATCACGTGATTGATAAGTGGCGCATCACAGACATTGGTACAATAGAGCCAGGTCAAGAAAAGCATATTCCGTTTGAAGCACGCTTGCACTCAGAAACACCTATTACAGAAATTAACGCTGGCTATAATCAATCTCATGTTTGGCTTGAAACGGGGTTAGATATTGATTTAGCGCTTGATCCAAGTGATAAAGATCATCTGCATATTTACCCTAATGACGCTGTTAATACATTTATGCAAGCAATGGATAAACTGGGTTTTAGTTTGGTTAAAGCTGATGTTGAAAAGGGCTTTTTACGCGCTTCAACATTTAGTTCGGTATCGGGTTGTTATCAAGAGCTAGAATATAAGCCTAACAGTCGTAGCTTGTTTGGTCTGCAAGAAGTTGAGCTATCTTTTGTACCTGAAGCGCATAAAACTCACGTCTTAATTGAGTTAGACAGGGCGTTTCGTGGTGATGGTTATGTTGATCTTACTATAGAGCATGACCATGTTAACCTTTCGCAATTGTGCGACCAACTTGAGCGCTTATTTGCTTAAACCACTACTAACCATAGCTTACACAGCCCAGCATAGCCTGGGCTTTTTTATCAGGGTTTTTTATGAATTTAACAGTTAAGCCATTTTCTGCACTCACAACCAAAGAGTTGTTTATTATTGCTAAAGGGAGAATTGATGTATTTGTAGTGGAGCAAGCCTGTGCATACCCAGAGCTAGATGAAGTCGATTGCCACAGTGCAACACAACACCTGTATTGGTTTGATGTAGAGCGACTGGGTGCTTATGCCCGTTGCTATGTTAAAAATGAACAGTACAGTGCTATTGGGCGGGTACTGATCAATGAATCACAGCGTGGTAGTGGACTTGCGCATAAATTAGTGAAGCAGGCTATCGCTGTTTGCATTGAGCAATGGCCCAGTAAGGATGTGTATATAGGTGCGCAAACCTACTTACTGGATTTCTATCGTGGTTTTGGATTTACAGCCATTGCACAACCCTATTTAGAAGACGGTATTGAACATCAAGATATGATTTTAAAAAATCCATCAGCTTAGCTGATGGATTTAATTATTAACCAAATATAGAGTTAATGAATACAAGTCCGATTGCAATTGGGCAAATAAACTTTATGTACCAAGGCCATATTTTCCAAAATAAGCTGTTAGCTACATCTGGGCAGCCTTGTTTTATTTCGTTCAGTAGTGAGTTTCTATACCAAATCCAGCCAACAAACAGGCAGCACATCAAGCCCAGTAGCGGCTGACCAAATTTGGTGGTTATAGTGATTACTAAACCAAATAAAGCGCCAAAGTTAATTACAATGATTGAACTTACCAAGGTAATTATTGCACCGATTAGCCAGGTTGCTTTTACCCTATCTAGTGAAAAGCGCTCAACAGCATATGATACAGGAGCTTCAAGCATAGAAATTGAAGAGGTGAGTGCAGCTATACTCATTAACGCAAAAAAAGCAAAACCCACAAATAGGCCTATTGTGCCCATACCATCAAATAGCGCCGGTAATACCTGAAACACTAGCGTGTCCTCTGATAGCAATTTACCTGTATCACTGAAAATCTCAACGCCTTGTGCTTGCGCTACATACATGGCCGGGATAATCAGTAACCCCGCAACAAAGGCGATGAATACATCAATTAGGGTTACATAAGCACCCAGTGACACAAGATTTTCTTTTTTACTGATATAAGAGCCATAAATGATCATCACACTGGTCCCAAGTGACAATGAAAAGAATGCTTGGCCCAAAGCATTAACTAATAATTCTGGGTTTAGAATTGAGCTAAAATCAGGCACTAAGTAGGCTTTAAGACCTGTCATTGCACCTTCTTGCATCATTACATAAACAATCAGCGCAAATAAAATAGATAATAGTGCAGGCATTAAGCGTTTTGACCATTTTTCAATGCCATTCTCAACGCCACGACTAATAATAGCAACGGTTAATACTATGAAACCTGCGGTAAATAATAGGTTTCTTGATAGTGATTGTTCACTTAACCAACTGGCAGCGCTATCACTACCGCTAAGTGTTGCGATGGGAGCAAAAGTCGCACTTATCATCCAACCTGCCACTATGGCATAAAAGCTTAGAATTAGTCCGGCACAAATAATCCCACCAAAGCCAACAACAAAGGCAAACCGCTTTTGTGTGTCAGAATTCGAAATTTTACGTAAAGAGGAAACTGCATTTGCTTGGCCATGGCGGCCAATTGTCAGTTCAGCCATCAATGCTGGATAGGCTAAACAAAAAGCAAGGATAAGATAAGCAACCAAAAATGCTGCACCGCCATTACTGGCCGTTTGGGTGGGGAATCCCCAAATATTTCCCAGACCCACCGCTGAGCCTGCGGCGGCCATGATGAATCCAAATCGGGAGCTGAACTCCCCTCTAACTGCGCTCATTATTATTACTTCTCTATTGTGTGACGGCGGTGACAATCTACTGTAAATGCTAAAAAATAAAAAGCACTTATTTAGGCATTCAATTATGACAAGCTATCGTTTGATTAATTTTAATCCATGCAAACCTGAAATTAATGGCTAAGTTACTGTATAGAAACAGTATCCTAGTTAAAGCTTAAATGTAAACTGTAACATAATTATTACATTTTAGTCGGGTCGTGTATTTTTAGAGTAAAACACGCACCAGAAAGCCGTTTACTTCGCCCCACAATAACAGAACCATGATGCCAATCAGCAACTTTGGCAACAATTGCTAGCCCTAAGCCATAACTTTGATCGCCTCGATTACGGTGACTTTGCTCTTGAAAAAAGGGACTAAACACCTTATGCCAGTTGTTTTCATCAATGCCTGGACCATCATCCTCGACAGTGAAGATGATTGTGCGGTTTTGTTTATAGGCAGATAGAATTATTTTTTCGTTAGCAAAATCACAGGCATTACTGAGTAAGTTACTGATTGCTCGCGCAAGCCAATGTAAGTCGGCATAAATACTAATGTCGCTACAGTTTAGTTCCAAATCGAGCTGCTGCTTAATAATTTTAGGCTCAAGCTGTTGTACTACAGTGGTTAAATATGCATTTAACTGGGTGTGTGTATAAGTCAGTTGTGTCGCTTTTTGCTCTAAAGTGGCAAATGCTAAGTAGCTTTTAAGCATTGACTCCATTTGATCTAAATCTGACTCCATTCTTGATAAGTAATTTTGTTTTTTTTGTTCGTCAGTACAATCAAGTGCAGCGTCTAAACCAAATCGCAAGCATGCAATTGGCGTGCGAATATCATGCGATAAACTGGACGCCATGAGTTTGTTTTCATCAAGCAGCTTTTCAATCTGGCTAGCCATGCGATTAAATGTCATTTCGACGTCTTTAATATAAGTAAAATGGGAGACCGTGATCCGTGCTTGTAAATTACCACTGGCGAACTGTTTAGCAGCTTCATTCACTACACTTAAGCGTTTAGCAAGCGGCGCAATAATAAAGCCCATAAAGACACATAAACCCGCATAAAAGAGTAAAGTGAGTAACATATCATTTTGCTGTGTAAGTTCTTGGCGTTTTTCTAATCGTAGCTTTAAATGAAAAGGCGCAAGTTGACTGTTACTGTAGAGCAAGTAAAAACCTTGTTGATCTTCGAGGATAAGACCGCCATCTTTATTCATTTCATTGACTAAAGAAGTTGGTAATGCGAGTGCTTGAGTAGCTCTGTATGTTAGAGGTAAAGAAAACTGAGCTGCGAGTTGCTGGGTAAAAGCAGCCCGTTGCTGTGCAGCAACAGTTGTTACTTGTTGGCTAAAGCCCATTAGGAGTTTGCTTTGCAGTTCAAACTCATCTTTACTACTGTAGGTTTGTTGGCTAAATGCATCGATAAGCCAGCCAAGTACCACAATTGAAAGTAGGGCACTGCCTAGTAATGAAATATAAAACTTTTTCATTGCTTGCTACAACCTCGGCTCGCTTTTATCTTTACCATGCACTGGCAACAAGTAGGTAACCTCGGCCCCAAATAGTTTTTATCTTTTCTGGGTGTTGTGAGTCATCATTAAACTTTTTACGCAGTGCAGAAATAAGCACATCTACGCTGCGGTCTAGGCCATCATATTCGCGTCCTTTGGTTGCTTTAAATACCGCATCGCGCGAAACAACTTGCCCTGCATTAGCTGCTAAGTATTGTAGTAACAAGTATTCCGCACTCGAAATTGGTTGCTCTACATTATTAATAAATACATTTCGAGCTTGGGTATCAATTTTTAATGAGCCGACTTCGATAATCGTGTCGTCTTGTTTGTTATCTGATGCATCATTATTTAGACGCAGCGCAGCTTTAATACGTGCAAGTAATGCTCTGGGTCTGACAGGTTTCATTATGTAGTCACTGGCGCCAACTTCTAAGCCTATCACTTCATCCATTTCATCATCGCGTGCGGTCAGCATAATAATAGGGCGTTGATAGAATTGACGAAGCTCTCTGCATACACTAATACCATCTTGGCCAGGTAACATGACATCAAGTAAAATTAAATCGGGGTTTAATTGTTTTACGTGCGCTACAACTTGATCGCCACGAGCGCAAATCTGCGTGGTGTAACCTTGCTCAGTTAAATACTCAGCCACCCATTGTGCAAGGGAGCTGTCATCTTCTACTAGTAAAATGGTGCCGTAATTATCCATAAAATTCTCTTTAAAAAAGTCGCCAGCGACGTTTCTTTTGACGGTTTTGATAAACCCATTGTAGTTGAACTTGAGTCGTTGCGATTATTTTACCGTTATCACTATTGATTAGCTCAAAGGCAATCGTTTCAACAGAATCAAAAGCGTAATTGAATTGACCTGATTTTTGTCTTAACCAACATTGCATTATATGTTTTGAAGTCGCATCGCGTAGGCAGTAATTACCAATTTCAGGCTGCTGCCAATTCAGTGCAACATCAGCGTAACAGTTCCGTCCTTCGCGAAGCGCAACACAAGTGTCTGGCACAGCGAGAAGGTTATTCTCTTGCGTTTGTTCGCCGTGGGCTAAAAGCGATTTAGCCCCCAGTAAACAAAACATGATTGTAAGAGTTTTAGAATACATATCGCACGCCTACCATGGCTTTATGTTGATAGCTTTGCGAGACAATGGGGCTATTAGCTATTTCGTCAGAGAACCACGTTGATAGCCAACCGCTTAAAAATACCCAATGTTGGTTAATTGGGTATTCGGCATGAAATTCAAAGATCAAGCTACCTGATGTGCCCGTGCTGTATATTGGTCTTGTTGGTGTGGCTTCATCTGCCGTGATACCAAAATAATAATTGGTAAAATCAGCTGAAAATGCGCTGATACCTACGCCCGTTCGAAACTCCCAATTTCGCCAAGGTAGAATATGACTAAAAAACGAATTCATTACCCAGCCGTTGTGGGCATTTGAAATATCATGGAGGTATTCAAATGATATTTGTGAGTTTTCAAAACGACGGGCTAAGCGAAGCCCGGTATTAAAATCATATTTGCGAGTATGAATACCGGCAAGTTCTTCTATGGTGCCGGTGTTATAAAAGTCGAGGCCAGTATCATCAAAGCCTGCTTGAACATTAGTACCAATTATATCCAGTTCCCAATTAAACTGTTCAATTATACTATAGCCTACGATCACACCACCACTGAGCTGGCTGTGATCTATATCGAGGTAAAAGCGGTCATAAGATAACGCAAGGTTAAGGTCAAGCTCTAAGCCATCGTTGTATGAGTCCATGCCAACCAAGAAGGAGTCTTCAATATAATAACCCGCTCCAGCACTCCAGTCCCATGCAAATCCGCTGGTGGGCTCAAGGGTGTTATCTGCATAGTAGCGGTTGCTTGCTGTCGTGGTGTTGCACCATAAACACATACTGATAAATATAAGTTTCAAATATGGTGTTAATTGATTATGCAGCATCTGTTTTCCAGCAGCGTAAATGGAGTAAGTAAGTGTATTATATTGTCAAAGAGTTCCTTTTATCTGTAAAAAAATGTATGAAATCGTATTTAATTTACAGCACTTTAATTTTATCAATCAAAATACTGGTTAAATAATACTGCATCATTGGTGTCAAAGCGCTTATCTCAGTACGATTACAGGGGCCTTGTAGCTTATTTAAGTTGCTCATTTTACTGATGGTTTTATATTCAGGAATACTGACATCTTGATTTGCGCGAGCCATACGCGCTTGCTCTGTATTTTGTTCGTGAATAAAAGATGCAACTTCTAATTCATTGCTGATTAATTGCTCTTGTACAAAGCTATATATAAGAGGCTCTCTGTGGAAACTGGCACTATCAATAGATGATTTACCAAACCACACAACATCACCTGAAGCTCTGTGGGTTAGACGCATACTTACTTGTGCATTAATTGTGGCACATTGTTGTGTCGGGTAAAGCATCGCGACTTTTTCAAATGTAGTCGTTGTTTCACTAGGAGTTTGTATTTGATATTTGGTGTCATCAATAAAATTAAGTTCAAGCTGATGAATTGATAGGGTGTAATCAGTCACGCCTTGATCAGCAACACGTAAATCAATAGCTGTTATTGCATCGCGTATTTGTGTGAATAACGTATCTGTAACACTGGCTTTATCTGCAACTATTCTTACTGTTTGATTACGAGTTACTTTATGGGCCGGTAGCTGCACCGACTTCACTTTAGGGGAAGCATGTTTAGTTGCGTATTCAACTTGGTAGCTTTGGCTTTTCAAAGATGGCTTTGCTGGCATTGCTAATGGTGCTGCTATTGGCGGTGGGGCGGTAACACACGCTGTAGTTGTTAAGATAAAAACAGCAATAATAAGAATACGAATAATCACAATAAACCCTTTAAAAATTCATGAATCTAGATATTGTACGTTAGTCTTAATAAAAGTTCATGGTATTATGGACTCAGAATCTTCTCAATGTAGATAATAATAATAAAAAATGAAGTATTTTGTGCCCTGGGTTTATACCCTTTTTCTCCTTACCTTGTTGTTTTCTAGGCTTAGTTATGCAACAGATAAACAGTGGCAATCACTTGTCATTGATTACGAAAAGCATTTAGCTTTAAAATTAAAAAGCAAAGGGATCCCCGGAGGAGCATTATCTATAGTAAACGGCCCTGATAATATTTTTGTAAAAGGGATGGGTGTTACAAAGCTTTCTAAGGGGCGCAAGGTTGATGCCCATACCCGCTTTCGCTTAGCCTCAGTATCGAAAACATTTGCAGGCTCGCTTACAGCAAAACTCGCCAGTGAAGGGCGCTTTTCTCTCGAAGATCCTGTTAGTAAATTTATTCCTGAATTCAGTAATACGAGTTATAAAAACAACTTGAAGGTTTATCACTTATTGAGCCATTCAGGAGGTTTAGTGCCCAATGCATATGATAACTTGATTGAGTCTAGAATGAGTTACCCTGATATTGTCGCTAAGCTTTTAAGTGTAGAGCCCATTTGTAAACCTGGACAATGTTATGGCTATCAAAATGTGATGTTTAGTTTGGTTGATGAGGTAATTAAAGCAAGCACTAAAATGGGCTATGCTCGCTGGTTAAATGAATTTGTTTTTGCACCATTGCAAATGAATGATGCTAGTTTAGGCTATGAAAAAATGATAACCGATAATAACTACGCCCACCCACATGTTAGGGGGCGTAAGCGTTGGCATACGGCAAGATTAAAACAAAATTACTATAAAGTGCTTCCTGCCGCAGGTGTTAACGCCAGTGCCAGTGATATGGCTATATGGCTTAAAGCACAACTGGGTTACTACCCAAGTGTGTTGTCGCCTGAAGTACTAGCAGATCAAACTCGCCCTTATACCCATACTAAAAAAGAGCTACGTCGTAGAGTGTGGAAAAAACACCTTAAAGAGGCTTACTATGGTTTAGGTTGGCGGGTTTATAATTATGATAATGAAACTCTTTATTACCACAGTGGCTGGGTGCAAGGCTATCGTAGTGATATCGTTGTTATGCCGCATTTAAACATTGGTTTTAGCTTGATTTTAAATGCGGAAACAGGTTTGATCAATGAGCTTACCACAGAGTTTATTGATCGAGCCCTTGCTTATAAACGCCGGCAGAAATAACGCTAGGATCATTAATGAAGTACTTACTGAGTTTTTTAATTATTTTTTATACAAGCGTGGTTTATGCCACACCTGAAAATATTTTCTTATTTCGTCATAGTGAAAAAGGCGAAGGCAAAAACCCGCATTTAACAACCGCTGGAAAGCAAAGGGCGCTGCAATTACCAGCCTTAATTCCCGATACTGAAACGGTTACGTTATATAGCACTAATTATAATCGTACAGTTGAGAGCGCAAGTGAATTAGCTAAGCACTTTGCTGTTAAGATTAATATTTATGATCCGCGAGATTTGGTAGCGTTTAAAGAGCAGGTTTTGCAACAACAAGGCACCGTAATTGTCATTGGTCATAGCAATACGAGTGTTGAACTAGCGGCTTTAATTTCTGAATTAACGGTTAGTAAAATGCTTGAATCAGAATTTTCACGCTACTTCTTACTACAGCGGACAGGGAAAAATTATCATTTGAGTGATTTAAGAATGAATTTTTAGTCGATTGCAGATTCTTTTACATTTTTCTTCGTCGTAAAATTTAATTATAAAAAAACCAGCTTTCGCTGGTTTTTTTAAGAAACTGAAAAAATTAATTGCGCGGCAATTGAATCTTCTTCTCTTCACTTTGACGATAAAGCACAATCGTGTGACCGATTGTTTGCAATTTCTCTGCACCAGTTTCACGTACAATTGCTTCAAATATCAAGGCTTTAGTTTCACGATCGTCAGTGGGTACTTTAACTTTAATAAGTTCGTGAATCTCTAATGCACTTTGTATTTCAACCACAACACCTTCGGTTAAACCGTTTGAACCAAGTAATACAACTGGTTTTAGAGAGTGTGCTTGACCTTTTAAAAACTGCTTTTGTTTGTTCGATAATTTCATGTTGTTACAAATTTTGCTGAATATGGCTTGAATTAAGGGTATTCTAACGCCATCTAGAGAATATTACTAATTAGTTGCGTGTTAATTTATGACAAATAAAAAACATTCAGCCAGTTCACAGCGTTGGTTGAAGGAACATTTTGATGATCCTTACGTTCACGAAGCCCAAAAGAAAGGTTGGCGCTCTCGTGCGATTTTTAAACTTGATGAAATTCAAAATAAAGATAAATTACTACGCCCAGCAATGACCGTGGTAGATTTAGGTGCAGCACCCGGTAGTTGGTCCCAGTATTTAGCAGAAAAAGTTGGCGCCAAAGGCCAAGTTGTTGCGTGTGATATATTGCCAATGGATTCACTGGCAGGTGTTGATTTTTTACAAGGAGATTTTCGAGAAGAAGCTGTACTCGATGCGTTATTAAATCGTATCGGGGGTAAAAACGTCGATGTGGTGCTTTCAGATATGGCACCGAATATGAGTGGTAATAGCTCTGTTGACCAAGCAGGCAGTATGTATTTAGTGGAACTTGCACTGGATATGTGTCACCAAGTATTGAAGAAAAATGGTGCATTTATTGTTAAAGTTTTCCAAGGTGAAGGTTTTGATCAATATTTACAAGATGTACGTAATAGCTTTAAAACAGTGAAGATACGCAAACCCGACGCCTCGCGTGCTCGTTCTCGTGAAGTATATATAGTAGCGACAGGCTACAAACTGTAGTACAGTTGTCAGGCGTGTAGTTGAATTTAAATTAATTGGATACAAGAGGTTAACCCCTTGAGCGATATGGCGAAAAATCTAATACTCTGGCTGGTAATTGCAGTTGTGCTAATGTCAGTCTTTCAGAGCTTTAATGGTGGCGATCAAATCGATCGTCAAACTAGTTACAGTCAGTTTGTTAAAGACGCCCGTAATGGCGCTATACAAGAAGTGGCAATTGAAAGTACCAGTGGCACAATCACTGGCACTAAAAGTAATGGTGAGCGTTTTCAAACCATTATGCCTATTTATGACAAAGACATTTTAAATGACTTATTAAAAAGTGATGTGAATGTTAAAGGTGTTAAACCTGAAGAACAGTCGTTCTTAGCAAGCATACTCATTTCATGGTTCCCGATGTTGCTGCTTATTGGTATATGGATTTTCTTCATGCGTCAAATGCAAGGCGGTGGCGGTAAAGGTGCTATGTCGTTCGGTAAGAGCAAGGCACGCTTGATGAGCGAAGACCAAGTTAAAACAACGTTCGCTGATGTTGCCGGGTGTGACGAAGCGAAAGATGATGTGACCGAATTAGTGGATTTCTTACGTGATCCGTCTAAGTTCCAAAAGCTAGGTGGTAGTATTCCTAAAGGGGTACTGATGGTAGGTCCTCCTGGAACGGGTAAAACATTGCTTGCCAAAGCGGTTGCCGGTGAAGCAAAAGTACCGTTTTTTACTATTTCAGGTTCTGACTTTGTAGAAATGTTTGTGGGTGTTGGTGCGTCACGTGTTCGTGATATGTTTGAACAAGCTAAAAAAGCAGCGCCATGTATCATTTTCATCGATGAGATTGATGCCGTTGGTCGTAAGCGTGGTGCAGGAATGGGCGGTGGTCACGATGAGCGTGAGCAAACCCTAAACCAAATGTTAGTAGAAATGGATGGTTTTGAAGGCAACGAAGGTATTATCGTTATTGCCGCAACTAACCGCCCTGATGTACTTGATCCAGCGTTACTTCGTCCTGGTCGTTTTGACCGTCAAGTCGTGGTTGGTTTACCTGATATTCGTGGTCGTGAGCAAATATTAAAAGTTCATATGCGTAAAGTGCCTCTAGGCGATAACGTAGAAGCGGCTGTTATTGCCCGTGGGACGCCAGGTTTCTCAGGTGCTGATTTAGCAAACCTTGTAAACGAAGCTGCTTTATACGCTGCTCGTGGTAATAAGCGTGTAGTTAGCATGGCTGAGTTTGACGCTGCTAAAGACAAAATCATGATGGGTGCTGAGCGCAAGACCATGGTGATGAGTGAGCAAGAAAAAGAAATGACAGCGTACCACGAAGCGGGTCACGCGATTGTTGGTCGTTTAGTGCCAGAGCACGATCCTGTTTATAAAGTATCTATTATTCCTCGTGGCCGCGCCCTTGGTGTAACTATGTACTTACCAGAGCAAGACCGTGTTAGTCATTCTAAAGAATTGCTTGAGTCAATGATTTCAAGTCTTTATGGTGGACGTATTGCCGAAGCACTTATCTATGGTGAAGATAAAGTAACCACAGGTGCGAGTAACGATATTGAACGTGCTACTGATATTGCACGAAAAATGGTTACGCAGTGGGGTTTGAGTGAAAAACTTGGGCCGTTACTTTATGCAGAAGATCAGAATGAAATGTATATGGGTGGCGGCGGTGGCCGTGCCATGAGCATGTCGGATGAAACTGCAAAAGTAATAGATACTGAAGTACGTTTGTTTTCTGATAGAAACTACCAACGTGCGGAAGATATTCTTAAAGAGAATATCGATATCTTACATTCGATGAAAGATGCATTAATGAAGTATGAAACAATTGATGCAAAACAAATTGATGACTTAATGGCACGTCAACCAGTGCGCGAGCCTCGCGATGCCCATGACAGACGTGATTCAGACGATAAAAAGCCAGAACCAGCTCAAGTAAAAGCTGAACCTGAGAGTAAAGATCAAGAATCATCGCAAAAAGATGAATCAAACCTTGATGACAAAGCTGAATAATAGTTAAAATAGCTTACCTAAAAACCCCGGGCTACCGGGGTTTTTTGTATCAAAAAGAATAATCAATGCAATGGATGTATTGAAGGTGAAAAATGACCACAGTTAATTTACCGCGGGGTCGTAAGTTGCACCTCGACACCCCAATCATTATGGGGATCTTAAATGTTACACCTGACTCCTTTTCAGATGGTGGTTCATACTACCAAACAGACAGCGCTGTCACTCAAGCTCAAACACTCTTAAACGATGGTGCAACCATAATAGATATTGGTGGTGAATCGACACGCCCTGGCGCACCTGATGTCACGTTAGAAGAAGAGTTAAACCGTGTAATTCCCGCAATAAAAGCGATAAGAGCTCACTCAGATTTAACTGTTAATGAATGTATCATTTCAATTGATACCAGCAAAAGCGAAGTTATGCGCCAGGCAGTACTTGCTGGTGCTGATATTATAAATGATGTGCGGGCTCTGCAAGAGCCTGATGCGCTTAACGTAGCAGCCCAGTTTAAAGATGTCGCTATTTGCTTGATGCATATGCAAGGCCAGCCTCGCACCATGCAAAGTAACCCGCAGTACAATGATTTATTTGCAGATATTAATCATTTTTTCCAGCAACGTATTGATGCGTGTAAAACAGCGGGCATTAAGCCACAGCAACTTATTCTAGATCCAGGCTTTGGCTTTGGAAAAAGTTTGACTCACAATTATCAATTGTTAGCACGATTTGATGAATTTAATCGATTTAATTTACCGGTGTTGGCAGGGCTTTCACGTAAATCAATGATTGGTAATTTACTAAATAGAACAACTGATGAGCGCCTTGCCGGCAGTTTAGCTGGTGCACTCATAGCTGCGCAACGAGGCGCAAAAATTATTCGAGTACATGATGTAAAAGAAACCGCAGATGTGCTTGCTGTTTGGCAAGCTTGCGAACAAGGAATATCAAATGAGCAATAGAAAATATTTTGGCACTGATGGTGTACGTGGCATGGTTGGAGAGTTTCCAATCACTCCTGAATTTGCACTTAAACTTGGCTGGGCTGCTGGCCGTGTATTGTCACAAAACGGCACTAAAAAAGTCATTATTGGTAAAGATACGCGGATATCGGGCTATATGCTTGAGACATCACTCGAAGCAGGCTTGATCGCCGCAGGCATCGATGTCGTTTTACTCGGACCAATGCCAACACCGGCTGTTGCCTACCTAGCACAAACATTTCGCGCTGAAGCGGGTATTGTGATCAGCGCTTCACATAATCCTTATCACGATAATGGTATTAAGTTTTTCTGTGGCCGAGGATTAAAACTCGGTGATGATGTTGAGCTGCAAATCGAAGCGATGCTTGACGAGCCTATGACCTGTGTTGCTTCTGATAAGCTAGGCAAAGCACGCCGTTTAGAAAGTGCAGATGGGCGTTATATTGAGTTCTGTAAGAGCCAATTCCCACAAGGTTTATCACTTGAAGGGCTAAAAATTGTATTAGATTGCGCTAATGGAGCCACTTACCATATAGCACCATCAGTTATGCGTGAGCTAGGTGCTGAGATTATTTGTCATGCATGTGAACCAAATGGTGTAAATATCAACTTAGAGTGTGGCGCAACCCACGTTGATGCACTCAAACGTAAAGTACTCGAGCATAACGCCGATGTGGGTATTGCCTATGATGGTGATGGTGACCGCGTCATGATGGTTGATCACAATGGCCGTGTATTTGATGGCGATGATATCGTTTATATTATAGCCTGTCAGGCTGCCCAAGATGATATTTTAGGTGGTGGTGTTGTTGGTACGGTTATGTCTAATATGGGCCTAGAAAACGCATTAAAAGCCAAAGGTATCGCATTTGAACGTAGTAAAGTTGGCGACCGTTATGTAATGGAACTATTGCAGGAAAAAGGCTGGAAAATTGGTGGTGAAAGCTCTGGGCATGTATTGAATCTAGACCTTATTAGCACGGGCGATGGTATCATCTCAAGCTTACAAGTATTAGCCGCAATGGTTGCACAAAACCGCACGTTGAAAGATTTAGGTGCCGGTTTTACTAAATACCCAATGAAAATGATTAATGTGCGCTACAAAGCGGGCACGGATCCAACGCAAGCACCAGAAGTAATTGCTGCAGTTACGGAAGTTGAAACTAAATTAGCCGACAAAGGCCGAGTATTACTGCGTAAATCAGGCACTGAGCCGGTAGTACGAGTCATGGTTGAAGCTGAAGAAGAAAAAATAGTCCTTGATAGCGCAAGAAAAATTGCTGCAGTTGTCGAATCTATGAGCAAACAAACTGATTGATAACAATAACCTCTTGTAACTTTGGGCGAGTCGAGTTACTATCTCGCCCGCTTTCTAATCTGGAGTGGAAAAATGGCAACACGCAAGCCAATGGTAGCAGGGAACTGGAAAATGAATGGCTCGTTAGAGCTTGTTAATCAGTTATCTGTTGCAGTAAATAACATCAAATCAGCTGATTTAGATGTTGTAGTATTTCCTCCTTACCCGTTGTTATCTTCGTTAATTGAACAAGGTGTAACAACAGGTGCGCAAACTGTATCGGAAAATGAGCCAGGTGCTTTCACCGGTGAAGTAGACGCACAACTAATTAAAGACTTAGGTGCTAAGTACACATTAGTTGGTCACTCAGAGCGCCGTAGTATTTACGGCGAAAGCAATAACACAGTTGCGAATAAATTTGCGCGTGCACAGCAAGTAGGCTTAACCCCTATATTATGTGTAGGTGAAAGTGAGCAACAACGTGAAAAAGAACAAACTGAATTAGTGGTTGCTGCACAAATTGATGCAGTAATTGATAAATTAGGTCTAGCAGCACTGAAAGATTCTGTGATAGCATACGAGCCCGTTTGGGCCATTGGCACAGGTAAGACTGCATCGCCTGAACAAGCACAAAGCGTGCACAAATTTATCCGTGATAAAATTGCTACTTTAAGCAGCGATTTAGCACAAGGGCTGACCATTCTTTATGGTGGCAGCGTTAATGAAAAAAATAGCGAATTATTATTTGCACAGCCAGATATAGATGGTGGCCTGATTGGTGGCGCTAGTCTAAAAGCAGATTCATTCACTGCAATCTGTAATAGTGCAAAAAGGACCGTATAAGATGTACGAAATTTTATTAGTAGTTTATTTAGTTGTCGCGCTTGCACTTGTTGGTATGGTTTTAATCCAACAGGGTAAAGGCGCAGACATGGGCTCGTCATTTGGCGCTGGCGCATCAGGAACTGTGTTCGGTTCATCAGGTGCGGGTAACTTCATGACAAAAACAACCACAATATTAGCGACAATCTTTTTTGTGCTAAGTATTGTGCTAGGTAACTTAACCGCGAATCAAATTAAGCAAAGTGATGAGTGGGAAAACCTAGAAGCAGCATCTGCTGTTGAAACAGTAACACCTGCTGATAGCGATGTTCCAGTAACATCTACGAAAGAGAAATCTGACGTACCAAATTAATTTATAGAATAATGTTAAGTGGTTTGCATTCCTCAAGTAAACTAACAAGCTTAACAGTTAAAGTGAAAGCTTTAAAAATGCGGTTGTGGTGGAATTGGTAGACACGCTACCTTGAGGGGGTAGTGCTTTCGGGCGTGGGGGTTCAAGTCCCCCCAACCGCACCATATCAAAGAAACCGGTAACAGCGATGTTACCGGTTTTTTTATACTCAAACATTCAGTTAGTTAGGTGTAATTTACAGATATTATCAATGTCAGTACCGGATTGACACGTTTTCTCAATCGTATTTTTTACAGTGTTTATACCAAAACCAACCCTTTGGACGTTTCACAGGGACTTACTTTCATCGTTATTACTTATTAAAAGGGACCCCCATTTTTGCAAAGTAACGTCTTGATATTAAGCTCCTGTAAAACGCTGAATTTTGTATCTTGAAGTGGCTTGGCTATATAGGGTGAAAACTAACCAGTGACTGTTGCTATGCTGTTTACATTAATGCCAGCTATGATCTAACGAATGCTTTAAGAATTGGTGGTTTGCTTACGTTACTCAAAAGATAAAAAAGAAGTGATGCTTTGAACTCAAGTCAAAAGAGCTAAGTTTTACAACTTAGCTCTTTCTATTTATCGCCACAAAATCATCAGAGCAACTAATAAACCAGCAACAGTAAATAAAATACACAGCCCATTGAATACTTTATTAATAACAGCGCCTTTGACATAATCCCCCGCTATTTGCCAACCAGCAAGTATGCTATTAATGGCAAATATAAAAATACACACCGTACTGACTAATTTGAACCAGCTTTGCGCCAGTAATGACTCAACCGCAGTAAAGTTATCAAGAGGTGTCGCAATGATTAATCCAATCAGCATAATACTGTAAAGTACAATAAAACAATTACATATGCGTTGTAACAGCCACTGTTTTACGCCTGATTTTACAATACTGGTCATAGCCAAACCCATCCTGCACAGATAATACTTAATACTAGCGCTAAAACGATCACTAGCCATGAAATTGCTTTGCCGCTGTCAAGCTCTTCGCAATAACCAAACTCTTGAACTATATGCTTTAAAGTACCTAAGCAGTAGTAGCTCAATGCTGTTAAATAGCCCCAGATGACAAACTGCAATATAAAGTAATCATTAACAGCTGCTTTAATATCGTTAAAACTTTGTTTTGACTGCAATGCACAGCATAAAACTAGCAGCAATGAAATCATTGCAAACCACACAATCACACCACTGACACGGTGTAAAATAGATGCATAAGCTGTGACTGGCAGTGCAATCGTGTTTATGGCCAAGTTAGTCGGCCTTTGTTTTCTCATAATTGTCCTTAGGTGACGTTTATAAAGTCGGTCTAAATTTAATTAAATTTATGTTCTTCAAGACCAAATAATAAATCTAATGCCGGAAGGATAGACGCTAAACAGAATAAAGCGACAATGAGCGCCCACTCATAATTGAGTTGAGTACTTAGTTTTATTATCCAAGATGCACTCATACTGAGCCAGAATGCATTAAACAGCATTGTTTTAAAGTTGGGCTGTAATGGCTTAGCGCAATATTTACAGGTTACTAGCTCGCGTTGTAATAAGCATAGCCGATCAGATAAATTGATTGGTTTTTTACAGCAAGGGCATTGGCGTTGCCAGAGTAGCTTAAACATAAAAAAGGCCGTTACTAATAATTCTCATTTAGATTAATCTAAGTAGCCATTAATTAAAAGCGTTTTTTATAGTTAATCTTACACTAGGCACAGTGAAGTTTCGTTCTGACTTTAATTTTTAGTAATGTAAGGTTAGGCCAGCTTCATGACTGGCCCATAACATAACAATAAGGCTGTAGCTTAAATTTATAAGTATTTATTAAACCAGTTGATTATTTCTTGGTTTGCGGCTGAATGGTTTTTCTGTAATCCGTGATTATCATCAGGGTATATAACGAGCTTATGGGAGATCTTGGTGCTATCAAGCGCTTTTGCAAACTCAATTGAGTTATTAACAGAAATCCGGCTATCATTTGCTGATATTAGTAAATGTATTCATATCAGGGCAAACTTGAAGAGTTGAGCGCCCGCAAAGCTTATTTGAAAGCTTTACAGGCACGGTTGTAAAACAGGCAGGTTACCAAGCTTGAGTTTTAATTATCGTTATCTTGCTCGCGCTGTTCGCGGGCTTCACGTAATTCTTGGGCGAGCTCTTGCGCTTTTTGCTTGGTTTTTTCAGTTAATTCACCTGCAGCTTCTTTACTTTCGAGCCATGCATCAAGGGCAACTTCTTTACCATCATCGTACATGTCTAAGCCAAGCTTTTTACTCTCATCTAATAGCTCGTCAAGTGATTCACCCTTGAATTCATTCGTGGTATCTTTTACCTCATCCCACGCATCACCTAATGCTTTTTGCATCTCTGCTTTGGCTTCTGCAGCATCTTCTTTTACCTCATTAGCATCTTCACATCCGCTGAGAATAACGCAACTTAACAAAACTAAACTCGCAAATTTTTTCATATTTGTTCTCTATTAAAAAGGGAGTGTTCCTAAGACTGTCATTCTTAGGTAAAGTAATTTTAGTAATAATTTAAAAACATGCAATATACAGGTAAAAATATGAACATACCTAGAACAGCAAGACTCACCTTTAAACTAATGGATGAACATGATGCCCCGTTACTGCATGAGCTTGATAGTGATCCTCTTGTAATGCAGCACTTAACACGAGGCAAAGTGAGTAGCATGCAGACAATTCAAGAGGTCTTTATTCCGCGTATGCAAGCGTATCGCAATACCGAAAAGGGCTGGGGATTATGGCAGGTGAATATTACGCAAACAAATGAGTTTATAGGCTGGGTGCTTATCAGGCCGATGGACTTCTTTACTAAATCGCCTAACTACAATGATATTGAAATTGGTTGGCGTTTTAAACGCTCAAGCTGGGGCAAAGGGTTTGCTAGTGAAGCGGCTAGAGCAATAGCTGATTGTATTGCTCAGCAGCCTCAAGTGCATGCTATTAGTGCGACAGCGTTACAAGACAATCTAGCTTCTATTAAAGTCATGGAAAAATTAGCCATGAAATTTATTAAAAATTACACTCATATAGATGACGAAGGTGAGCTACCTGCTGTGCTATATCGAAAGTTAGTTTAATTGTCGTTTGACCTAGCGCGGTACAATATGCATTAATGGTGAAATAATTTAGTTAAAAAATAAAATTAAAAAGGAATGAACTATGTTTTCTCGTGGCAAGATTTTGCTTCTATTGAGCTTCATGGTAATTCAGCTAAATCTAATGCTGAGTGCTGCAGAAAAAACGAGCCAAGCTGCGGTTGCCATGCCAGACAGTTATAGTAGTGATACCGCAAGGGCTATTCTAGAGCAAGGCGGTAATGCCGTTGATGCGGCTATCGCGGCACAATTTGTATTGGCTGTAACCCTACCTGAAGCTGGGAATATTGGTGGCGGTGGTTTTATGCTGATCCAAAAAGACGGCGAAAGTGACTTTATTGATTATCGTGAAACAGCACCGAGTGCGGCACATCGCGATATGTATTTAGATGAGCAGGGCAATGTTATTAAGCATCGCTCTGTGTATGGTATTCATGCCAGCGGTGTGCCTGGCAGTGTTGCAGGTATGTGGCTTGCTCATAAAAAACACGGGACTCTTGATTGGAAAACCTTAGTTGAACCCGCTGTAAAACTTGCCGAACATGGCTTTATTGTACATCCAAAGCTTGCCCGCAGCATCGAACGTTACATAGCTCGTATGGCTAAAAAAGACGTTTCGATTAATTTTGCTGAGTATTTTGCCAGCGCTAAAGCAAAGCAAAACTTTAAGCAGTTAGAGCTTGCCGCGACACTTAAGCGCATTCGTGATAATGGTAAAGCAGGGTTCTATGAAGGCGAAACCGCTAAAATTATCGCTGATTTTATGGCGTTACATGGCGGCATAATCACGCAAGCCGATTTAAAAAGCTATCAAGCAAAATCACGGACTCCTATTAAAGCCAGTTGGAACGGTTATGAAGTTTTAACATCACCTCCTCCAAGCTCAGGCGGCATTGCTATTTTACAATGGCTAAGAATGTATGAATTAACTAAGCCAAGCGCAGGCTTTGAGCATAATTCAACGGCCTATATTCATTTATTATCTGAAATAGGCAAACGCGTTTTTGCCGATAGGGCAGAGTACTTAGGTGACCCAGACTTTTTTGACGTACCACAAACAGAGCTGATTGCCAGTGAATACCTTAAAAAGCGCAGTAGCACCATTACACTTGATAAAATATCAACCACTGAAGACATTAAACCAGGTTTGTATGAAAGCGAACAAACGACTCACTTTTCAATTGTAGATAAATGGGGGAATGCAGTATCGAACACCACAACGATTAACTTAGGTTACGGCAGTGGCGTAGTGGTGGCAGGCGCAGGCTTTTTACTTAATGATGAGATGGATGACTTTAGTGCAAAACCAGGCGTGATGAACGTTTTTGGCGCGCTTGGTGGCAAAGCCAACGAAATACAGCCACATAAACGTATGCTGAGTTCAATGACGCCAACTATCTTACTCAAAGACAATAAAGTCAAAATGGTCACAGGCTCACCGGGCGGCACGACGATTATTAGCTCAGTATATGAGTCTATTTTAAACGCGGTTGAATTTAATATGAGTGCTGAAGAAGTGGTGAACAGCCCACGTTTTCATCACCAGTTATGGCCGAAAAATGTGATTCGCCATCACAGCGGTTTAGCTTCTGATGTTATCAGCGCACTAGAAAAAATGGGTTACACATTAGATGAGCGCCGCTTTGGTGATATGCATGTGATTATTGAACGTGATGGCAAACTTGATGCAGGATCAGAAGCTTCCGGTCGCGGTAAAGCAATGGTGTTTTGATCTTGAGCTGTAAGTGGTTAGCCGTAAGCTGTCAGTTTGCACTGTGTTAAATTAAGCGATTGTAGTTGAGTTGAGCATAGCGAAGTCCAGTTAAAAGGTTTTAGGAGCTAGGTAACTAGATTTTAGGTGCTAGGTCACTAGGTAACTAGGGGCTAGGGGGGAGTATCTTGTAAGCGCGAGTTTATCTCGCGTTTTGGGCATTGTAAAAACATACGCTGACAGCTATTAATTAATAACAGTGCCTGACTTAAACTAGGAATTAGTATTATCAATTGCCTTTAAAGCGCCATAAACGGACGGTGGCATCATAGTCACTTGTTAGAGCTATTCTAGAGTATACCAGCTTGACGTTTAGCTAACTTAAATTCCATGACTCCTTTAGCTACGCCGTCAACACCAGGAAATAGAGTTGTAGCCGATACGTTGAACTTCATACACCTTAGTAATAATTCACCGGCAGTGTTTGCAGGAAGTGTAAACTTATATACCTTTGCGTTATTAGCCAATAAATTATCAATTAAACTTTTTTCGGTTTCTGGGCAAAACTCATCTGTGTAGAAAGTGCTGCTCGGCTCCTTATATAATAAAAATAAACCTTTTTGTGCTGCCAAGTTCCCACTTACACTGCCTGCAGGTGAAACTGTTTCCAAACCGATATTAGCCAGAGTAGTGCTATCTGCATCTAATACCCAAACAGCTAAGCGTTGTTCAGTTTCAACTTTTGAATTCAACACTTGAGAAGCAGCGAAATACATAGCAACAAGAGAGCTGCGACTCCAGTCTAATAATCGAGTAGGTATTCCATGATGTTGTGCCATTGCTAATATAGAATGGAATTCTTTATGTGGCCATCCTGCCGTTGAATCAGCATATCGAGCCATCGCTGTCGAATAATCCATTGAACTTCTGAAATCATGGCTATCATGCGGAATCGATATTCCTTGCTCATCACAGCCAAATAGGAAACCGTGAAGTAAACTAAACTCGAATTCAATTACCTGCGAGGTTCTCAAATACTCCATTCTTTTTCGATGAAATTTTAAGATAATATCATCTCTAAAAACAGTTGGAGTCAAATTCCATAAGGCGTTTGCATGCCCGCGAAAAATTGGATTCTTTAGTTTATTAGAAAATGTTCCAATTGGTGACAACAGATCCCAAAGCTCATCAACTCTCGATAGTTCCTCTTCAATGATTGGCACAATTCACCTCATAGTTCTAACAATTTTATCAGATCAGACCCTCCCTATTTTAGCGCGAAAACGTCCTTATTTTATGAACTTACATTAATAGAAAATACTATAAGTTATTGCCAGCTATATATTATACCTACTTTAGCTTATTTAAATATGTGGTAAAGGGGTAGTTACTCATATTCTTACTAGGCTAATGACGGCTCACCTCAATGTTCGGTTATCGCTCAAACTCGTTGCTCAGATTGTCATGAATCACTCATTAAATACTACTAAACGCCATAAAATAGGGGCTTAGCCGCCGGCAATTTTCACTTTGAATTTAAGTGCTTCAAGTATGGCTTTGAGTTTATCGCGGTCGTCGCCTTGCACTTCGATGATGCCGTCTTTAACTGCGCCACCTTGGCCCATTTTACTTTTGATTGTTTTAGCTAATTTTTTTAGGTCATGTTGTTCGCTATCAATACCGGTTACTAGCATGACACCTTTGCCTTTACGGCCTTTAGTTTGACGTTCAATTCGCAAAGCACCGTCTTTAAATACTTTACCAGCGACTTCTTTAGTTGCTTTTGGTTGGCTAATACGACCAGTTTCTGTTGAATAAACGAGATTATTGTCACTCATACTAAACCTGTAATGAAAAAGTTATATAAACAATGGCTTCTATGATAACAAATTTACACTAAGACGCTTTTATTTTTGGCGAATTTAGTCTTAAAAGGTTATATTAACTTTAAAGAATGGATAATCTTATCAGGAATTAAGTATGAGTTTAAGTAAGACAGCATCGGCAGATGGCACAACACTAACAATCCAAATTAGAGGCAAATTTGATTTTAATTTGGTGCAATCGTTTCGACAAGCTTATGCTGAAATCGGGGATAAAACGGCAAAAGTGGTTATAGATCTTCGCGAAACTGATTATATGGATAGTTCTGCGCTGGGTATGTTACTTAATATGAAGAAAACATTAGGTACCTCAGTTGATGCAATCCATATTAGTAATTGTCAGCCTCAGTTAAAAAAAATATTGCAGATTTCGCGCTTTGACAAGAAATTTGATATCGACTGATGCATGTACTTGTTGTTGATGATCAGCCCCTAAATCGCTCATTGCTCAGTATTATGTTAGAGCAACAAGGTCATGAGGTGACAACAGCAAACAATGGTATTGAAGCACTTGCTGTGCTTGATAACCACTCAATTGATATGGTGTTACTAGATGTATTAATGCCACAGATGGATGGCTATGAAACAGCCCCAAAAATAAAGCAACGCAGTAAAGATGTTTACTTACCTATTATTTTTATCACCTCGTTAGAAGACAAAGATAGTTTAGAGCATTGCTTAGCCGTTGGCGGTGATGACTTTATTCATAAACCCTTTGATAAGGTCATTCTTACTGCCAAAATCAATGCACATGCCAGAACCCGCGAGCTTAGCTTAAAAGCCCATGAGCAAAACGCCTTATTAGAATACCATTACAATCAAACCGAACGAGAACACGAGATTGTTGAGCACATTTTTAATAATGCATTAGAAAACCAAAATGAATTTAGCAACAATATTGATTTTCATCTTTCTCCTGCCTCTATGTTTAATGGGGATATGTTATTAGTTGCGCAAAGCCCAATTGGTAGTTTGTACTGCATGCTTGGTGACTTTACTGGCCATGGCCTTGCTGCTGCAGTTGGTGCGCTGCCTGCTTCCAAAGTCTTTTACACCATGGTCAACAAAGGCATGGCGGTTAACGATATCGCTCATGAAGTCAACACGGTATTAGCCAAGTTACTGCCTGGTCATATGTTTTGCGCGGCGACCATCATTGAATTAAGTAGCTCAGGAAAAAGCATCTCAGCTTGGCTTGGCGGTTTACCCGATGCGTATGTGATTGATCAGCAAGGTAAGGTGTTAAAAACATTAGAATCACAACATATGGCCCTAGGGGTTTTGGATGCTGATGAATTCGAGCGAGAGTTAATTCATTTTGAAGTGGATAATACAACGCGAATTGTTTTAGCGACAGACGGCATAATTGAAACCGCTAATGACGAAGATGAATACTTTGGTGAACAACGATTTATTCAAGTGCTAGGCAGCAAAACGCAAGTAAGCTGTCATGATATAATTGAACAAGTTACTAAGTTTGCTAAAGGCTCTAAGCAACAAGATGATTTAAGTTTGGTGCTTTTTAATTGTTTACCCGTTCCATCAAGTAAAGCCGAAGCTGAAACTTACTCGCCGCTCCCTTTTAATTTCTCACTGAGCTTAAACTCTGCGCAAATCAAACAAACAGATCCTGTACTTGAAGTTGTTGATGTTATTACCAGGGTCAGTGGTTTAAAAGCACATCGCTCGGATATCTTTTTACTTTTATCAGAAGCGTATAATAATGCCGTTGATCATGGCTTACTTGGGCTTGATTCCGATATAAAAAATCATGACGATGGCTTTTTTGAGTTTTACCAGCAAAGAGAAGCGGCCCTGGCGAGCTTACAAGGAGCAATGATCATTATTGATATTCGCTATTGTCCTGAATCTTTGTGCTTATATTTTACTATTTGTGATTCAGGCAATGGCTTTACTTGCAACAATCATCGCGCCCAAAGCTTAGCGCGTGAACATGGCAGAGGGCTGTCATTGCTAGAGGAAATAGCCGAACACGTAGGTTATAACGCTTCAGGTAACCAAATTGAAATGTGTTATAAGCTAACTTAGATTCAGCACTAGTACAGTGATTAATGACATGCTATTATCTCGCTTTATTTGGATGTTTGGACGGCTAGATGGTTTCTTCTTATTTATCACTTGCACAACTTGATGTGCCACAGCAGTTAGTGTCTTCAGAGCTTACCAAGCTTGAGAGTTATTTATCAAACAATGATCGCCCAGCAATAAACTGGGAATATCAAATACCTGAGTTAGGTGAAGGCGGCGCTTGCAGTTTATTTGGTTACCTACAAGAAGCACCATTTAAGTTAACCGATTATTTAAAGCAAGACTCACACACCACTGAAAAACTGACACAGTTACAACGCATCGTAAATTATGTGGTAGAGCAAACTGGAGTGGATTGGTATGGTATTTATCAAAATACTGCCACAGATGAAGGTGCACAGTTGTTAAAATTAGCCTACTTTGGCGCACCTAGCAGGCCTTTATTTCCATTAACCAAAGAATTTGCTGCAGGAAGTAATAATGTTCAAGTGGCATTGAGTGCAAAGGGTCGAGTGATTAACAATGTTGAGCAATACTTGGCAGCTGGTGGCGAGTATTATACTTGCGATCCTAAAGTAAAAGCAGAGGCATGTTTACCTTTATTTGATGAGCAAAACAATTGTGTTGGCATAGTCGATGGCGAGGCGTTCAATAATGATTTTTTTGATCAGCAAACGCTAGCACTACTAATTGCATGCTGTATTAAAATTCCTCACTTTTTAGTGTAAATAACACTAGCCACGCTAGTCACATTTTATGTTAAGCTAAGTGCAACAGCTAACCCCTAAATAATGATAAGAGATAGTCAATGTTCTCAGAATTAAAACCATTACCAACAGATCCTATTCTTGGCCTTATGGCGGCCTATAAGCAAGATACTAACCCAAATAAGATTGACTTAGGGGTTGGTGTTTATAAAGACGAACAAGGTAATACGCCGGTATTAAGCGCCGTTAAAAAGGCAGAAGCATTTCGCCTCGAAAATGAAACCAGCAAATCATATATTGGTTTAGCGGGTAACTTAGACTTTTGTCAAAAAATGGAAAACCTTTTATTAGGTGAGCACCAAGCACTACTTGCAAACCGTGTTCGTACCGCGCAGGCTCCAGGTGGTACAGGCGCGCTTCGTGTAGCGGCTGAATTTATAGCTCGCTGTAACCCAAGTGCAACTATTTGGGTAACAAACCCAACATGGGCAAACCACATCAGCTTATTTGAAGCGGCAGGCCTAACAGTAAAAGAATACCCGTATTACGATTACGAAAACAAAGATCTGTTATTTGATGACATGATCAATACACTCAAGCAAGTACCAAAAGGTGATGTTGTTCTTGTTCATGCGTGTTGTCATAACCCAAGCGGTATGGACTTAAACGAAACACAGTGGAACACAGTAGCAGAGCTTGCAAAAGAAGTTGGTTTTACACCACTTGTTGATATTGCTTACCAAGGTTTTGGTTCAAGCCTTGAGCAAGATGCTAACGGCTTGCGTATTTTAGCTAACGCAGTTGAAGAGCTGATCATTTGTTCTTCATGCTCTAAAAACTTTGGCTTATACCGTGAGCGTATTGGTGCATGTTCAATTATTGCCAAAGATAGCGCGACTGCTGATATCTCTAACTCAGTAATGTTAAGCGTAGTACGTAGTATTTACTCTATGCCGCCAGCACATGGTGCCGATATCGTAAACACTATTTTAGGCAGCGCAGAACTTACGCAAGAGTGGCACAGTGAGCTTGATGAAATGCGTAATCGTATTAATGGTCTTCGTACGTTAATTAAAGACAGCTTAGCAGCGAAAGACATTGCACAAGACTTCTCATTTATTGACCGTCAAAATGGTATGTTCTCATTCCTTGGCATTAATAAAGAGCAAATCGCGCGCTTACAAAAAGAGTATGGTATTTATATTGTTGGTTCTAGCCGTGTAAACGTAGCTGGTATTAGCCAAGCAAATATCGAATACTTCTCAAACGCTGTTGCAGACGTTTGTAAGTAATCAGATAGCGTAGATAAAAAAACCGCACTAACGTAAGTTGTGCGGTTTTTTTAATACTTTAAATAAAGTAACTAACTGTGGTATTTCTCACACGCTTCTAGTGTATTTTCAATTAAGCTTGCTACCGTCATTGGGCCAACACCGCCAGGGACAGGTGTAATGAAATGTGCTTTTTGCTCAGCAATGTCATATTGTACATCGCCCACTAATTTACCCGTATCTAAACGGTTGATACCTACATCGATAACCATCGCACCTTCTTTCACCCAGTCGCCCGGTATAAACTCAGGTTTACCTACCGCAACAACCAGTAAATCAGCTCGGCGTACGTGAGTTTCCAAATCTTGGGTAAACTTATGGCACACTGTTGTAGTGCAACCAGCAAGGAGTAACTCTAGCGCCATAGGGCGACCAACGATATTTGATGCACCGACCACTACAGCATGCATGCCTTTGTATTTAACGCCGGTTGAATTTAGTAGGGTGATAATACCTTTTGGTGTGCAAGGGCGAAGGGCAGGCATACGCTGTGCTAAACGGCCGATATTATAAGGGTGGAAACCATCGACATCTTTTAGTGGCGTAATACGCTCAAGAATTTTTTCTGCATCAAGCCCCTCAGGTAATGGTAACTGAACTAAAATACCATCGACTGTCTGGTCGTTATTCAGTTCATCGACTAAATCGAGTAGTGCTTGCTCTGAGGTATCTGCGGGTAAATCAAATGATTTTGATACAAAACCAACTTCCTCGCAGGCTTTACGCTTCGAACCAACATAAACTTGGCTTGCAGGGTCTTGTCCTACAAGCACAACTGCAAGTCCTGGTGCACGTAAGCCCTTGGCTACGCGTTCACTTACTTTTTCTGCTACAGCACTTCGTACTTGTTTAGCTATTGCCTTACCATCGATGATGTTTGCCGTCATGGGTGACCTTTAATTGGGGTTAGTTAACTTGAAACTGATACTTAGCAAGAGCCTATCGTTTTAAAAGGGGTAAACGTGACTGATTTTACGCAGCCTAATTTTGCCTTGCTATATAGTTGTGCTATTTTCGCAGAAAAGCGCCAAAGCGCCAAGTTGCTTTTTTTATATAAACCACACTATTATAAAAAACGGTCGAATTTTAGCTTATATTTACAATATTTAGACATTGTGAACTAAAAATGACCGATTGATTTATTTTCTTAAAAAAAGGTTTGACCTAATCCAGTCAAATCACTATTATGCACCCCGTTGTCAACGAGGTCACTCGAAGACAATAGTAAGCATCGGCGATTAGCGCAGTTTGGTAGCGCACTTGGTTTGGGTCCAAGGGGTCGCAGGTTCAAATCCTGCATCGCCGACCACTTTCATTTATAATTTTTTTATAATAGATTGGCTTATTGGTAAACTATGAAGTTTTCGATGCGCCCATAGCTCAGCTGGATAGAGCAACGCCCTTCTAAGGCGTCGGTCGAAGGTTCGAATCCTTCTGGGTGCGCCATTTCGAAAACATGTAAATGCCGTGGTGATTGTAGCTCAGTTGGTAGAGCCCCGGATTGTGATTCCGGTTGTCGTGGGTTCGAGCCCCATCAGTCACCCCAATTTACAAAAAGAATATCGGCGATTAGCGCAGTTTGGTAGCGCACTTGGTTTGGGTCCAAGGGGTCGCAGGTTCAAATCCTGCATCGCCGACCACTTTCTCTAACGTGGTCTTAAACTCACCGTTTAAGTGTTCAAAATAGAAAACGAAGTTTCATACTTCAATATCGGCGATTAGCGCAGTTTGGTAGCGCACTTGGTTTGGGTCCAAGGGGTCGCAGGTTCAAATCCTGCATCGCCGACCACTTTCTAAATTAATAAACAATAGCGTAATTTGGTTTGGGTATATCCCATGCAGTCGCAGATTCAAATTCTGCATCGCCGACCACTTTCTCAATAAAAATAATTCAAAATTCATATTGCACAACTAAATCCTAAAGCTAAAATATTGCTAACTTGCTAACTTGCTAACTTGCTAACTTGCTAACTTGCTAACTTGCTAACTTGCTAACTTGCTAACTTGCTAACTTGCTAACTTGCTAACTTGCTAACTTGCTAACTTGCTAACTTGCAGTTGAACCGCCTACTTTTCACTCATTTACCTTCTATAATCCGTGATCTAACCAAATAATTGCCCCCATGACTCGACTATCATAAATATTAGGTTATAATGCCGCGTCTATTGTTTAACATAGTGCCCGAAGGGCAGAGCAGCATTGGTATCGTATAGTGAAGATGGAGTTTAAACGTCCCTAAGTGGCTTTTAACATATCAAGCGTATAGTGATCACCGTGTTTGTAAGGAAGGCGAACAGTCGCCAAAATTGAAGATTGAGGTATATCATGCAAGTTTCTGTTGAGACGACTCAAGGCCTTGAGCGCCGTCTGACTATCACCGTTCCTGCAGAGAACGTTGAGACCGAAGTAAAAAAACGCTTACAACAACTGTCTAAAACCCAGCGTATTGATGGTTTCCGTCCTGGTAAAGTACCAACGTCTGTAATCAACAAACGTTACGGTGGCGCAGTTCGTCAAGAAGTTGCTGGCGAATTAATGCAACGTAACTTCTACGAAGCAATCGTAGCTGAAAAAATCAACCCAGCGGGTACACCAACTTTCGCTCCTAAAGCGCTTGAAGCTGGTAAAGATTTAGAATTCTCTGCAACATTTGAAGTTTACCCTGAAGTTGAAGTTCAAGGTTTAGACAAAATCACTGTAGAAAAGCCTGCTGTAACAGTTACTGACGAAGATCTAGCTAACATGCTAGAAACGCTACGTAAGCAACATGCATCATGGGCAGAAGTAGACGCTGCTGCTGGCGAGAACGATCGCGTAACAGTTGACTTCGAAGGCACTATCGACGGCGAAGTATTTGAAGGCGGTAAAGCTGAAGACTTCCCATTAGAACTTGGCCAAGGTCGTATGATCCCAGGTTTTGAAGATAACATCGTAGGTAAAAAAGCAGGCGAAGAAGTAGTTGCAGATGTAACGTTCCCTGACGATTACCACGCTGAAAACCTTAAAGGTAAAGCTGCTCAATTCACTATCTCTGTGAAGAAAGTTGAAGCACAAGAGCTACCTGAACTAAGCGAAGAATTCGCAACTAAGTTCGGTGTAACTGAAGGTGGCGTTGACGCACTTAAAGAAGAAGTGAAAAAGAACATGACACGCGAGCTTGACCAAGCGGTTAAAGCTAACGTGAAAGACCAAGCAATCAAAGGTCTTTTAGCTAACAACGAAATCGAGGTGCCTAAAGCGCTAGTAGATCAAGAAATTGATGCACTACGTCAGCAAGCTGCACAACGTTTTGGTGGCGACGCTAAAAACATGCCTGAGCTTCCAGCTGAGTTGTTCCACGAGCAAGCAGTAACTCGCGTTAAAACTGGCCTATTACTAGGTGAAGTAATTAAAGCGAACGAGATCAAAGTTGATGACGCTAAAGTTGAAGCATTAATTGCTACAGTTGCTTCTGCATACGAAGATCCAACTGAAGTAGTAGAATACTACAAAGCAAATGATCAACTTATGCAGCAAATGCGTAATGTTGCAATGGAAGAGCAAGCTGTAGAAGCTATTTTAGCTAAAGCAGACGTTTCTGATGTTGAAAAAGCATTTGATGACATCATGAATCCACAGCAAGGTGCTTAATAAGTCATTGACTTAAGTCCTCGCTAACGATTAAATGGCTCGTGTTACTCTGTATTTTGCAGTGTGCCCGAGCCATTTTAGTTTGTGGCCTTCAATTTTGCCAAAAAGATAACTATGCTTTTCTTATATTCAGGATAAGTATAAGCGCATAAGGAATAAAATAAGTATGAACAACACTGGTATGACAGATCCTCTAAATGCATTAGTCCCAATGGTTGTTGAACAAACAGCGAAAGGCGAGCGCTCGTATGATATATATTCGAGACTATTAAAAGAGAGAATCATTTTTTTAACTGGTCAAGTTGAAGACAACATGGCGAACCTAATTTTAGCGCAAATGCTATTTTTAGAATCAGAAAACCCAGAAAAAGATATCTTTTTATATATCAATTCACCAGGTGGTTCTGTAACAGCGGGTATGGCAATTTACGATACCATGAACTTTATTAAACCAGATGTGAGTACTATTTGTGTTGGCCAAGCGGCGAGCATGGGTGCATTCTTACTAACAGCTGGTGCAAAAGGTAAGCGTTACTGTTTGCCTAATTCACGCGTGATGATTCACCAACCTTTAGGTGGTTTCCAAGGTCAAGCATCTGATTTTGAAATTCATGCTAAAGAAATCCTGTCTATTAAAGACAAGCTTAATCGTTTAATGGCGGAGCATACTGGCCAACCATTAGATGTGATTTCACGCGATACAGACCGCGACAACTTTATGAGCGCAAGCCAAGCCGTTGATTACGGCCTAGTTGACTCGGTATTTACTAATCGCGACAGTAAGTAAAAAGACTAAGTGAGTGCTAACGGCACTCACTTGAATTGTTTACACTGTGAAAGCCAATAATTTTTGGTATAGTTAAGCGTATTGAAATAGCTGCTAAGAAGTTTAGCAGCCAACGTATAAGATGAGGTAGCTGAATGTCTGACACTCCTACAGACGGCGACAAAAGTAATAAATTGTTATACTGCTCTTTTTGTGGCAAAAGCCAGCATGAAGTTCGTAAACTCATTGCAGGGCCTTCAGTATACATTTGTGATGAATGTGTTGAGCTGTGTAACGACATTATCAGGGAAGAGATCAAAGACATTGCGCCAAAGCACAATACGTCTGATAAACTGCCTGCACCTAAAGAAATTCGTAACCATTTAGATGATTATGTAATTGGCCAAGATCACGCCAAAAAAGTATTGTCGGTAGCGGTTTATAACCACTATAAGCGCCTACGTAATCAAAGCACTAAAGTTGATATTGAACTTGGTAAAAGTAATATCTTGTTAATTGGTCCAACGGGTAGTGGTAAAACATTACTTGCAGAGACGCTTGCACGTTTACTTGATGTACCATTTACAATGGCTGATGCAACCACACTAACCGAAGCCGGTTATGTAGGTGAAGATGTTGAAAACATCATTCAAAAGCTGCTGCAAAAGTGTGACTACGACGTAGAAAAAGCACAACGTGGTATTGTTTATATTGATGAAATTGACAAAATTTCACGTAAATCAGACAATCCATCAATCACCCGCGACGTATCAGGCGAAGGCGTACAGCAAGCCTTACTAAAACTTATCGAAGGCACCGTTGCATCAGTACCACCACAAGGTGGTCGTAAACACCCACAACAAGAGTTTTTGCAGGTTGATACCTCTAAAATCTTATTTATCTGTGGTGGTGCATTCGCAGGGCTTGATAAAGTGATTGAGCAACGCAGCCATAAAAATACCGGTATTGGTTTTGGTGTTAGCGTTAAAGAATCTGCATCAAGCCGCTCTTTAAGTGAAACATTTAAAGATGTAGAGCCAGAAGATTTAGTAAAATACGGCCTGATCCCTGAGTTTATTGGTCGTTTACCCGTTGTTGCTACGTTAACTGAGCTAGACGAAGCTGCGTTAGTGCAAATTTTAGATGAGCCTAAAAACGCACTGACTAAGCAGTACAGCGCATTATTTGGTATGGAAGACGTTGAGCTTGAATTCCGTGAAGATGCATTACGTGCAATTGCCCACAAAGCAATGGAGCGTAAAACAGGTGCACGTGGCTTACGCTCAATTGTTGAAGCCGTATTACTTGATACCATGTATGAACTTCCATCAATGGAAGAAGTCAGCAAAGTGGTTATCGATGAAACAGTGATCAAAGGTGAATCAGACCCAATTTTGATTTATCAAAGTGCCAGCCAAGATAAAGCAGCATCAGAATAAATTTTAATCACTGATATTACAAAGAGGAGCCAATGGCTCCTTTTTTTATAATTTATTTCTTACAAATGACATAAATTGTTGAACTTTACTTAGGTTATCCCCATATACTTGAGTAATCTTTAAAATAAATGAAGAGCGAAGAGAAATATAATGACGCTTGAGAGAACAGATCGAGTCGAAATCCCCGTGCTGGCATTGCGCGATGTGGTGGTGTATCCGCACATGGTGATCCCGCTTTTTGTAGGCCGCGAAAAATCTATTAAATGCCTTGAAGCGGCGATGGATAAAGACAAACAAATTTTTCTTGTTGCGCAAAAAGACGCGACAGTCGATGAGCCAGAGCAAGACGATATTTACCGCGTAGGTACTATCGCCACTGTGCTGCAACTATTAAAACTTCCTGATGGCACTGTAAAAGTGTTAGTCGAAGGTATTCAACGTGCGAAGCTTGAAAGCTTTGTTGATAACGATGACTTTTTTGTTGCGAATGCCGAGTTTATTAGTTCTGAAGAAATTGATGAGCAAGAGCAAGATATCTTCATCCGTAGCGCTGTTAGCCAGTTTGAAGGCTATGTAAAGCTTAATAAAAAAATTCCACCTGAGGTACTCACCTCGGTCAGTGGCATTGATGAAGCACCGCGTCTAGCAGATACCATGGCAGCTCACATGCCATTAAAAGTGCCCGAGAAACAAAAAGTACTTGAGATCGCAAACGTAACCGAACGTCTTGAATACCTAATGGCGTTAATGGAAGGCGAAATCGATTTACTGCAAGTTGAGAAAAAGATTCGTACCCGCGTTAAAAAGCAGATGGAAAAATCGCAGCGTGAGTATTACCTCAACGAGCAAATGAAAGCCATTCAAAAAGAATTAGGCGAACTTGACGACGTACCTGACGAATTCGAAGCGCTGAAAAAGCGCATTGAAGAATCAGGCATGAGCAGCGATGCACAAGAAAAAGCCAATTCAGAATTAGCCAAATTAAAAATGATGTCGCCGATGTCGGCTGAAGCCACTGTTGTTCGCTCATATATAGATACGCTAATTAATGTCCCGTGGAAAAAACGCTCTAAAGTGAAAAAAGACTTAGCCGGTGCGCAAAAGATTTTAGATAGCGATCACCACGGCTTAGATAAGGTGAAAGAGCGCATTATTGAATACCTCGCGGTTCAACAACGTACTAATAAGCTTAAAGGCCCAATCTTATGTTTAGTCGGTCCTCCTGGTGTTGGTAAAACCTCATTAGGGCAATCGATTGCTCGCTCAACGGGTCGTAAGTATATTCGTATGGCACTAGGTGGCGTACGTGATGAGGCTGAAATCCGCGGTCATCGTCGTACTTACATTGGCTCTATGCCAGGTAAATTGATTCAAAACATGAGCAAAGTGGGCGTTAAAAACCCATTATTCTTGTTAGATGAAATCGATAAAATGTCATCAGATATGCGTGGCGATCCTGCATCAGCATTACTTGAAGTACTTGACCCTGAGCAAAACAGCCACTTTGCAGATCATTACTTAGAAGTTGATTATGACTTATCTGATGTAATGTTTGTTGCAACATCTAACAGCTTTAATATTCCAGGTCCATTATTAGACCGAATGGAAGTAATTCGTTTATCGGGTTACACCGAAGATGAAAAACTCAATATTGCAAAAGAGCATTTAATTCCTAAGCAAGTTAAGCGTAATGGCTTAAAAGATGGCGAAGTGGTTATCGAAGACAGTGCTATTGTCGGTATTATTCGTTATTACACCCGCGAGGCCGGTGTACGTAACCTAGAGCGTGAAGTGTCTAAGTTATGCCGCAAAGCGGTGAAAAACATCTTGCTTGAGAAAGAAACCAAAGTAGTCACAATCGATGAGCAAAACCTAGAAGAGTTCTTGGGTGTGCAGCGTTTTGATTACGGCAAAGCTGAGGATGGTGATCGCATTGGCCAAGTGACCGGTTTAGCATGGACAGAAGTGGGCGGCGATTTATTAACAATCGAGTGCGCAGCTGTACCAGGTAAAGGCAAGTTAAGCTACACAGGATCATTGGGCGATGTAATGCAAGAGTCGATTCAAGCGGCGATGACGGTAGTACGTAACCGTGCTGACACGTTCCGTATTAATAATGATTTTTACGAAAAACGTGATATTCACGTGCACGTGCCAGAAGGTGCTACGCCAAAAGATGGCCCAAGTGCAGGTGCGGCGATGGTAACGGGCTTAGTGTCTAGTTTAACAGGTAATCCTGTACGCGCAGATGTTGCCATGACAGGTGAAATTACGCTACGTGGTGAAGTATTGCCAATTGGTGGTTTAAAAGAAAAGCTATTAGCTGCACATCGTGGTGGCATTAAAACCGTTATTATTCCAAAAATTAACGAACGTGACTTAAAAGAGATCCCTGACAATGTATTAGCAGGCCTTGATATTCACCCAGTTACTTGGATTGATGAGGTTTTAGAGCTGGCGTTAGTACACCCAGTTGAGAGTTTTTCAGTCGAAACGGCTAAAAAGCACTAAAAAACCGAAAAAAAGTGCTTTAAAGGGCTTTTCAAATCTAGATGGTATGATAAGTTAAGCACTGGTTTTCAAGCCTAGGCCTTATGTGGCCTAGGCTGAAGAAAAATTACAATCGTACGAGCATGAAATAGTTTGCTCTAAAATTTTCAAAATAGTGATGTTAGTTTAAAAAACAATCGCTCTTGATAATAACAATGAAAGAGGATGATATTGTGAATAAATCTCAATTAATCGATCAAATCGCAGCTGACGCTGACATTTCTAAAGCGGCTGCAGGTCGTGCACTAGATTCATTCATCGAGTCTGTATCGGGCGCTCTTAAAGACGGCGATTCAGTTGCACTAGTAGGTTTCGGTACTTTCTCAGTACGCGAGCGTGCAGCACGTTCAGGCCGTAACCCACAAACTGGCGAAACAATTCAAATCGCTGCAGCGACCATTCCTGCTTTCAAAGCTGGTAAAGCGCTTAAAGATGCATGTAATAGCTAATCACTGTTTTATGTGAATTAGTTTTGGCAGTGTAAGAAGCTCGTTGCTTTTTAGCACAAATAGCTATCTTTATCGCCAATTGCTTCAACAAAAAAAGCGTATCTGGTAAGATACGCTTTTTTTACATTAGCAAGGCGATTTCTGCCTCAGAATAGAATAGAGATATATAAATGCTTGAGAAAATCAGAGAAGGTTCGCAAGGACCGGTAGCCAAAGTTATTTTAGGCGCGGTGATTTTATCTTTTGCTTTAGCAGGGATCGGTGGTTACTTAGGTCAAACCACAGAGCAGCCTGTTGCTGAAGTAAATGGAGTTAAAATTAGCCAAACCGAATTTAACCGCGCGTACCAAAATGAGCGTAACCGCTTAGAACAACAATTTGGTGAATACTTCGCACAAATTACTGCAGATCCAAATTACATGGCACAAATTCGCCAAGGTGTCGTTGACCGTCTAGTACAACAAGAACTGCAAACTCAACTAGCACACGAACTTGGTTTACGCGTAAGCGATGAAAGTGTTAAAAAAGCAATTTTAGAATTGCCATACTTTCAAATCGGTGGGCAATTTAATAACGACCGTTACTTACAAGTTATTCGTCAAATGAACTTCCAACCGGATGCATTTCGTGAATACTTACGTGAAGAAATGACTCGCAGCCAGCTAATCTCAGCAGTTGCAGGCACTGACTTTGCCCTTGATAACGAGTTAACAAGTGCAGTGGCTTTACAGCAACAAACGCGTAGCATTGATTACGTGGTGGTAAGTAAAGAGTCGTTACAAGAAGGTATCGAAGTAACTGAGCAAGAAATTGCTGATTATTACGACCTAAACACGTCACAGTTTTTAGCACCTGAGCAAGTATCTGTAAGTTACATTGATTTAAATGCAGCAAACCTAGACTTACAGAGCAATGTAAGCGAAGAAGAAGTAAAAGCTTACTATGAGCAAAATAGTGCACAGTATATAGAGCCTGAGAAGCGCCGTGTATCGCATATCTTAATTGATAATAGCGAAGACGACGATGCAGCGAAAAGCAAAGCTGAAGACTTGTTAGCGCAATTGCAACAAGGTAGTGACTTTGCAGCATTAGCTGAGTCATCATCAGATGATATCGTCAGTGCTGAAATGGGCGGTGATCTAGATTGGATTGAACGCGACATGATGGATCCAGCTTTTGAAGAAGCCGCATTTGCACTTAATGCAAAAGGTGACTTTTCTGACGTTGTTGAGTCTGAGTTTGGTTATCACATCATTCAGCTAACTGATGTTCAAAGCCAGCAAACAAAACCATACGATGATGTTAAAGCTGACTTACGTGCTGAACTTGAACGTACTGAAAAAGTGAATGCTTTTTATGAAAAGCAAACACAAATGAGCGAAGTCGCATTTGAAATGTCTGACAACTTAGTTGATGCAGCAGAGACCGTAGGCGTTGAAGTAACGACCACGCCACTTGTTGCCCGCAATGAATTACCAGCGCCGTTAAATACGCCAGCTGTTGTAAGTGCTATCTTCTCACCAGATGTACTTGAAGATGGCATGAATTCAGAAGTTGTTGAAGTAGGTGACGAGCATGTTGTTATCGTTCGCATTAGCGAGCATAAGCCAGCAAGCACTAAAGCACTTGCCGATGTATCAGATGAAATCAAAACACGTTTAGTGAGCCAAAAAGCATCTGAACTTGCAAAAGAAAAAGCGACAACCTTATTTGCTGATATTTCAGCGGGTAAGAGCTTAACTGAAGTTGCATCAGAGCAAGGCCTAGAGCTACGTCAAGAAGCATCATTAACGCGCCAAGCGTATGCGGTGTCTCCTGCAATCGTACAGCAAGTGTTTAAAATGGCTCACCCTACTGACACGCCAGTGGTTGATAAAGTAGAGCTGAGCAATGGTGACGCAGCAATCGTCGCACTTAAGTCTGTTACTAACGCATCAGTTGAAGGCGAGCTTGAAGCACAGCAAAAACAAAACATCACAATGGCCCAAGTAAATAAAAACTATATGGTGTTCATCGATGCATTAAAAGCCAAAGCAGAGTTAAACTTACCAGCACAAGCAACACCTGCTGAGTAAGCTTAATTAAGCAAACTAAAAAGCGCCTAATGGCGCTTTTTTTGTGAGTGGAAGGTATAAGTACAAAGATAAAAGTTAAAAGTTAAAAGTTAAAGGTGCTAGGTAACTAGGTAACTAGGTTCTAGATGAGTGTAGCTTGTAAGCTTGAGTTTACCTCTCGCTGCTTTTATGTAACACACGTAGATTGGGTAGAGTGAAACGAAAACCCAACGGAAAAATATCCTGTCAGTCTGCACCAATAACTGCATTATCGAGTGTTTTATTTCTCCGATGTATTCTGAATTTTGGCAAAACCCTTTAAGTGATTTATTCACAAAGAGATTAAGAGCAACGAAACCCAACGAAATTGCTTTTATAACTTCATCAACCAGCGTTCAACTTCATTTATATCATTACTATCAAACACCATTAAGCTTGAGTGTGATCGATTTTTAAATACTATTTTCTCTACAAGTTTATTTTGAATTGACGAAAAATAAGCTGGGGGTGAAAGGGTATCTAAATTTGAGTTTATTAGCAGTACAGGCTTCTCAGTGTTTTTTATCTTATAAAGTAAGTCAGTTTCTTGAACCGTTACTTTCGCGTTAGTCATCGTTTGATTAACAATATCACCTAGCTTATTTTGAAACAGTTTGTTCAGTAGAGGAGATTTGTAAGGTAAGTATTCTCTGGCGGCCAGCTCAAAGCTCATCATGGGTGCCAGTAAAATAGCTGCGTTAATGTATTTTGAAGATAACAGGTTTGTAGCTGTAAGCGCCCCCATAGAATGACCTACTGCAATAGTACGTTTATCTGTTTGTTTTAAAGATAGCTGTGTAAGTAGTTCGTTTAAAATAGTATGTTCTTTTGCAGCGAAGGCAAAAGCTTCTGTTGATTCCCCATGGCCAAATAGGTCTGGGATCACAACGTCCATGCCAAGAGCTCTAAAATAGATAGCCGTAGCCATCATTACCTCTTTGCTACCACCATAACCATGTAGTAGCAATGCGGTGCCTTTAAACCGATTAAATGTAGCAGGTGGCATTCTATGTGAAATAGTATTTTCAACACCATTACCTGTCGCATGAAGGTTGTAATAGGGTGCACTTCCAGTTGGAAAATCAGCAGCTTGATAAGCTGAAGCAGCCAAGTATGTAATGCACTGCGACGAATTAGCGGAGCAAAAAGTATGTTTTTTAAAACCAATTTCACTTGGCTTTACTTTTATAAGTTCAGTCTCAGAAAGGTACACGTCAGGGTTAGACATGACGTAACTCCCGATAGAAGTGCATCCTGACAAAAAGAAAATACAAAGCACTAGCATAAATAGGTGTGTTAAATTTTTCATTATTTTAAATTTGAGTTTAAATATCGAAATAGCATCGAGCTAAAAGCAAATAATGGGGAATGCTATTCATGATGCATTATTTCCATTATCCAATTTACATAACTTGAAACCCTGACTTGGTAAGCTGTAGTGTCATACAATCCAGCTTTAAAATCGGAAATGTCACCATATGCAAATTGCCAGCTAGAAAGCCCAACTAAAAAAGCTTTGTTTTCTCGATAGGTTATAGAAGGTCCGCCACTATCCCCGGAGCCATGCATTCCTTCTAAAGGCAAAACATTGGGTGGTTTGTCAAACTTGAATGTCAGCCAATTAGCTTCTGCGCCATCTACAATATTCTGAAATTGATTTAATTGTTTTGATGATTTAGTTTCAAGCACTTCGCCTTTGAGTCCATCACCAGTAGCGCCTTTACCAAAAACAGTGATGACTTTGCCTATCTCATTTGTATTTTTATATAGACTAACAGGTTGAACACTGCTTATTGGGCTCGATAACTTGATTAATGCGATATCGCTTCTGGCTTTTAAAAAGCTCATTAAAGGTGCTAAATCACCGGTTAATAGACTTTTACTCGGTTTTTTAAATTCAGGGTGAATAAACACGTTTTCTATTTGATAGTGGTTTAAACCAATTTTTAACTCTATACCTCTATAGTCATAAAAAATAGTGTGTGCCACAGTGACAACCCATTGCTCATGAATTAATACTCCGTGTCCCTCGTGAGGCAAATCAATAAGATATTCTGGTGCATCATTTAATAAGTAGCTTTCAGCGGGAACATCATGCCTTTTGATAACAGCATGACTAGCAATAGAAAAAATACACAACAAGAAGAGAAGCCAAGCTTTCAAAATTCGTCCATGATTATTTAGGGTTGAGCTTAATGCTATCTTCCAGTCGCACTAAAAGCAACTCGATTAAGATGTAGTGATAATTCACAAAGAGATTAAGAGACGCTTCGCTAATAAGAAAACATCAATAATTGAGATGAAAATTAGACCTAATAGTGTTGTGAGGTACCGTTGAGAACCTTAGCCAATTTTCATAACTCTAATTTAACAAGTGCATCTTGCTCACCTTGATATAAATACACTGGGACGATTTCATGCTTCCCATTGTTTTCTCTAAGCTGAAAGTAATTTTCAGTACATTCATAAGAATACGAGTTGTTTTCCCGGGGTATGATTTTTAGTTTATTCTCACCTTCATATTGAGAGTAAAGAGTATCTTCTTTGAACGAAATGGTTAAAATTTTCGAATCAGAAGAACGATAACGGCCAACTAAAGATGCTGCTATAACCTTTGCTTTTTGAGTATTTACTGGCTTAGGAGATATATTTAGCTGCAGTGCTATCATGTCTAATAAAGCGGGGCCAGGGTGTTTTGTGTCTATGTTGGTTAACGCTGTAGCGGTTAAATCTTCATTTGGGAAATAGACATGCCAAGCAAAAAACCCGGGAACCTGACCTTGGTGGCTAAAGCTATCTAATCCACTTATTTTGTATATATCTAAGCCATATCCATAATCCACATGCGCATTATTATTTAATAATGCCTTGGAGGTCATTAGATTATAGTTTTCTTTTGAAATTATCTGCCCTGACTTTAATGCATTTTGCCAAAGGTGCATATCAGCAAGTGTAGATGCAATAGCGCCCGCAGAATAGATCCAACTACGATCAACATTCCATCGTCTTTCAGTTGAATCTTCCGGGTTAATATACTTTTTAGGCTCTTTACGACTAGTTGTGTAGCCGTTTACTTTTCCAGCAGATGTTCCTTTAGTAATAACAAACGTATTATCCATTTTCAGAGGTTTAAAAAATGTGTTTAACATAAACTGGTCATACGGAGTACCCGAAGCAACTTCAATTACTTTTCCCAGAAAGACATAACCCAAATTTGAATAACTATATTTTTTACCGGGTTCTGAGTTAAGAGGTTGTTTACTTATACTTTGTATAACTTGATCAATAGAAGCATATTTATCATAAATTTTACTTACTGAAGGGTCCCCTAAGTAATCTGGTAGACCAGAAGTATGGCTTAAAATTCTATCAATCGTTAAATACTTAAATTCAGGGTTAATATCAGGAATAAATTTCGCTAATGTATCTTGCAACGATAGTTTTTTTTCTTCCGATAGTTTCAAGATTGCTGCAGCAGTAAATGTTTTCGTGACAGAACCTATTTGAAATATATCATCTACATTGAGAGGCCTCTGTGTATTAATATTTGCCAAACCAACCGCACCACTATAAACATGCTTACCTGATTGTTCTAACCTAACAACCATGCCAGGAGCTTCTGAAGAGTTATGGCACTGCATTAATTCAGTAAAGTTGTGTTGTTGTGCAATTGCTTTTATTCCATACAATCCTATACAAAGACAAAAAAATATATTTTTTCCCATAAACTATGTTCCCTTAATCATCTAGCAAAGCTGTAAATAAAAAATACGTATAGATTACATTTGTAGTCATTAATATTGCATATATCACTGGTGTTTGCAATTTAATAAAGAAAGCCAATCTTATTCAATGGTTTATTTTATATTTTGATGAAGGTATATTTGCTCATAATGGCCAAGTGAACGTAACAGCTTTATCAGAACATTTTCTATTAATAGTAAAAGGGTAAGTTATTGCTGATTATAAGTATTATTAGAAGGAGAGGTTATTTTTCTATAAAAACTAGAAAAGCTTCTTTTATCATGTTACTTAGATGGTACGGGTTAAATCAACTAGCCACTCAATGTCTACTTTATCGGGGGCAGTCCAGTTTCTAACCATTCGACGGAATACAAGTCAATAAGGACAAAAAGGGAAAAGGAACGACCTGACCTCGGTCATTATCACTCGATTGTGACTACGCTGATCAATCTCATCATATTAGAGAGTTTAATGCTAACCTTCAGGTCACACCGGTAAAATACAAAAAGCAACTAAATGCTGCAGACACAACGCTACCTGCAGCTCAATAAACTTTGTAACGACAAAGAATATAATAGATGGGTTAATTCATTACTCCTTATTTGCGCAACGTGCTACCAAGGTTTCGCTTAAAAATTGATTTACCTCAGTTTGCACTTTTTTGTTAAAACTGTAGTGACCCGCGTTAAGTGCGATATGTTTAAATGGATAAGAGAAATTAGTTTCGTGTAAACCAGCTTCTATATATTCGGCCATTGTGTACGATGGCCAAATTTCATCGTGTTTGGCAGAGACCAGTAGTACTGGCCCATTGGTTTTTTCAACCGGGATACGGGCGGCTGCAATTGCTTCAGGAGTTGCCTCAGTCAATGCAGCCTCAAAGGCAGGTGTAAACTCACCCGTTACATTCCCCTTTTGCATTTTCCATGACAGTAGTGGTGCATCAATGTAGTCCAGAGCATTATCGCTGAGCGTCCAACTCGAGCGAGAAGACAAGGTCTTAACAGCATTCCAGCTTACGTGACTAGGCATAACAGCCACAACATGATTTATCTCATCAAAGTGCGTACCGAGTAATAATGCCAGCTCTGCCCCTTTAGAAAAGCCATATACCGCCACGCAGTTTTGGTTTATCTTTGGCTCTGCACTCAATGCTTGTATCCGTTTGGCTATGCCATCCAAAGATAATTCAGCAGCACTGTTTGATGTATTTTCAGTGCCATAATAACCAAGTGCCGCGACTGATATACCAATATCATTAAACCCATTTAAAAATGGTTGCGACTGAGGTTTAGCGAGTGTATTTCCTCCTTCGCTGCCACCTAACACCACAACCAGTGGGTGAGTCTGACCGTCGTCGATAAACTGGCGCTTAACATCAGGAATAGTCGCGTTTGAACAGGCCGCAAGAAGCCCTACCAAAAAAAATGGCATCATAGTTTTCATCATTTTATTACCTTTTGAGTTAGCTGAGCTCTGTGTTGCTCAGTTGTTGTTTGAGTAGTTTTGCACCGCCCCGGCTGGTCACAACTTGTAAATTGCTATCACGCAATTTGACAAGATAACCCCCAGTAACCCAGCGTTCAAACGCAGTTATCGCATTTCGGTTTACGATGGCATGACGGTGAACCCTTAAGAAATGTGTTGGCAATTGGTGCTGGATCTCCTCAAGAGAGCCGTCAATGGGATATTGCTGTCCATTGCTAAACGCGATGGCTTGACCGTATTCCAGCTTTATAAGTTCGATACTACTGACCTCAATTAGCGATGTTTTCCCCGCCACCTTACTCGTTAAAGTTGCGACTGACCCAGTCGTTATTTCACGATTGACTCTTGATAAAGCTAACGCTAGGCGCTCAGTACTATAGGGTTTGAGCAGATAGTCAACCGCGCCGAGCGTAAAGGCTTCAACCGCAAACTCACTGTAAGCTGTGGTAAAAATTATCGCACCTGAAAACCCCACCCCTTGTAGTTCTTCGACCAAAGTGACACCGCTGCATTCGGGCAAGTTAATATCGACAAACACAATATCTATCGCAAGTTCTTTATGTGAATCAAGAAATGCTAATGAGGTGTTACAAGTCAGTACTAGATTGTGCTTGGTGATCTGGCCAAGTTGTTCAATTAACTTATCAATGGCAGGTTGCTCATCTTCCACTATCGCAATGTTCAACATTCCTTAGTTCCTCGTGTGAGTGAAAAGCTGACAACTGCACCGCCAGTGTGTATGTCGTTACAAAGCCTAAGTTCGGCATTTTCTTCCAACTTTAACCGTGAGCGCGTGATCGAAAGACCGAGCCCCGCGTTTGACGAACCCACTATGTCCTGCCCCTTAAAGCCCATCCCGTTGTCACTGATTTTAAACACTAACTGGTTAGCAACCCTTTTGATTAATACATCAATGTGAAGCGGCCTGCTGTTACCATGTTTTACTGCATTTTCCAAAATTGGCTGTAAAATCATTGGCGGTATTACTTCGCTCAACAGTGCGTCGTCGATATTAAAGTCGATGATAAGCGCATCTCCAAATCGGCTTTGCTCTATCTCACACCATTGATTTAGTGCGATAAGCTCATCAGCAACGGATACTTTGCTCGGTATTTTTCCGCTTGTCACTGAATGCGTTAATGAATACCTTAATACCGCAGCGAGGTTATGAACCAAAGACTGTGCTGCTTCTGGTTGCTTTGGTACAAAGGCTGCGATTGTGTTGAGGCTATTGAACATAAAATGCGGGTTTAACTGACTGTGTAATAACTTAATTTCAGCAAGTTGGCGAAGTTGTTTTTCTTGTTTTAGTAACTTTTGGGAAAGGTAGAACTTAATCACCACAAAAATGCCGATAGACCAGGGAAGTGCGATGGTTAGCGCCTCAAACAGTGAAAATGCATGGGTATTTAACATTTCACTTCTAAGTACACCCCAACATAAGCAGCCCATGACCATCAACCCGTAAAAACCGATATATTGCAACGGCCAATTGCCTATCTTGAAATGGATGATGAGTACGTAACTTATCATCATAGGTAGCCAGTAGAGCAGCACAACAGCCAAAATAGAAGAAAGCGCGATATTCGCCGACAACAACATGCCCCGCTGCACCCAGTCAGTAAGGCTAATAGCAAAGCTTATGGCGGCAACGATAGCTAAAATTGCGAATTGTTCATTTCGCTGCAATGTGAGATTGGCCATGATCAGTACAAGTAGTTAATGAATATGTTCATGGTACGCATTTAGCTTCGAAAAGCACCCTGAATATTGCTGAATGGTCGCTTTTCAATGCTCAGTGGTTATTTGCTTTAGTCGCACTATTACATCCAAGTAAGCGCTAAAAAAAGAGGTCACTCACTTTAAATCGTAAGCACAGCAGCCTGATTGACTGGAGTTTTCTAATGGGTGGCCCCACGTTCTCTTCAAGGTTAATGTTGCTAGGTAACTAGGTTTTAGGGGAGTGTAGCTTGTAGGCTTGAGTCTATCTCGCGCTGCTTTTATGTAACACTCGTAGATTGGGTAGAGTGAAACGAAAACCCAACGGAAAAACACCCTGTCAGTCTGCACCAATACACTGCATTATCGAGTGTTTTATTTCTTCGATGTATTCTGAATTTTGGCAAAACCCTTTAAGTGATTTATTCACAAAGAGATTAAGAGGCGCTGCGCTTATGAGAAGATATTAAAAACAATAAGTAATAGAAGTTGCTTTGATATATATGGACTTTTTAGCTTTAGCGCCAGATAGTGATATTCGGATACATTTTCATTACGTGGGGAACCGCCTATTGCACTTCTAGCTAATAAAAACGTATAATGGATGGTGTAGGAACAAGAGATTAGAGACCACCGTTTGGCTGTTTATATATTTTTCACTCTAGAGCAATGTATAACATCTTTACTAGCCAAAGCAGTAAGTGCGATATTATCGTTATCTATTTTACTAACTTTTGACTTTACTTCAGGTGCCTCTGGCCCTCTAGTAAAACCTTGGACAAATTCTGGTGTAAGAATATTAAGGTCATCTTTAACTAAAGTTGTTTGATGAGTCTTTGAGCCATAACTTCTCATAATATTCCCATTAAAATCAAATTTCTCGGAAGACTCCACAAATATAATAGAAACAACATTAGAGTTATGTTTGTAATAAAGTTTAAATTTACTTTTAGAAGTTGATTCTAGATTTTTAATCGATGTAGTTGTTAAAGTATCAACTTCCAATATTGCGTTATTTGATATTTCCATTTTTATATTACAGCTCCAATTTCCATCCATGAAACTATAATCTTCAATTTCGCCAGTTTTTGCGTGAACTGAAAACAAAGAAGTTAATATTAAAACCCAATATAACATTACACTATTACTCCTTAAAATATATAACGCACTTATCCAGTTCTCAATAGTTTGTTAGCTGTTAAAAATACTAAATATTATTAACGCCATTATAGTGATGTGAGTTAACGGATGTTTTAGTAGAGCTTGATAAATAAAACTCGAACTTAACTCTCTTTCACGCAACGGTTTGGAAATAAATAGTACTGCAACGCCAATTGCGAGGACGATTGGGAATGCATATAAAGCTATACTATTACCTAACTCAGCCTCGAGTAACAGTATTTCATTTTTGAAAAATACACCTAGCAATACCATTTTCCCAAACACCAATGCATGTAGTATTGCTAAACGATTAATTACAGTTTTCACTTGTTTATCCAAAACTTTCCTTAGAAGCTAACTGAATCGTCCCTAATTCATTGGAGACTAAAGAAACAATTAAATTAATAATAATACAGCAATGGCTGCATTTATAGGTGAGAAAAGCTTCACTTTTTAATTTTATTGAGTTAATCCTTTGATTCTCGAAGGTTACCACACTTACGAAACTCGAGTAAAACGTAACAACATGACAACTCACGTAAGGATAATATACGCGATCAATCAAGCAGTAAAAAAATTTGTATGCATAAATATGGTAAACTCTCGTATTTTCGTGTTGATACTAGTTTTATCAATAGCCACTTCTCATTTAAAGCCGCCTACCAGCTCACACACTAAATGTTGGGTTTCGTCGCTCTCAACCACAACCTACGGTGATAAATTTAACGCCGGGCTGCTCTGGCTTTTCCTAGAACCTTTCACCTAGCACCTCGTAACTATATTCAACAACTCAACAATTTCTGGGTGACTTTAGATTGTGGATTTTGAAAGACGTCTTCGGTTTTGCCGTATTCAACTATTTCACCGTGATCAAGTACCACTAGCTGGTCGCTGATGTGGCGTACTAGGCTTAGGTGATGAGTGATCAAGATATAGCTTAGGCCAGTTTCTTGTTGAAGTTTGAGTAATAAGTTTACTGTTTGTGCGCGTACTGATGGGTCTAGTGATGATAGCGCTTCGTCGAGTACTACTACTTTTGGATCAAGAATTAATGCACGGGCAAGGGCAATACGTTGTAATTGACCGCCGCTGAACATGTGTGGGTAATAATGTTGATGGTCGTTAAGCAAACCAACTTTAGATAAAGTCGCAGTGATTTTTTCGCCGCGGGTTTGTTTATCTAATGAGGTATTATATTGCAGGCAGTCGTCGAGCATGTCGCCAATAGTCAGGCCTGGGTTTAGTGAGGCTTCTGAGTCTTGAAAAATCATTCGAATATGGCGGCATTGCTGATTGCGAATGCCATTGTTTTCGATAATGTTGCCATCGAGTAGAATTTGCCCGCTATCGGCGCTATCTGCTCCTGCTAATAATTTTGCAAGGGTACTTTTACCTGAACCGGTTTCACCGATAATAGCAAGGGTTTCTCCTTGTTCTAAGCAAAACGAAATATTTTTTAATACTGCAAAGCGTTTACGTGAAAAGATCCCTGCACGAAGGTTAAAGCTTTTTGATAAGGCTTGTACTTTCAATAGAGGTTGCATTATTTCATCGCCTTAATCAAAGGGAAATGACACGCATAACTGTGACCATGCTGTTTAGTTAACTTTGGGGTGACCACGCAAGCTCTTTGTGCTTGTGGGCAGCGAGGGCCAAGACGACACCCTATTGGTAAATGCTGCAACGTTGGAATTGTGCCTTTGAGGGCATAAAAAGGTTCTTTATGAGCAAGCCCTTGCTCATAATCGGGCAAGCTTTTCAGTAGTGCTTGCGTATATGGGTGACGTGGCTGGCTAAATATTTTAGCTGTAGGGCCTGCTTCTACCATTTGCCCGCAATATAATACGTGCATGCCATGGGACCAATTAATAATCTCTTCAAGCTCATGGGAGATCATTAATACCGACATGTTTTTTAACTGGTTTAAGCTTTTTAGTAATCTAAAAACTTGTGCCCGGGTAGTGCTTTCAAGTGCGGTGGTGGGCTCATCAGCGATTAATAGCTTTGGCGTACGGGCAATGGCCATAGCTATCATTACTTTTTGGCACACGCCTTCTGAGAGCTCATGCGGGTAGCTGGTTAATACCTTTTCGTGATCTTTAATACCCACTTTATGGATCAGTGCTTTTACCCGGTCTTTGCGTTGGCGGTTACGTTTTAAGAAAAACCCTTTTTCTTGAATTTCGGGAAGTGTCTCGGCTATTTGATCGAAAATTTTCGCAGTGGGGTCTAAGCAGCGACTAGGATCTTGATAAATCATGGCAATATCTTGGCCTACAATCTTACGGCGTTGCTCGTTCGATAAACGCATAAGGTCGACACCGCGCCAGTGCATGCGGTCGGCGGTGATATGCCAGCGTTTATTTAATACTCCAACAATTGCTTTAGCGATTAGGCTTTTGCCTGAGCCAGACTCACCTACAAGGGCATGCACTTCACCTTCTTTTAAACTCAAGCTCACTCTATCTACTGCACGTATTACTGTATCGGGAGTACGCAGCTCTATAGTTAGGTTTCGAATATCGAGTAATTGCATTTAATCTGCCTTACGTGCTTTTAACACTTGGCGAAGACCATCGCCAACTAAATTAGTTGATAGCACAGCTAAGAAGAGTAGCACCCCAGGTAATCCTACCGTCCACGGTGCTAAGTATATCAAGCCTAGGTTCTCAGCCAAAATAGCGCCCCATTCTGTAGTTGGGGGCTGTGCACCGAGTTTTAAAAAGCCAAGGGCTGATATATCTAATATAGCGGTTGAAAGCGCCATGGTAAAAATAACCACAATATGTTCATAAATATTAGGAAAAATCCCTCGTGAAAGGATATGCCAATTAGAGGCTCCATCAAGCTTAAAAGCGGTAATATAATCTTTGCCTAGCTCAGTCACAATCAAATTACGTACGGAGTGAATAAATTGCGGCAGTAGCGCTAAAATAATCGCCCACACGGTATTCATTAAGCCGGGGCCTAAAATCGCGATTATTATAATTGCCAACAACAAAGAAGGAATCGATAAGGTTATATCGAGTAAATGATTTAAAAAACTTGAGCGTAAGCCGCGGCTAATACCGGCAAAAGTACCAACTAATACGCCAATGACTGTGGTAATAAGTGCAGCAATTACAGATAAACCAAATGTATAGGTTGCGCCATTCATTAACCGCGAGAGCACATCACGACCGAGATCATCAGTGCCGAGTAAAAATCGCACATCGCCCATTTCATGCCATGAAGGGGGAAGCAGTAGGGCATCGCTATGTTGTTGGTTTACACCATAAGGGGCAATAAAAGGTGCTGCAGCGGCTAGTATCGCAAAGGCTATAAACACCCATAAACCAACCAACGCAGGGTGGTTTGATTTAAATTTACGCCAAAATCGCGCCAGTGGCGCTTTATTTGACTCTTCTGAAAATAAATTAAACTTTGCCATGTGCTTGGTTCCGAGAGAGCGGATCGAACAGGGTGTAGGTCAGTTCAGCAATAATCGTGGCTAAAATAACAAACATAGAGACCGCTAATAAACCACCTTGAATAGCTGGGTAATCACGTTGATAAATACTATCAATGAGCCAGCGGCCAACGCCAGGCCATGAAAAGATGACTTCGGTGATCATCGCAAGTGTGATCAAGGTACTAAACTGTAAGCCGATTTGTTTTATCACGGGTAATAAGGCATTTCGCAATGCATGATGCACAATTAATTGCGCGCGGTTGAGGCCTTTAGCTCGCGCCGTTTTAATAAAGTTTTGATCAAGTACATGCAGCATTGATTCACGGGTGAATCGAATTAATACCGTAGTAGGGTACATTGCAAGTACGATGGTAGGCAGAGTTAGGTGGTGTAGGGCATCAAGCATCGCTATGCCAGAATAAGGAAACTCAGCGAGTGCAATATCAATCAAAATAAATCCCGTTTGCGGGGGGATTTCATAAAGTAACCCCATTCGACCCGACATAGGAAACCAACCCAATTGCAGTGAAAACACCATTATTAATAATAACGCCAACCAAAAAACCGGTATTGAGTAGCCCACTAATGTGGTTGAGTTAATGAGCTTATCAGGCAGTTTTTTATGATAAGCCGCGGCAAAAATACCTGCGGGCACACCAATGACCACTGAAATAATGAGCGCGTATAAGCTTAATTCTAATGTCGCAGGGAATAAACCAATAATATGATTAAATACGTTGTCACCTGAGGCAAACGATAAGCCCCAATCACCCATAACAATACGCTCTAAAAATGCAAAGTACTGGGTCACGTAATTATCATTAAAGTGATATTTTTCTTGTAGTTCGCTGGTTTGTGAAAAGCTGGTATTGGTTATGCCACTTAAATTACTGAGCGCATCACCGGGAAACAAATAACTCAATGCGAAGGTAAATATACTCAAGGTGAGCATCATAAACAGCAATAAACCTAGGCGGCGTAAAAAATAATCTAACACCATTATTTTTTCCTCGCATTAGCCAGTGAGATTGCGCCAAATGGCCCAAGTGGAATACCTTCAACATCACTGCTACTGGCTTGAAAGCGCATGCCATGCGCAAGCGGCAGTAAGGGAAGCTCTTTTACTAACATTGCTTGTGCTTGTTGGTAATAGCGTTTTCTCATTGCTAAATCGGTGGTATCAAGAGCTTGAGTAAGTAATAAATCAAACGCTGGGTCACACCAGTTTGCAGGGTTTTTACCGCTAAATGTTGCTGAGCAACTTAATAAGGGGCTAAAAAAGTTATCAGGATCAGGGGTGTCGGCCGCCCAGCCTAATAATACGCTGTCGTGGCGGTGCTCACCAATGCGTTGAATAAAGGTATTCCACTCATATTCTACAATACTGACATTGACCCCGATTTTACGTAAATCACTTTGCATCAGCTCTGCCATTTTTCGAGCGTTAGGGTTATAGATACGGCTGACTGGCATAGCCCAAATGGTCATATCAAAACCGTTTTCTAAGCCTGCTTCGTTAAGCAATTTTTTGGCAAGTTCAGGGTTAAACGCTGGCATCGTCGCTTGAGACTGATAAGCCCACGAGGTAGGCGGCAAAATAGATTGTGCCCGTATGCCATTACCGTAAAACACTGCCTGCATTATTTTTTCAATATCGATGGCATGAGCAAGCGCTTGACGTACTCTGATGTCATTAAATGGGGGGCGCTCAGTGTTAAACGCCCAATAACCGACGTTTAGATTAGTTTCTTTTTGTACGTTTATATCGGCGCGGTTCGCTAAAATACTTAACTGTGCACTGCTTGGGTGGGCGGTGACATCACATTCTTTGGTGAGCATTTTTGCGATACGGGTTGTGCCATTTGGTGTGATATCGTAAACCAATTGTTCAAGGTCGACTTTGTGTTTCCAGTATTCGGTGTTGCGATAATAGCGCACTAAATGATCACGGCGATATTCTTTATAAATATACGGGCCGGTGCCTATAGGGTATTGATCAAATAAATTAAGTTGCTCTTGTGCTTTTAATTGCATTGCGTATTCACGAGACAATACCACAGCAAAATCTGTTGCCATATTGGCTAAAAAACTGCTTTCAGCATTGAATAGTTCAAACCGCACTTGGTAGTCAGACACTCGAACTATGCGACGAATAAGTTGGTCAATGCCAACACTTTGAAAGTAGGGGTAGTTTGCATCACCAACAAAGTGGTAAGGGTTGTAGACGTCAAATAAACGGCTAAAAGTAAATATCACATCATCGGCATTAAAATCGCGAGTGGGTGTAAAGTAGTTAGTACTATGAAATTTGACCCCTTCACGCAAAGTAAAGGTGACGGCTTTGCCATCGGGGCTAATTTCCCAATCAGTGGCGAGTTCACTTTGAAACTCAGCAGTAACAGGGTCAATACTGATCAAGCGGTCATAAAGCTGATTGGCAATAATATCAATTGTTGAGCCCGTGGTCGTTACTTGTGGGTTAAACGACACAGGGTTAGCCTCAGCGCAATAAACTAAGCCTTGGTTTTTTTCTTCTAGCGTTGGTTTTTTCGTATCTAAGCAGCCTGTTAAGCACAGCGAAAATAACCCAAGTAATAATTTATACACCGGTTCAACCTCTGACTATTGTTGTTGATCTAGTAAATTATATTTTTTCAAATAGCCTCTAAGTTGATGATACGTCAAACCAAGTACTTCTGCAGTCTTCTTTTGATTAAATTGACTGAATTCCAGTGCTTTTTTTATTAAATCAATTTCAAATTCATTAGACAGATCTTTTAAATTACATGGAAAGCTATGAACCGTAGGTTCGCTCACCGGTGTAACTTCTTTAATAACCGGCATATCAGGTGCTGTTTGTTCAGCTTTAATAGGGGCTTTAATGCGTTGTTTTGGTCTAAAGCGACTTTCAAATGGGTCTAAAATAATCTGGTGAACGGGGATATGTTCATTGCCATGACGATATAAACTACGCTCCACGACATTTTTTAGTTCACGAATGTTACCTGGCCAGTCATAGGTTTGCAGTATTTCAACGGCGCTGCGGGTAAAGCCACTGAACAGTTCCCACTCTAAATCACGAGCCATATTAATGGCGAACTGTTCAGCCAATAGCATAATATCGTCTTGACGCTCACGAAGTGGCGGCAGGGTGATTACATCAAAGGCAAGCCGGTCGAGTAAATCACTTCTAAATTCGCCTTGCTCGGCCAAATAGGGCAAATCTTCATTGGTAGCACAGACTAAACGGGTATCCACTTTAACTGTTTGTTTGCCCCCAACCCGTTCAAACTCACCGTATTCAATGACTCGTAGCAGCTTTTCTTGCACCATGGCTGAGGTATTTGCTAATTCATCTAAAAACAGAGTACCGGAGTTGGCACGCTCAAAACGGCCTTCATGGCGTTTACTGGCACCGGTAAATGCGCCACTTTCATGACCAAATAATTCGCTTTCAAGTAAGTTCTCGTTTAATGCTGCGCAATTGAGCTTTATATAGTTTTGCTCCCAGCGTTTTGACAAAAAATGTAAACGAGCAGCAATTAACTCTTTACCCGTACCGCGCTCACCAATAATTAGTACCGGTTTATCTAAACTTGCCAGCTGCGATACTTGATCCAGTACAGCTAAAAAGCTGTCTGATTGGCCGAGTAAGTTATCCTGTTGACGAAATTGGCTCATATTCCCTAACTCTTAGTCATTTTTACTAACAGTTAGTGTATTTCATAACTCGGGAGAACTAAAGGAATTTGTATTTTTAGTTTAACTTTATGAAAATATTACTGTATTTTATGTTTTATAAAGTTGGCAAGCATATTGTAACAGTGAGTGCAGACCAATTAAGTTAAACATCACAGAGGTAAATGTTATGGGAATTTTTTCACGTTTTGCAGACATTGTTAATTCTAATATCAATGCCATTTTGGATAAAGCAGAAGATCCTGAAAAAATGGTTCGTCTTATCATTCAAGAAATGGAAGACACGTTAGTTGAAGTTCGTTCAACATCAGCTAAAACACTCGCTGAGAAAAAAGAGTTAGTACGTCGCGTTGATACATTAAAAGCACAAGTATCGCAGTGGCAAGAAAAAGCAGAGCTGGCACTGAGCAAAGATCGTGACGACCTAGCGCGTGCAGCATTGCTTGAAAAGCAAAAATCAGCAGATGCTGTAGCCGCCGTTGAAGATGAACTTACTCATGTTGAGTCTCACATCGAGAAACTGCAACAAGAAGTGAGCACATTACAAGATAAACTAGCTGACGCTAAAGCACGTCAAAAAGCAATTATCTTACGTCAACGCTCGGCTGAGTCGCGCCTAGAAGTGAAAAAAGCATTAGATAGCTCAAAAGTTGAAGATGCATTAAATCGCTTTGAACGTTACGAAACTAAAATTGATGGTCTAGAATCTCAAGTAGAATCGTACGACTTAGGTAAAAAATCATTGTCTGATGAAATTGCTGATTTACAGCAAAATGAGAAGATTGATGATGAATTAGCAGCGCTTAAAAAGAAGCTTGCAGACAAATAAAATATAATAATTAAGGGGGTGTATTCCCCCTATGCTTAAACAAATAAACGGATTGTGCAGGAGAAGGTTATGATTGACGCAGATGTGTTGGTTGCCCCAATTATCATTTTTATGATTGTGGTGGCGCCACTTTGGTTAATTTTACATTATCGTAGCAAAAAGCAGGTAAGCCAAGGCTTGAGTGAACATGAACACCGCCAGTTATTAGAGCTTGCTCAAAAAGCAGATAAAATGGCAGACCGAGTAGAAACACTAGAAGCACTACTTGATCAAGAGGCCCCACAGTGGAGACGTAAGGTATGAATACTAAACGCGAACTGTTAAGAGACCCAGTACGCGGCAAAATTGCCGGTGTATGTGCAGGACTCAGTGATTATTTTAATATGGAATTGTGGTTAGTCAGAATCATTTTTGTCACCGCAGTTTTATTAGCCGGCGGCCCCTTATTTGTGGTCGCGTATATTGCAGCATGGTTTATCTTAGATAAAAAACCTGCAAATTCACCGGCAAGCTCTTATGCAACACAGCATGAAGATCCACTTGAAGTAAAATTTAAAGTATGGCAAAAAGGTGAGCCACCACGTCGGGCATTACAAGATCTCAAAGATCGTTTAGGCCGTGTAGATTCTCGCTTACAAGAGATGGAACGTTACGTTACTTCAACAGAGTTTACGGTTAGCCGTGAAATCAATAAGCTTTAAAGGATTTAATAGCACTTTATCAGACTCGTAAAGTAAGTAGATAAAGTGCTCACTCATTATGATAAACACTTCATCTGCTAAAAAAGCGTTAAATAAACTCAAAGGGAAAGCTGAAAAAGCGGTCCACCGAAGTTTAGACCAACATGTAAAGCTTGCCGTAACAGGCTTAAGTGGTAGCGGTAAAACAGCATTTATAACTGCGCTTGTTAAACATTTGACCAGCCAAGCTGACGATAAAAACTTACCTTTTTTTGATGTTATGCAGCAAAAGCGCCATATCGCCACCAAAGTGGTGCCGCAACAAGCGCTGACTATTCCAACGTTTGCTTATCAAAATGCGTTAGGGGCATTACTGCCTCACGATGGTGAACCTATGTGGCCTGCCTCAACTGAGCGCATAAATACCTTACGCTTGGCTATTAAATACCAAAGTGGCTCAGGCTTACGCTCACACATTGCACCACAATCAACATTATACCTTGATATTATCGATTACCCGGGTGAATGGTTGCTCGATTTACCAATGCTTGAACAAAGCTTTCAGCAGTGGTGCGAGCAACAATACGCGTTATTAGAGCAGCAGCCTCGTGTTGATAAAGCGCAAGATTTTTTATCCGCACTCAATAATCTCGACTTGAATGCGCCTGTTGATGAGCAGGCATTGAGTGAACTTGCCAAACTCTACCAAAGCTTGTTAGTCGGATTAAAAAAAGACACTAAACTTGCGATGTTGCAACCTGGTCGCATGTTGATGCCAGGTGAACTGCAAGGGGCGCCCCTTTTGTTGTTTTTCCCTGTGGCTGACTATGACTCTGAAGTAATACCCGGCTCAAATTTAGCACATTTAAATAAGCGTTTTAACGCCTATGTAAAAGAAGTGGTGAAACCATTTTATACCCAGCACTTTCGTCATTTTGACCGTCAGATAGTGCTGGTGGATGTACTGAGTGCATTAAATGAAGGCCCTGAAACGCTGCATGAGCAAAGCGCTGTTATTGGGCAATTAATGGCGCATTTTAGCTATGGTGAAAATAGCTTTATAAAGCGTTTGTTCAAACCCAATATAGACAAATTATTGTTTGCGGCTAATAAATCAGATCATATCAGTGGTGAACACCATAAAGATTTAGCCTTATTACTGGATTCATTGGTGCATGAGCAAGCAAATCATCTAAAGTTTGACGGAGTGAAAATAGAGACCATCGCGATGTCTTCTATCGCGGCGACGCAACCTCGAAAAATTACTGAGCAGGGACAGCCCCTTAATTGTATTTATGGCAAACCATTAAATGAGCAGCAATGGCTAACTTACTTACCGCCACAGCCACCATCACGCATGTTGACTAAAGCAGAGTGGCCTGCAAACGGATTTGAGTTTTTGTCATTCTCACCTATGCCTTGCCCGGATAAACAGTTAAAGCATATTCGATTAGATCATGTTATGCAGTACCTATTAGGAGATAAACTTACATGAGTGAATCAACTTCATTTCAAGCGGGAAGGCGTATTGAGTCAGAGCAGCCGATTGGCGATCCTGAATTAAACTTGGTTACTGCAAAAATCGTTGAACACGGTGAATTTGAGCACCAAGAAGAGCAAGAGCCTGAGTTAGAAGAGGGTATTGACTTAGAACCGGTTTATAAAAAATCAAAATGGCAGACCTTAAAGGGCTTATTCGTTGTCAGCTTTTTAACGTTAGTGTTGATGGAATTTGCATTTTCGTTAGTGGTTGCATTTCAACAATCGATTATATTAGGCACTGTTTATTCGATAGCCGTTGTTACTGGCTTTTTGCTAATTGGCCGCTTGTTATGGCGTGAATACCGTATGTTGCGCAGTTTAAAGCGCAATCAATTACACCGTCACGAAGCCGATAGGTTACTTAATTCTGAACAGCTAGGTGGTGCATTACCTTGGCTTGAAAAACTCAATAAGCATCAGCAGTTAACAGGGTTTGCTGAATTTAAAGCAAGTGTTGCAACGCACCATACCGATAAAGAAATCATGACCTTGTACGCTGATAGCTTATTAGTTACGCAAGATACTCAAGCAAAAAAATTAATTAACCGTTTTGCGACAGAGTCAGGCTTGCTGGTGGCACTTAGCCCGCTTGCATTAGTTGATATGATGGCCGTGCTTTGGCGAGGCACTAAATTAATAGAGCAAATAGGGCGCATTTATGGCATTGGCTTTGGATATGCAAGCCGTATTAAGCTTTATAGAATGTTGATAAAGCAGGTGATGTTTGTCGGTAGTGCAGAGCTGGTCTCTGATTTAGCGGCAACCGCACTTAGCGCTGAGTTACTTGGTAAGCTGTCTGGTCGCGCGGCGCAAGGTTTAAGTGCTGGCATATTTACCGCGCGTATTGGTTATAAAGCGATGGAGTTGAGCCGTCCGTTACCTCGTCTAGAGCATAAACGCAGCTTGCTCAAAGGCACCGCCCAGCTTATTGCCAGTAAAATTGTGTCTCGTATAAAGACAAGCCAAGATCAATAGCCCCCATAGATCTGACAACATATCTGTACAGTGGCTATTAGGTGCTTAACACTAAATAGCCATCTGTGCATCCGGCATGCTTGTTATCTACCAGCTGATACGCTTTGATTATTATATTAATAATAATCAAAAAAGATCAAACAATGAATAAACTCCACATCGACAGTCAATGTATTCATGGGCCAAAAAAAGCGAACGATCCGCATGGCGCTTTAACATCGCCTTTATATCAAACCTCTACTTTTCACTTTACTGATGCAGCACAAGGTGCAGCTCGATTTGCAGGAGAAGAGCCCGGTTATATTTATACTCGTTTAGGTAACCCAACAACCACTGAGCTTGAGCAAAAGGTTGCTCAACTAGAAAACTGCGAAGCCGCTGCGGCCACAGCAACCGGAATGGGGGCTGTGTCAGCATCGGTGTTGAGCTTTCTTTCACAGGGGGATCACCTTGTTGCATCAAGTGCTTTGTATGGCTGCACATTTGCTTTTTTTGCTCATATGCTACCGCGCTGGGGAATTGAGGTAAGCTTTGTTGATATGACCAATGAGCAAGCATTACGTGAGGCGATAAAACCAAACTCAAAAATGATTTTTGCTGAAACCCCGATTAACCCAACAATGGCGGTGATGGATTTAAATTTGATCAGCGACGTTGCCAAACAGCATCAGCTTATTAGTGTTATCGACAATACCTTTTTAACCCCGCTGCTGCAAAAACCAACTGACTATGGCATTGATTTAATCGTACACAGCGCAACAAAATACTTAAACGGCCATGGCGATGTAGTGGCGGGTTTAGTGTGTGGCTCCGATGAGCATATCAACTTAATCAAAATGACGGTACTTAAAGACATTGGGGCAACCATTAGCCCCCATGATGCTTGGCTAATAAACCGTGGTTTAAAAACATTAGCAATACGAATGCAACGCCATTGTGAAAGCGCGCAAACTGTTGCTGAATTTTTAGAGCAACACCCACATGTCAACACCGTTTATTACCCAGGTTTGAAGTCACACCCGGGTAATAAGTTTATTGGCACGCAAATGAAAGCGGCTGGTGGGGTTATCGCATTTGAGTTAAAAGGCAGCTTAAAAGATGGCGAGCAGTTTATTAATAGCACCAAGCTTTGCACATTAGCGGTGAGCTTAGGTGATGCTGAAACCTTGATACAACACCCTGCTTCTATGACTCACTCGCCCTATACACCAGAGGAAAGAACGGCTGCGGGTATAAGCGATGGCTTAATTCGACTATCTGTTGGGCTTGAAGATGTTAACGACATAATTAACGATCTCAACCATGCATTTACTCAAATTATGTAGAGTGTAACTTTAAGTGTACGTTTAAGTTGGTCTTAGGGCCTTTATAATTAAGGGTGTAAATATTTTTCTTTAAAGTCGTAATTTTAACTTTACGATCTAGGTGTTGTGGCCATTGGCTGATGTGAACCCAGCTATTAAACTTTGCCTTACATTTGCTTAGTATCTGGGTAACACGTTGATACCGATATTCGGTTTAACAGCAAGAAGGTAATTATGGCTAAAGCAAGCAAGTACACCTCTAGAACACCCGATGAAAATGGGGTGATTCATTGGAGCGATGAAGAAAATAAAATATGGTCAGAACTCGTTGCCCGTCAATTAAAGTGCATCGAAGGCAAAGCGTGTAATGAATACATGGAAGGGCTAAAAAAAATAAACCTTCCTCATGATCGCATCCCGCAACTAAGCGAGTTAAACGAAGTGTTGCTAGCAACTACAGGTTGGCAAGTCGCCCCAGTGCCTGCATTGATTGACTTTGATGAGTTCTTTCGTTTATTGGCGAACAAGCAGTTCCCTGTAGCTACTTTTATAAGAACACGTGAAGAGTTTGATTATTTACAAGAGCCAGATATTTTCCATGAAATATTTGGCCATTGTGCCATGCTCACTAACCCTGATTTTGCTGAGTTTACTCATAAGTATGGTCAGCTAGGGTACGCAGCAGAGAAAAAAGATCGCGTTTACTTAGCGCGTATGTATTGGTTTACTGTTGAGTTTGGTTTGATGCAAACCGAAGACGGCCTACGTATTTACGGCGGTGGTATTTTATCAAGCCCTGGCGAGACACAATACGTGTACTCTGACACGCCAGAAATTAACCCAATGAATGTGCTTGATGTATTACGCACACCGTACCGCATTGATATAATGCAGCCTTTGTACTACACCATAAACTCTATCCATGATTTATTTGATATTTCACAGTTGGATATTATGGCGATAGTTGAGCAAGCAAAAGAGTTAGGGTTACACGACCCAAAATTTCCTCCTAAAGAAAAATTAGCAAGTTAAGGATTTAAAATGTCATCATTAAGCGCACAAAAGTGTGAAGCCTGTCATGTTGATGCTCCAAAAGTATCAGACGAAGAGCTAGCAGAACTAATTAAAATGATCCCAGACTGGGTGCCAGAAGTACGCGATGGCATTATGCAGTTAGAGCGTGTTTATAAATTTAAAAACTTTAAACAAGCTATTGCTTTTACTAACAAAGTGGGTGATATGGCTGAAGACGAAGGCCATCACCCAGGTTTATTAACTGAATGGGGCAAAGTGACGGTAACGTGGTGGAGCCATTCAATTAAAGGTCTTCATAAAAATGACTTTATCTGTGCTGCAAAAACTGACGAGGTTTTTGCTGCTTTATAACTAATCCTGTTTTACCCATAGGATAAAAGGTGCATTATAAATGCACCTTTTTTTACGTGTTTTTTGGTGAGCCTAGTGACCGTTTTTTAGGTAAAAAGCCAGTGACTAACATGGTGCCACTTATGACACACAATGCACCAAGCAGGGTGTTTGAACCAATCTGTTCATCAAGCACTATATGACCCCAAAGAATACCAAAAAGCGGAATTAAGAACGTCACGGTCAGTGCCGACGTTGGGCCTATTTCTTCAATTAAATTAAAAAATAAAATATAGGCAATACCAGTACAAATCACGCCTAAAGCAACAACCCCTAATATGATGTCTGTGGTTGGGACTGCTCGAATCGGCATGACAAAAACGAGCGGGAGTACCAATATGCTTGCTGCCCACATCGAGCCATGAGCATTATTAAAAGGCGTTAACTTAGGTGCATGCTTAGTGTAATGAGATGCAATGGCGTAGCTTAATGAGGCGCAAAGCGCCGCAATAATAGCTATCAGAGAGTCTGAATCTGGGCTAAAGTTATCTTGCCCTACAAGCAGTACAACACCAATTAAACCAAGCACTAAACCACAAACCATACTCTTTGTGGGTTTTGTTTTAGCCCATATTACACCTACTACAGCTGCCCAAATAGGGGTTGTTGAATTTAATATAGATAACGTTGATGCGCTGATTGTTTGGGCTGCATACGCAAAGAGTAAAAAGGGCAGTGCGGAATTAAGTGCGCCAATAATAAAAAAATGTTTACGATGGGCTTTAAACGCTAAGCTCTTAAAAACAGATTGGCGTTTAATGTACAGTGCTACTAAAAACAATGTAAGAGCTGCAAAGCCGACTCTAAATTCAATCAGTACAGCTGGACCTAAACTAGCTGCTGCCATTCGCATAAATAAAAATGATGCGCCCCAAATAGCCGCAAGCGCAAATAGTTGGATCAAACTTTTCAAGCTCATAGTTAACACCTTAAATGATTAAGCGCTAAGCATAGCATTGACAGTTTACAGGCTCAGCCAAAATCGGCACTCACAGATAAAATTTATATTGCTGCAAAGTTTGATACAATTGGGTGTCTTTATTCAAAAATTATTAAGGAAGTCGCGGGTGGTAAACCTAGGTCAATTGTTTGGTGAACTCAAAACGTGTTTAAGAAAAGATCAATTCATCTTTAAAAAGCGCCTTCATGGCATAAAAAAAATATCCGATGAAGCAAAACAAGCCGCTGTTATAGAAAAAATAACCGCGGATATAACACGTAGTCAACAATTACGAGAGGTCCGCTTAGCCCAGTTACCAAAGGTAACATACCCTGAGCAGCTCCCAGTTAGTCAGAAAAAAGACGACATCAAAGACGCTATTGCTAATAACCAAGTAGTTATCATCGCTGGCGAAACAGGTTCAGGTAAAACAACTCAAATACCTAAAATGTGTTTAGAGCTTGGCCGTGGCGTTGATGGCTATATTGGTCACACACAACCGAGACGTTTAGCGGCACGCAGTGTTGCAGATCGTATTGCTAGTGAGATGCAATGCGAACTTGGCCAGCAGGTGGGTTTTAAAATTCGTTTTAGCGACCAAGTATCAAATAATAGTTACATTAAATTGATGACCGACGGTATTTTGCTAGCTGAAATTCAGCAAGACCGTTTTTTAAATCAATACGACACCATCATTATTGATGAAGCCCACGAGCGTAGCCTTAATATCGATTTTATTTTAGGTTATTTAAAAAACCTATTACCAAAACGCCCCGATTTAAAAGTCATTATTACCTCTGCAACGATTGACCCTGAGCGTTTCTCAAAACATTTTAATGAAGCACCGATTATTGAAGTATCAGGGCGTACTTTCCCGGTGGATGTCCGTTACAGACCGTTAGTTGAAATTGATAAAGACGACATGGAAGCAGAGGGCGATCAACTACAAGGTATTTTTGATGCAGTTGATGAACTGTGCCAAGAAGGCCCAGGCGATATTTTAATCTTTTTAAATGGTGAACGGGAAATACGTGATACCGCCGATGCACTCAGTAAGCGTAACCTTAAAGGAGCTGATGTACTGCCGCTGTATTCGCGACTATCAAATGCAGAGCAAAACCGCATTTTTGCCCCACATAGTCGCCGCCATATTATTTTGTCGACCAACGTGGCTGAAACGTCTTTAACGGTACCGGGAATTCGTTATGTTATTGACCCTGGTACTGCGCGTATTAGCCGCTACAGCTACCGAACCAAAGTACAGCGCTTGCCTATTGAACCAATTTCACAGGCAAGTGCCAATCAGCGTAAAGGGCGCTGTGGCCGTGTTGAGGCGGGGATATGCATTCGTTTATATGCAGAAGAAGACTTTAATTCGCGACCTGAGTTTACCGACCCTGAAATACTGCGTACCAACTTAGCCTCGGTTATTTTAAAAATGCTTGGTTTAGGCCTAGGCGACATGGCTAACTTTCCATTTGTACAAGCGCCTGATAGTCGTAATATTAACGATGGTTTAACTTTGCTGGAAGAACTTGAAGCGGTTAAACCAAGTAAACGCCATCAAGAAACTCGCTTAACAAAATCGGGTATGGACTTAAGTAGACTCCCGGTAGACCCGCGTTTAGCTAAAATGGTATTAACTGCACAAAAACTTGGGGCACTGCGAGAAGTTATTATTATTGTTGCTGCACTGTCGATTCAAGACCCTCGTGAACGACCACAAGAAAAACGTGCCGCAGCCAATGAAAACCATGGCCGTTTTGACGACCCAGATTCAGATTTCATTGCATTTTTAAATTTATGGAATTACTTAGAAGAGCAGCAAAGCGAGCTCAGTAACAGCCAATTTAGAAAGCTTTGCCAAAAAGACATGCTGGCGTATATGCGTATTCGTGAGTGGCAAGATATTGTTTATCAACTAAGCACGGTTTGTAACGAGATGGGTATGAAAGCCACTACCAATGTAGCTGACGGCGATAAAATCCACCAAGCATTATTGAGCGGTATGCTGAGCCATATTGGTTTTAAAGACGAAAAGCAGTTGTACAAAGGTGCACGCAATAGTCAGTTTCATATCTTTCCAGGTTCAGGATTATTTAAAAAGAGCCCTAAATGGATTATGTCGGCGGAGCTGGTTGAAACCAGTAAGTTGTATGCGCGCATCAATGCCAAAATAAACCTTGATTGGGTTGAGCCGCTTGCACAGCATTTAGTTAAACGTAGTTACAGTGAACCCCACTGGGAGAAAAAGCCGGGCGCTGTTATCGCATTTGAGCAACAAGTGCTTTACGGGTTGATCATTGTCTCTAAACGCCGTTGTGTGTATAGCAACATTGACCCAAAAGTGAGCCGCGAGCTATTTATTCGAAGCGCTCTGGTTGAACAAGAACTGGGTCAAAATGAAGGGTTTTTACAGTTCAATCGTGAGCTGATTGAAGATATTCAAACGCTTGAGAATAAAAGCCGCCGCCGCGACATACTCGTTGATGAGCAAACCCTTTATGAGTTTTACGATAAAAAAATCCCGCAAGATATAAATAACCGTGCGGCATTTACTAAGTGGTATAAAACTAAAAAGCAGCAAGACAAACGTTTTTTACATATGACCCGTGACGATTTAATGCAACACGGTGCTGACAGTGTTACCGAGTTTGACTACCCTGATGTGTGGCAGCAAAATAATTTAATGTTGCCACTGAGCTATCATTTTGATCCAGGCCAAGCCGTCGATGGGGTAGCAGTGCAAATACCGGTGGCATTATTGAACCAGATTGAAGAAACAGGTTTTGATTGGCATATTCCGGCGTTTCGCCATGAGCTTATTACTGGTTTAATAAAATCGTTGCCGAAATCATTGCGTCGTAATTTTGTGCCTGCACCAAACTATGCTGATGCTGTACTTGGCGCTATTACACCAATGCAAGGCAACTTCATTGAAGCGCTTAGTCATCAGCTGTTACGTATGACCGGGGTACGCGTTGAACCTGATGCATGGGATTTAACAACACTAGCCACCCATTTACGGTTTCAGTTTGAAGTGCGTGATGACAAAAATGCACTGCTCGCTCGCGGTATGGACTTAGCTAAGCTAAAAGCGCAACTGCAAGGTAAAGTAACGCAAACACTGTCTAAAGTAGCTGATAAAGGAATTGAAAAAGCAGATTTAACGCAGTGGGATTTTGGTAAGCTTCCCGCTTCCTATGTTAAAAAACAAGGACAGTACGAAATTAAAGCGTATCCTGCGCTGGTGGATAAAAAATCATCTACCGCAGTTGAGTTATTTGACAATGAAATCAAAGCACACGCAGCGCATCAGCAAGGGTTGCGTCGTTTGGTGCTATTAAATGTGCCTTCGCCAATCAAATATTTACAACAGAATCTGCCGAATAAAGCCAAACTCGGCCTTTATTTTAACCCATTTGGTAAAATTGCTGATTTAATCGATGATTGTATTGCCGCAGGCGTAGACAGCTTACTTAAAAACTTAGGTGATGTGAGAACCGAGCAAGCATTTGAGCAAGTAAAAGAGCAGGTACGCGGTGAACTAGGTGATACCGTTGTTGCGATAGCAACACAAGTCGAGCAGGTGCTAAGTATTGCGCACGCTTTACATAAAAAAATGAAAGGGCGAGTGGACTTAACCATGATCACGGCGCATGGCGATATAAAAAGCCAGCTAGAGTCACTGGTGTTTAAAGGTTTTGTCTCTTCTCATGGCGCTGAAAAACTGGGTGACTTAATTCGTTACCTAAAAGCGATAGAAAAACGCTTAGAAAAGTTGCCAGTAGACCCAAATCGTGACAGATTATGTGTACTAGAATTAGACAAGGTCGCACAAGAGTATCAGAAACAGCTTAAAAAGGTGGCGCCGGGATTGCCAGTACCTCAAGCATTGATTGATATCTTTTGGATGCAGCAGGAGCTTCGTGTATCACTTTTTGCGCAAACCCTAGGTACGCCTTATCCAATTTCAGCGAAACGAGTTTTAAATGCATTAAAAGAATGTGACTAAACTGGAATAATAAAGAAGGAACTGACACTCACCATGCGTACAACCGCAAATAAACAGTTAAGCCTACTTATTGTAGATGATGAGTACTTTAACTTTGAAATGCTCAAAGCGGCTCTAACGGGTAGCTTTGAGTTAAGCTATGCCGATTCAGGGCAGAGTTGTTTAGCATCAGCCATTGCTAACCCACCGGATGTTATTTTGCTGGATGTGTGCATGCCAGGGCTAGATGGTTACGATACATGTAGAATGCTAAAAAATACCCCAGAGACGAATAACATTCCTGTTGTTATGGTGTCAGGGTTAGAATCAGAGCAAGAACAACAAGCTGGATTTGAAGCAGGGTGTGATGCCTATGTTATCAAGCCGTTTTCAGTGGTTGGGTTACTTGATAAAATAAATACAGTTGTTTAGGGTTTAATGAACCTTTGCGGATAAACTGGAAATGTCATAGGAGCTGATATGTTTAATGAAGACCAACGCAATTTCAGACGCATGCAAATTAATGCAAAGGCGACGCTAATTACGCTCGAGCCGGTACCTAATCAGCAGTACGAAGCACTGTGTGTTGATTTAAGTGCAACAGGCCTATCGTTGCATTTAGATGATTTATTAGAAGTCGGTACGATAGTAAAAGTAAATATTGACTCAACAAGCCCTGCGATTGCACCGTTAGATGCCACTGCTAAAGTGATACGCGCTTCTAAAGAAGATGATGGCACGATCACCGCAGGGCTTGAGATTATGCAGTTTAACTAGCTAGAATACTTTGCAGATAAGACCTTTTAAGTAAAATCCTTCAGGATAACTACCTGCGATAGGGTGATCTGCTGCTTGATTTAAACGTTCCATAATCAATAAATCTTTACCCGCATCAAGGGCCGCATCGGCTACTACTTTTTGAAAGAGGTTTTGCTCCATCAAACCTGAGCACGAAAAAGTCAGTAAAGTGCCGCCAGGTTTAAGTATTTGCATAGCAATCATGTTGATATCTTTGTAACCACGACACGCGCCAGTAAGTTGTGCTTTGTTATCTGCAAACTTTGGCGGGTCCATCACGATGGTGTCGAATAACACACCTTCTTCACGGTATTGGCGCAATAGCTTAAACACATCTTGTTTTACAAAGTCGACTTTATTTAGATCAAGGTTGTTATGTTCAACGTTGCGTTTCGCTGTATCAAGCGCTGGTTGAGAAACGTCAACATTAGTAACATGCTCACAGCCTCCACGTAATGCGTAAAGTGAAAAAGTACCAGTATAACTAAAGCAGTTAAGGACTTTTTTATCTTTAGAGAAGCGCTCTAGCGCAGCGCGACTATCACGTTGATCAAGGTAAAAGCCAGTTTTATGGCCTTCGATAATATCAACCTCGAGCTTTAAGCCATTTTCTTCTATTAATACTGGTTGCGCGGGTTTATTGCCCCAAAGTACTCCGGTTGTTGGCTCTAGCCCTTCTTTGTTTCGTACGTCAACGTCAGAGCGTTCATACACATCACAACCTGGGAAAATACTAATAAGAGCAGCTACAATTTCGCCCTTGTGGCGCTCGGCACCGGCACTTAGTAGCTGACAGACTAATACATTGTCAAACTTATCAATGGTTACGCCTGGTAAAAAGTCAGATTCAGCGGCACATAAACGAAACCCTGTTAAACCACCTTCTTCAATAACTTGGGCTCGGGCTTGCAAAGCGCGACGCAAACGACGCTCAAAAAAGTTTTGGTCGATAACCTCTTTTTCATCAAAGCTCCATACACGTGCACGAATTTGTGAATGTGGGCTATATGCCGCAGTTGCTAAAAACTTACCTTCGCTATCGTGAATAGTAACGGTGTCACCTAGACCCGGTTTGCCCTTCATTTTTTTTATGGCTTTAGAAAATAACCACGGATGTTTTCTTTTTAACGACTTTTCGCGACCAGCTTGCAGGTAAATAGCAGATGACATTTGCATACTCATGACAGATTAATTAGCGGCTATTTTAGTAAAGCAAGGTCGAACATACAATGAATGTTTTGCACAACGACCTATAACCGCGGTAAAGTAGCCGTAATATATTGTTTTACATTGAAACAGCGAAATTTATGGAACAGCAAATAGCGTTATCAGCATCACTACAAGCACTTGAAAATGAATGTCGTGGCTTTATCTCGTCACTTATTTGCGCCGATGTAGCGCATGATATAACGCATATTGAGCGAGTTGTGAGAGTAGCCAAACAATTATGTATTGCAGAGCAGGCCGAGATGGCCGTGGTACTTCCTGCTGCATGGTTACACGATTGTGTTGCAGTGGCAAAAAATCACCCTGATCGTGCAAAAGCTTCAACCATGGCCGCAGATAAAGCAATTACCTTTTTAACTTCTATCGGCTATGACGAGAGTTACTTCGATGCAATTCATCATGCAATTGCAGCTCATAGCTTTAGTGCTAATATAAAAGTACAATCAGTTGAAGCACAAATTGTTCAAGATGCAGATAGAATGGATGCATTAGGCGCAATTGGTGTGAGCCGTTGTATGAAGGTAGGGGGCTCAATAAGCCGTCATTTATATCACCCACAAGACCCATTTTGCCAAAACCGCGAAGCAGACGACAAACTCTATACGCTTGATCATTTTTTTATCAAGCTACTTCATGTCGCCAACAGTATGAATACACCGTCAGCTAAAGCTGAAGCACAACGGCGCACTGAATATATGCTTGCATTTATCGAGCAGTTAAAATCAGAAATAGGTGAGTAATATGGCCACGCCATTATTATCAGGTATAGATCATTGTCATCTTAATGTGGAAAACTTGGCCGAGGCTGTTGTGTGGTATAAAGAGGTGCTCGGTTTTCATATTGTGTCTGAGCTTGCCTTTTGGGATGAAGGCAAAGGCCCGCTCACGCTTGAGGATGCTGCTGCAACAACACGGTTAGCATTGTTTGAACGCGCTGGTGTCAGTAAAGGGATTGCGTTTGGTGCAACAGGTGAGCAATTTATTACTTGGTTGAGTCACTTTGAATCACATAAAATCAAAACGATTGTTGCTGATCATGGTGTGACCTTTTCTATGTATTTTAAAGATAACAGCGGCAATAATCATGAGATTACCTCCCATGATTACAGCCATATCAGTCGAGCTATCGATAAATCAATCTTGGTAGGTTGAGTAGACTTTCATAATTGCATCAAACTGCCCTTCAAAAAGAGCAATAAGCTGTGGGTCAAAGTGCTTACCCGCTTGCTCTTTCATGTGTTCAAGCGCTTCATCTACACTCCATGCTTTTTTATAAGGGCGCTTAGAGGTAAGGGCATCAAACACATCCGCAATGGCTACGATACGCCCTTCAATTGAAATATTTTCACCTTTAATACCATTAGGATAACCAGTTCCATCCCATTTTTCATGGTGCTCCATAGCAAGCACATAAGCCAGTTGTAACAATGGAGATGAAGAGTTTTCTAATATTTGTGCTCCAATTTGAGCGTGTTGTTTCATGTAGTCAAACTCATCAGATGTGAGTTTTCCTGGCTTTAATAAAATCGCATCAGGAATACCAATTTTACCAATGTCATGCATCGGGGCTGCTTGTTTGAGCAGTTCAGCATGTTGCTCATCCATACCATAAGCGAGAGCTAAAATTTTACTGTACTTGCTCATTCGGATTATATGTTCGCCAGTATCCGTGTCTTTATATTCAGCCGCTCGGCCAAGCCGATGTACTAAATCGACGTGAGCTAATTTAAGTTGCTCAGCTTGAACTAATGATAAATGTGTTTTTACTCTAGCACGCACAATTGCAGGACTGATAGGTTTGGTTATATAGTCAACAGCACCTATCTCAAACCCTTTAAATTCATCGCTTTCGTCAGCAAGGGCTGTAACAAAAATTATAGGTATATGCTGAGTTTGCGGGTTTTCTTTTAATCGTTGGCAAACTTCAAAGCCGTTCATATCTGGCATCATAATGTCGAGCAAAATGAGTTTAGGTGGCTCTTTTTCAATTAAGGCAAGGGCAGCTTCGCCTGATTTTGCAAACGATAATCGGTATTGGTTACTCAATACTTCACGCATAACCTTAAGATTAGCAGGCTCATCATCAACGATTAAAATTCGTGGGCGCTCGATATTTAAATCCATTAATTTGCCTCCATTTTTTGTGCTTGTTTGAGTAAAGATATTAACGACTCTAGGTTTGATTGGGCGGTATCAAAATCAAATTGTTCGAAACATTCAACAACATTATCGATATCATTTTTATAATTTGTAGGCGCATTTGTTACAATTGTCGCAAGCAGTTCATCATTAAGCTCAGCGTTTTCAGCGTCTATATATAACTGTTCACAAAGCGCTTTAAATTCAGTTGCCGACATTGCCGGTGCATCTTGAGATTCGTGCTTATTAACACTTGGCACACACGTTAAAGTTTTTTCAGCTAACAATAAAGATACAGCGGTTAACTCTACTTCTAATTGTGCAATAACTTTTTCTTGCTGTTCTTGAGAGCTTGCTTTTTCAAGCTCTGAAAATAACGACATCATAGTTGGTAGGCCTAAATTCCCAGCAAGCCCTTTAAGTGTGTGTAGCTTGCCTTGCGCGTCATTTAATGCGCTAAGGCCATGAGCAAATAGTGCCGTACATAAGGTGTGCTGCTCATCAATAAAGCGCTGTATCTCGTTTATTTGCTTACACTTACTACCCCAAAGCTGTTTGCCTTTTTTAAAGTCGATATGTTTCGCTTGAGGATCACTTTGTTCAATAAGCACTTCTTTTTTCAGGCCATAGCCGAGAACTTGAGAAATTTCTTGATTTAATTGATTAATATCTACAGGCTTATTAGCAAAACCATTCATTCCAGCTTTCTTAGCTGTCAGCTTATCTTGCTGTAGTACACTTGCGGTGAGTGCGATGATAGGAGTGTTTTTCAACTGTCTATGCTGTTCAATTTCTCTAATCTTTTGGGTTGCTGTGATACCGTCACATTCAGGCATGTGAATGTCCATTAAAATGACATCAAAGTCTTGCTGCTCAAAAATCTCTAAAGCTTCAAAGCCATTACTCGCCGTACTGACTTTATGTTCGTCACGAGAAAGTAATAAACGAAGTAGCTCTACATTTTGTTCAATATCATCAACAACTAATATACGCAGAGCTGGTAATTGCGTATGTAAACCGTCAAAGTAGTTAATTAGGTTTTCATCACCAGGCTCTAACGGAAGCGCGAAAAAGAAGCAGCTACCTTTATTTTCTTCACTTACTAGGCTGATAGTACCGCCCATTAGTTCAACTAATTGCTTACTGATTGTTGTACCAAGGCCTGTGCCACCAAAGCGGCGAGTCGTCGTGCCATCAGCTTGCTCAAAGGGTTGGAAGATAGCTTTGATCCGCTCTGGTGCAATACCAATACCTGAATCTTGCACTTCAAAAAACAGATGATTATTTTGTGTTGTACTCACTGTGACCTGGATTGAACCTTGCTCAGTAAATTTAATCGCATTGCCAATCAAGTTTGTTAGTACTTGGCGAATTCTATCGGGGTCGCCATAATAGGCTTTATGGACGGACTCTTTAATTGTTAACGTTACTTCAAGGTCCTTTTTCTTGGCCTCTAACCAAAAGGTTGAAATGATACTGTCGAGCACAGGTTGCAAATTAAAGTGAACTGGCTCGATTGTGAGTTTGCCTTTTTCAAGCTTTGCTGAGTCGAGAATTTCATTTAATAATCTTAATAAAGACCGTGCTGCATTATTAACAGTCACTAAATGCTTTTGTTGTTCTTGATCGAGGGGGGTATCCATCAGCAGGTCACTAAAACCAATGATTGAGTTCATCGGAGTGCGAATCTCATGACTCATGTTGGCCATAAATGATTGTTTAGCTTGAGCTGCTTCCTCTGCTGCAACCTTGGCAAGTTTAAGTTTGTCTTCGTACTCGCGTCGTTCACTTATATCAACTAAAACGCCATCAATCCAAATTGCTTCGCCTTGTTTATTAAACTCAAAGCTGCCTTTTTCAAGTATCCACACGAGTTTACCGTTACGGTGACGCACTCTGTATTCAATAGAGTAGTGCTCTTTTTTAGCAATAGCTTGCTCAACAGCTTTGTTTATATGCGGTACATCATCTTTGAATAGTAAATCGCCGTATTCGATATTTTTATTAATAAACTCATTAGGGATATAACCGGTCATTTCAAAGATGTTAGGGCTGATAAACATCATGCTCCACTTTTCATTAATCTCACAACGAAATACAACACCAGGCATGTTATCCATGAGTGAGCGGTACTGTTGCTCTTTAGTTATTAGGTTTTGTTGTAGTTTTCTTTGTTCGGTTAAGTCGGTGATGAACCCAACATAGAGTGGTTCTTGGCCCGGTTGATCAACTTCACCAACGCCAAGGCGAATAGGGAATAAGTGGCCATCTTTGTGCTTTGCCAAGACATCACGGTTAACACCAATGACAGTACCAAAATCAATATGTTCTGCTTTTGATAGATAACCATCATGTTGCTCTGCAATATCATCGGCCATGAGCATTTTGACATTGTTACCTTTAACATCTTGCTTATTCCAGCCAAAAATGAGTTCAGCAGCGTTGTTAAAGCTTAAAATATGGCCTTTGTGATCAATGGTGATAATACCGTCGATGGCTGTTGAAAGAATGGCCTGTAAGCGAGATTCGTTACTTGTCTTATCCTCAAGCAACATACGGTAACGAACGATGCCATTTATAATCGCCACAATTGCGGTAAGAATAATTGTTGAAAATACAACGCTAATAGCGATCAGGGTTAGTTCAGAGTCTTGACTGTCATTGAGAATCGGCGTTACGGCAACAAAACGCGTCGCTAGCATGCCCATGTAATGCATGCCTGCAACTGCAAAGCCTAGTACTATTGCGCTAATAAACCGAGTTTGTACTTCACTTAGCCTTGAGAAAAACTTATTAACATTAAAGCGCATATACAATGATATATAAGCCAACGCGACTGCTACAAGGATTGATAGAGCAAAAGTTAACGGGTCATAACGTAGTAATGGGCTTAATTCCATGGCTGCCATGCCACTGTAGTGCATCGTTCCAATTCCAGCCCCAAGCAAGATGGATGGAACAATGAGCTGCAACGTCGTTTTGTCACTTCTGACCAACATAGATATTGCAGTCCAACAAGCTAAAAATGCAGGAATAAAAGATAAAAAAGTCAGTGTCGGATCATAGCTAATATTTGTGCATAATGAGAACGCTAGCATACCAATAAAGTGCATACTCCAAATACCGCCAGAAAGAACTAATGCTGCTGTTGAGTTTGCTAGTTTTTGGTAGCTGTGAAATCGAGTTGCTTTTGCAAGATCGATTAATAACGCTGCAAAATAAGCCGCAAAGATAGCTGTCATGACAGATAAAGTAACAAGATATGGGTCATAAACCCCATTGATTATGAGGCTTGGATCTTGATCGGTGATAAAAAAAGCTGACAGCATAGCGGCTCATCTCAAGACTTTACAATCAGTTAAAGTAATGACTGTGAAGTGTATTCATAGGAATAATTAATTACATATTTATGTAGGCTTTTGTTATCTTTAAGATAACCATAGGTTAACAAAAGTAAAATATCAATGGGAGCAGGTTACTAAGTGTTATCGGTTACAATTGTAGCACTATTAATAACTAAAATTACAGTTTGTTTTTTAATAATTATTTTATTTATTTTAATAATTATCGTGTCATCTGCTTAACAAAAACAACCACAAATTTATAGATTAGCAGTTATTGAGCAAGGTATTATAACAAGTAGTAAATTTCTTATATTAATCAGTTTAAGAGTTGGCATTGATCGAATACACATTAAAGCGCAGTCGCCGCCGTAAAACCGTGGCAATAAAGGTTCATCAACAATTATTAACCGTTTATGCGCCATACGGCGTTGCTATAGCATATATTGAGCAGTGGTTGGCGACTAAACAAGCGTGGATTAATCAGCAAGTATATAAGCAAAGTCAGCACCAGGATATCCGTCAGTTTCCACTGGATAGTTTACAAATTCGTTTGTTTGATGAGCTATTGACACTGCACTTTGAAATAAACAAAACAAGCTGCTGGCAGTTTTTTGCTAATATGAATCCACCACAGTTGCAGGTTAGTTGCTCTGGACGTGTTAAAAATAATACCGCAATGTATCAAACACAGTTTGAAGACTTTATGCGCGAGCAGTTAGGAAGCTATATTGAAATGCGAATACGGCATTATTGTTCGAGGATGGGCGAAGAGCTACCGAGCAATTTAAAAATAAAAACTTACAAGCGTCGATGGGGCAGTTGTAACCAACGTCGTGAATTGACCTTTAATTTACTATTGGTCGGTGCGCCACATTGGGTTATTGATTACGTTGTTGTGCATGAGCTCGCTCATTTAAAATATTTGAATCACAGTCACCAGTTTTGGCACCGTGTTAGTGAGTTTTATCCCGATTATAAACATGCAACCCAGTGGTTAAAGCGACATGGTGCTAGTTTGCAGTGGGTGTTTGAGTAACTATACACAAAGCTGTTTTTATCTTTTAGCTTGGGTATACTGTCTGCGTCCATTTACTTAAATAAGTAAAATTCTTTTCTCTTCTATAATGATGAATTAATGACTGATATTACAATAGTTACGCACGATGGTAATTTTCATGCCGATGACGTATTTAGCGTCGCTGCACTTAAACTTATTTTCCCTTCTTTTAACTTAATTCGTACCCGGGATGCCAAAGTAATTAGCCAAGCTGATATTGTCATTGATGTAGGTAATGAGTATGACCCAGACAAAGGGCGTTTTGATCATCACCAACGTGGCGGAGCTGGGGCACGCGAAAACGGTATTCCTTTTTCATCGTTTGGCTTAATCTGGCAAAAGTATGGTTTAGAGCTGTGTGAAGGAAATAAAACAGTTGCAGATTCAGTTGATGCTGGATTGGTATCTACTATTGATGCTATAGATTGTGGGTATGTTCAAGGTGTAGAGCAAGGGATCAGCTTAAGCCAAACTATTTCAATGTTTAACCCTACTTGGCAAGAAAGTAGCGATTTTGATAGTTGCTTTAATGAAGCTGTAGAATTTGCAGTGCGTTTACTTAAGCGGTTTATCGCTTCTGCAAATGGCAGTGCAGATGCTAAAAAAATAGTCGCTAAGGCTATTGCTGATGCTGATGACCCTCGTGTCATTGTACTTGAACAATATACGCCATGGAAAAAAACAGTCCACAGTTTATCAAGTGAAGCCCTGTATATGGTTTACCCATCTCATTCGGGTAAGTGGATTATTCAAACCGTTCCTGTAGAACCCGGTTCTTTCGAAGACAGAAAACCGTTACCACAGCCGTGGGCTGGTTTATCTGGGGATGAATTTCAAGCTGTGACGGGCTTAGATGATGCAACTTTTTGCCATAACGGTTTATTTATCGCAGGTGCAGAGTCATTTGCCAGTGTCATGGTTATGGCATCAATCGCATTACAAAGTTAATTTGATTATACCGCTGCGCAGTTTTCATTGCGCAGCTTTATTGTTAGTTTCAGCACCTCCTCTGTATTTGCCATAAACCGATCTATAGTCTCAGATACATTTTTAATTATTTTCACTTTTATCAGATAGGCTATCCTGTTAGTATTTATCGTATTGATTAGTTTACTGTTGTGTAAACTTAAGTTTGCGTTTTGGTGTTTTATAGGTGGTAGGGTACGTGGCAGATATAAGAGATTTAGATCAGTTAAGAGCGGGTATTGATGAATGCGATGCTCAGTTAGTGGCACTGCTTGCTAAGCGTAACAGCATAACTGGCAAAATAGGTGCAATTAAGCAGCAAACTGGCGCGCCTTTACATGCCCCAGACCGCGAAGCGGCACTGCTTGCTGCTCGACGTGAAGAAGCTATTAACCAAGGTGTAAACCCCGAGTTAGTTGAAGATATATTAAGACGCATGATGCGCGAAGCATATCAAAATCAACAGGCTAAACTTGCTTGCGCCGCACCTAATTTATCACCGATCGTAATTGTGGGTGGCGAAGGCGCTATGGGGCAATTATTTGCTAAGCAATTTCAGCGCTCTGGCTATGAAGTGAAAATACTGGATAAGTCACAGCAACATAATGCTACGGAGCTCTTGCGTGGTGCTAAATTGGTTATAGTCAGTGTGCCAATCAATGCATTAGAGACCGTAGTAAAGGCATTACCTAAGCTTGATGAAGATTGTCTGTTAGTTGATATCACGTCAGTGAAACAGGCACCGCTAGCAGTTTTAAAAGCCGCCCATAATGGCCCCGTTGTTGGATTACACCCAATGTTTGGCCCTGATATATCGCATTGGGTGAAGCAAACAGTCGTGGTGTGTGAAGGGCGAGAGCATCACATAGCGAAAGGCTTACTCGAGCAGTTACAAGTGTGGGGCTGTCAATTAGTAGAACTTAACGCAAAGAAACATGATGAAGCGATGCAGATAATTCAAGTTATGCGTCACTTAACTACATTTGTTTATGGACAGTTTTTAGCAAAACAAGGCCATACACTTGAGGAGCTTCGCAGTTGTTCGTCGCCTATTTACCAATTGGAATTAATGATGGTCGGGCGTTTATTTGCTCAATCACCAGAGTTGTATTCAGATATTATGCTGGCGCAGTTTGATAATGTGGAGGAGTTATTAGCTCAATACCAAGATACCTTCGCACAAACTTTAGAGAAGTTAAAAGCAGGAGATAAAGAAGCATTGATGAATGCATTTGCACAAGCAAAAGCGTATTTCTCAGATTCAACGGCGCACTTTTTAACTCAAAGCCGCAGCTTACTTAATAAAGCAAATGACGCAAAAGTACTCGATTAATATAAAGGATGAGTAGGCTGATTTTTTTATCAGCCTACTACAACTGAGCTAATTGATTAATAACACATTTTATACTTTAAAAGTAAGTAAAATGTCTTTCACCTTACGTGAACCTTCCACCAAATGAGCGGCATCTTTAGCGACATTAAAACTCAAGTTTAAGTTTTCATCACTAAAGCCTTTAATTTGCTCTACATTAATACCAATATCACTACTCACAGTTTGTTGCTGCTCTGCGGCAGTGGATATTTGTGTTGCTAGTTGTGAAATTTCACTGATTTGCGCAAAAATGCTATCTAACTCAACTTGAGTGTGTCCAGTGGTATTAACACATTCATCAGCTTGTGCCTTGGTGTTTTTCATCACCGTAGACCAATTAAATAAGGTATCTTGAATCTCTTTAATTGAACTGTGGATTTGTGAAGTAGCGCGTTGGGTACGAGACGATAATGCACGAACTTCATCAGCAACAACAGCAAAACCGCGGCCATGTTCCCCCGCTCTTGCGGCTTCAATGGCTGCATTGAGAGCTAATAAATTCGTTTGTTCAGCGATACCTTCAATTTCAGTCATTACTTGACCAATTTTATCCGCTTCCGTGGCCAGCGCATTTGCCGTACTCGCAGCTTGCTCCACTTGAGAAGCCAGATCTGAGACCATTGAACTATTATCAGCTATGTGGGCTTTTATATCAGAGCAACTTTGGTAAGTTACATTTACTTTCTCAGCGGTGTCTTGAGTACTATTAGATATTTCACCAATGGTGGCACTCATCTGCGACATCGCAGTAGCTATTTGGCTTAAACGTTGACCTTGTGCTGAGATACCTTGCTCTGTAAGCGATGATTGATTATCTAAGTTTTGGGCTATCGTATTAAAGGTTACCGTGGCGTCTTTGACACGACCAAGTACGGTACGTAATTTGGCGTTGAGCATTTCACGGTTGTACTCACTAATACTAAAAGGGTGAGCACCAACGTAAATATAGCGAGAGACCGAGTCAAACTCTGCTTTTTGTTGCTTTAAAGCCAACGGAGTCACAATTAGCTCGTCGTAATTGAGTAATACAATTAAACCTAAAAAAACTGTCGCAAAAAGTGCTACAGCTATAGATGTGTAAACAGCGAGTGCTAGCAAACCTACGATGGCTAAAATAACGCAAAGTAGCTGTCTGACTCCAACTTGCTCTCTGAATGAGCTGACGGATTTACCTTCATTTATTTTTTTGTATAGCCCAATGGCTCGCTGTTTTAGTTGCTCTGAAGGTTTTGTTCGTACTGATTGGTAGCCAACAAGTTGGCCGTTTTCGAAAATAGGCGTTACAAAAGCATCAACCCAATAATAACGGCCATCTTTGCAGCGGTTTTTCACCATACCACGCCATGAATGACCTGCTTTTAGTTTTTCCCACATTTCTTTAAATGCATCTTTGGGCATATCAGGGTGACGGACAATGTTATGGTTTTTACCTACTAACTCTTCTAATGTGTAACCTGCAATGTCACAAAAAGCCTCATTAGCGTAGGTGATTACACCACGCAAATCCGTTGTGGAAACTAGCTCTTGCTGTTGTGAAAAAGAAACTTCTTCATTTATTAATTCGTGACCCCGACGCATGGGCTTTCCTTAAGCATACTTTTTATTAACGCCAATTATAAAGTTAATACTTAGTTTATAAAGTAAAAATACCTAAATATAATACTTTCAAGTAACTAATTGTATTTTTACTGATCTGAAACAATAAATGGGTAAATTTATTTAGCTCTCGTAATAATACTTTGAACAGTTATAGGTTATTACCCGGTCAGTCTTATCTACATAATTTTAACGCACAGTAGTGGTGCAATTAAAGCAATTGTATAATCACCTTTTCAATGGCAAGATTACTACAATAAAGCAAACTGCTATGAATGGTTTTGGGTATTGTGTTGGCAATGTCAGTATTTTTGCTGTAATGCGCATTATAGTTATTATGCTAAATAGTGGGAATGAGTGTGATCTTAACTATTAAGCCTTGAGTATTATCATTTTGCCCCCATAGATTTAGGATTAAGCCACGTGGCTCGAGGAAATATTTTTTGACAACACATGATCTAACTTCAACGTTAACAGCGTTATCTCCAGAACAACATAAATACGCAATTAAAGGTATTCAACGTGGCATTGAAAGAGAAGCTCTAAGGATTAAGCCTAATGGAGTTATTTCGCAACAAGGTCATCCCAAAGGCGTAGGATGTGCATTAACAAATGGCCATATAACCACAGATTTTTCAGAAGCGTTATTAGAGTTTATTACCCCTGTTAGTGAATCAGCCCAAGAAACATTAGCGCAGTTGCAAGACTTGCAAAAATTCACCTTATCGCAAATGGGTGATGAACTGCTATGGCCGATTAGCATGCCATGCTTTATTGAGCATCAAGACGATATAGTTTTAGCTCAATTTGGCGATTCAAATATAGGTCGAATGAAAACCTTATACCGTGAAGGTTTAAAAAATCGTTATGGCAGCATGATGCAGGCTATTGCTGGGGTACACTTTAATATTTCATTTCCATCGACCTTTTGGCAAAGTTTGCAAACAGTTAAAGGTGATAACGGTTCTTTAGATGATTTTATCTCAGCTGGTTACTTAGGCCTTATTCGTAACTTCAAACGAGAGCTTTGGCTGATAAGTTATTTATTTGGTGCATCTCCTGCGTTGTGTAATTCCTTTTTACAAGGGCGTAAAACCAACTTACCTTTTAAGAAATTAGGTAAAGGTACTTTATACTTAGAAACAGGCACTGCTTTGCGTTTGGGAGACTTAGGTTATACCAATAGCGCACAATCGTCGTTAAAGGTTATGTATAACTCTTTAGAAGAGTATGTCGCAGGGCTTAAACGTGCAATCAATACACCGTCTGATATCTACGAAAGTATTGATGACTATAAAAGCGAGCAACCCAAGCAATTAAATAAAAATATTTTGCAAATAGAAAACGAATTTTACTCGCCAATTCGTCCTAAGCGCAATGCAAAAAGTGGTGAAACACCAACAGATGCATTACTACGCGGTGGTATCGAATATATTGAAATCCGAGCACTGGATGTTAACCCATTTAGTGAAACGGGTATTTCATTAGAGCAGATTCATTTTTTAGATGTGTTTTTAACCTATTGCTTGTTAAAAGACTCTCCAGATATGGATTGGGATTCGCAAACTCGAAGCACTGAAAACCTTGACTCCGTTGTAAATAATGGGCGTGATAGCTCATTAGAGTTAAATAAATCAGGTGTTGCAACGAGTTTAGTACACTGGGGTGAAGAAATATTCAGCCAGTTAGCTGACGTTGCTGCATATATGGATAATGCATATGGTACCGAGCATTATGTAGCAACCGTAAACCGTTTAAAAACATGGTTACATGATTCGTCTTTAACCTATTCAGGCCAATACGTTGATCAGCTAAAAGATGCAAACATTGATAATGGACACTTTGCATTAGCGCTTGCCCAAAAGTATAAACAAAGTCATCAAGCAACGCCTTATCATGTTTATTCAGATACTTATTTGCAGCAACAAGCTATGCAATCAGTGACGGATGAACAGGCGATTACCGCAGCTGATAGCTTATCGTTTAAGTCATTTTTAGCGGATTACTTTAAAGGTAATTAACAGGCAAAAAAAACGCAGCCCAAGGTGGCTGCGTAAAAATTCTTCAGGGATGAAACAATGCTAAACTGCGCATTCAATAAATAAGACTCATACTTTTATAAAAAGTTCAGCGAGAACTCAAAAAAATGAAAAGAAACTTAATTATTTTATCGCTGGGAGCCATTTTAACCGGTTGCGCAACAGCTCCCCCCAAACAACCTAATGATATTTGTAAGATTTTTGAAGAAAAAAACGACTGGTATTATGATGCTCGCGATGCCCAAGATAAGTGGGGGTCGCCAAAACATGTACTTATGAGCATGATGTATCAAGAAAGTTCGTTTCGTCATGATGCTGCACCACCGATGGAGTATTTCTTGTGGATAATTCCAACAGGCCGCGCAAGTTCTGCTTATGGTTATTCACAAGCCAAAACACCGACGTGGTCTGATTATATTCGCGAGACGGGGAATAGTGGGGCTGATCGCGATGATTTTGATGACGCTATCGACTTTATGGCGTGGTTTGTTTATAAAACCAATAAAGTGAATGGCGTATCAAAATGGGACGCCTACGCCCAATACCTTAACTACCACGAAGGCTGGGGGGGTTATAAGCGTGGCACTTATAAAAAGAAAAAGTGGCTGATGAGTGTGGCTAACAAAGTCAAAAACCGTGCAAGCCGCTACGGTGCGCAACTACAAAAATGTGAAGATGATTTAGATAAAAGCTGGTTAGAGCGTTTATTTAGCTGATTTATCAAGTTTAAGTTAACGATAAGCCCGCATTTGCGGGCTTAATTATTGTTACCCTAGTAAAATCACTTACCAGGGAACTGGTGAATATGCACATCTCTTTGTGGGAATGGGATGGTGATATTTTCTTTATCGAAGGCCATTTTAACGCGCTCGTATAAACCAAAATAGACTGGCCAAAAGTTATCAGAATCAACCCAGGCCCACACCAACATACCTATATGACTGTCGCCATGTTGGCTAACGTGCACCACAGGTTGTTTATTCTCTTCCTTTAGTACTAAATCATAGTCATTTAATACGCTCATAAGTACTTCACGAGCTCTTATAATATCGTCGCCATAACTGATACCAAACTCAATATCAATGCGGCGGGTAGGCTCTGCAAACTTGTTTTTAACGCAGCCATTTGATAGTGCTCCATTTGGAATGATGATTTTTTCGTTATCATAAGTTAGTAACACAGTAACAAATATTTGTATTTCAACCACTTTACCCATATGACCTTGCGCTTCAATAACGTCGCCGACTTTAAATGGTTTAAAGAACAATATAAGAACACCACCGGCAAAGTTAGCCAAGCTACCTTGTAGCGCCATACCGACCGCAAGTCCAGCAGCACCGAGCATCGCTATAAATGAGGTAGTTTCTATGCCAATCATAGAGGCAACTGAGATCAGTAATAATACTTTTAAGATAACAGAGATAAACGACACTAAAAAGTGCGTCAGTCCAGCTTCAAATTTAACTCGCGCCATTGATTTTTCAGCCATATTTGAAATGCGGCCTATAAACCACCAACCAATTAGTAAAACGAGTATTGCAAGTAAAAATTTAGGGCCATATAACATCAGCATTTCGACTGCTTGAGTATAAATGGCTTCGATAGAAATGTTTTCCACTAAGGATTTTCTCCGTTAAGTATAAAATTAGCATTTATATAATAGTCTAATATTTATGACTTAAATGAGTAATTGGCTCGGAAAATTCAGAAATTTTAAAGTGAAGAAGGAGTAGAGTAGTATTTCACTACTCTACTTTAGAGACTTATACGTTACGTTTATTGGCTTGAATACGTACTAACTTGATCATGTTTTCTTTAACTTCAACGACTTCAATAGGGTAGCCTGAAATACGTAAACTTAAGTTAGTATCTGGAATGTCTTCTAAGTATTCAATAATTAAACCACTGAGAGTTTTAGGCCCATCAAGTGGGAATTCCCAATCCATTTCTTTATTCAGATCACGCACATTGGCACTGCCATCCACTAAGAATGAACCGTCTTCTTGTGGCACAACTTCTTCGCTAGGGGTGCGTGTTTGTGTTGTAGTAAAATCACCCACAACTTCCTCTAGAATGTCTTCAAGGGTAACGAGGCCTTGGATATCACCATATTCATCTACCACTAAGCCAATACGCTCTTTCGATTGTTGAAACTTAAACAGCTGTGTATTGAGTGATGTTCCTTCAGGAATAAAATAAATTTCACGAACAGCCCGCAGTAAAGAGGGTTTATCGAATTGTTCTTTAGTCAGTAGACGAAGCGCGTCACGTGAATGAATAAAGCCTACAGCATCATCTATTTGGTCACGGTATAACAGCACGCGGGTATGCTGGGCGTGTGTTAGCTGTTTACTAATAAGTTTCCAGTCGTCATTGATATCGATAGCAATAATTTCATTGCGCGGGATCATGATATCTTCAACAGTAACTTGTTCTAAATCTAAAATAGAGGTCAACATGCTTTGATGGCGAGCGGGGATTAATGCACCAGACTCATTTAGTACAGACTTTAACTCTTCTTTACTCATGCTGTGTTCGTCTATTTGTTCAGCGCTAATACCAAATAAACGCAACATTCCGTTGGTCATCCAGTTAACTACAACAACAAATGGGAATAGAATTTTAAGTAACCCTTTTAGTATTACTGAGCTTGGAAAAGCAACTTTTTCTGGGTAAAGGGCAGCTAGAGTTTTAGGCGTTACTTCAGCAAAAATAAGTACAACAAGTGTCAGAACACCAGTTGCAATAGCAATACCTAAATCACCGTATAAGCGAATACCAATGATAGTAGCTACCTGAGCGGCAGCGATATTAACGAGGTTATTACCAATTAGGATCAAACCGATGAGTCGGTCAGGACGGCTCAGCAGCTTATTAACGCGTTTGGCAGCGCGATGGTTTTCTTTAGCGAGGTGGCGCAGACGAATTCTGTTTATTGACATTATGCCCGTTTCAGAGCCAGAAAAGTATGCAGAACATAAAATTAGAATACCGAGTATTATAAATAAAACACTCGTAGATATGCTGTCCAAAGAAGGATCCTTTTATTATAAATCAATGCGTATTAAGCGGTAGTGAGCAGCCTGAGTCAAGTTAAAACTTATTCAGAATAACTTCTTGTATAAAACGGCTGCCAAAATAAGCGAGGGTCAGGACAAATGCCGCGACCATAATAGCCAGTACAACTGGTTTTCCACGCCAGCCTTTAACTATATGTCCTAGCGTTACAATAGCAAATATTGCCCATGCAATTAATGACAAAATAGTCTTATGGATAAACTCACTAGCGAACATGCCATCTAAAAATAAAAAGCCAGAAAGCAGTGCTGCGCTTAATAAAACAGTGCCCAATGTTAGCAAATGATAGAGCTGGCGTTCAACCACCATTAAAGGCGGCAAGTGGCTGTGAACAATCGCTAGGTCTTTGCGTTTTAAGCGCTTATCAATAAAGTAAAATTGCACACCGTATAAAGTCGCGATGATCAGGACGCAATAGGCTAATAAGGACAGTGATATATGGGTGACTAGAGCGACTTCTACTTCAATGCTTTGCAGTAAAATGTGGTGAGGAATAAACAAACTAGCAAAGGTCAGAATTGCCGCAAAGCCATAAACAACGGGGAGTAAAAGTGTTGCAGGGAATTTAAGTGATACAGTTGTGACCGAAACCACAATGACCCAACATGTAAGCAGAGCAACATTAACAATACTTAAATCTTGCCCATCAGCACGAAACACCGAATTAACTAACAACAGCATATGCGCTAAGATTGCCACTGTACTGAGTATGACAGTGAGCTTTTGGCTCGGCCCCTGTTGATGAAACAGCCGAGACAACACATGAGATGTCGCTAATACGTAAAATAAACTGGCAATAATAGTTAAACTAATAATCAGCATAGTGCTTTGGCCACTCAATTTGAGTCAAATAATCCTTGTTAAAGTTAGTCCATTGTATTTTATAGCAAGGCAAAAGCCTAGACTTTGTAAAAAGAAACTCAAACAGAGTACTTGAATACTGTATTGTGCGCCTAAATTTACGGTATACTGTTTTTAATTAAAATTTAAATTAATACTGGTAAGTGTAATTTAGGCTCATTTTATAGAGCTGATGAGTATGTATGCTATCGGTATCACGTTTTATCGGACCCTTTATATGTTTGAGAATCTCCAAGAACGACTAGGTAAAACCTTAAAAAATATTAGCGGCCGCGGACGCCTAACAGAAGACAATATCAAAGACACGCTGCGTGAAGTGCGCATGGCTTTTTTAGAAGCGGATGTTGCGTTACCTGTTGTTCGTGAGTTTGTAAAACAAGTAAAAGAACGTGCTGTTGGTGTTGAAGTCACCAAAAGCTTAAGCCCAGGCCAAGTTTTCGTAAAAATTGTACGAGAAGAGCTTGAAAAAGCCATGGGCGAAGCGAATGAAGAGTTAAGTTTAAATGCTCAACCGCCAGCAGTTGTAATGATGGCTGGTCTTCAAGGTGCGGGTAAAACAACCAGCGTCGGTAAACTTGCGAAGTTTTTAAAAGAGCGTAAGAAGAAGTCAGTCTTAGTTGTGAGTGCCGATGTGTATCGTCCTGCGGCGATTAAACAGCTTGAAACGTTAGCGACTGAAGTGGATGTTGACTTCTTTCCCAGTGATATTTCGCAAAAACCGGTCGACATTGCCAATGCTGCAATTTCTCATGCGAAAAAGAAATTCATTGATGTTGTATTAGTCGATACCGCGGGTCGTTTACACGTTGATAGCGACATGATGGATGAAATTAAAGCGCTGCACAGTGCGATTAATCCTATCGAGACCTTATTCGTTGTAGATGCAATGACTGGTCAAGATGCAGCAAATACAGCTAAAGCATTTGATGAAGCATTGCCACTGACGGGTGTGATTTTAACAAAAACAGATGGTGATGCACGTGGTGGTGCTGCTTTATCTATTCGTCACATTACCGGCAAGCCAATTAAGTTTATGGGTGTGGGCGAGCGCACTGATGCACTTGAACCTTTCCACCCAGACCGTATCGCGTCGCGTATATTAGGAATGGGTGACGTACTTTCATTAATCGAAGAAGTCGAAATGAAAGTTGATAAGGAAAAGGCTGCCAAGGTTGCAGAAAAAGTATTTAAAGGTAATGGTTTCACCTTGGATGATTTTGCAGAGCAATTAAAGCAGATGAAAAACATGGGTGGCATGATGTCGATGCTTGATAAGTTGCCTGGTATGTCAAATTTACCTGATGCTGTAAAAGGCCAAATGGGTGATAAAACCTTTATTCAAATGGAAGCAATCATTAGCTCAATGACAAAACAAGAGCGTGCGCGTCCAGAAATCATCAAAGGGTCGCGTAAAAAACGTATTGCGGCAGGTTCTGGTACGCAGGTACAAGAAATCAATAAATTGCTAAAACAGTTTACCCAAATGCAAAAAATGATGAAAAAGATGAAAGGTAAAGGCGGCATGCAAAAAATGATGCGCGGTATGAAGGGCATGATGCCACCAGGTATGATGGGCGGCGGCCCTAAATTTTAATATCGCAATCAATTTTGCATATTAAATAGTCAAATTAATTTTAAAAAGAGGCAAAACGCCTCTTTTTTTGTGGATAATTTATGCATTCAATTGCTTACGATACCTTATTTCACGCACAGATCAGTGTTTAATCTACTAAACTGAGATTTTAGATCACTTCTTACTTGCATTGTTGCTAAAAACTCGTACAATTCCCCAGCTCCCCATACTGGGGAGTAAATCTTATTAATGAAAACAGTCAATCTATTTAGAGGACGGTATGGTAACTATTCGTTTGCAACGTGGTGGCGCTAAAAAACGCCCTTTCTATCAAATTGTGGTTGCGGATAGCCGTTTCTCGCGTGACGGTCGCTTCATCGAGAAAGTAGGTTTCTTTAACCCAATTGCTTCAGGTCAGGAAGAAAAAGTTCGTTTAGATTTATCTCGTGTTGATCACTGGGTAGGTCAAGGCGCAGGTCTTTCAGATCGTGTAGCTAAGTTAGTTAAAGACGCTCGTAAAGCGGCTTAATAGGCGTAAGTGTAACCATGAGTCAAGAGAACACCTCATCAATAATTGTCGTAGGAAAGCTCGGTGCCCCGTATGGTATAAAGGGCTGGCTTAAGGTACATTCATTTACTGATGATCCCCAAGGGATCTTCGATTTCAGCCCGTGGTTGATAGGGCAGCAAGGTAAATGGCAGACCTTAGAAGTGGTCGACTGGCGTCGCCACAACAAAGGCTTTATCGCTAAGTTTGCGCAAGTAAACGACAGAGACCAAGCAATGGCTTATACCAATGTTGAAATCTCTGTGGATTCAGCGCAGCTACCAGAACTACCGCAAGGTGAGTTCTATTGGCGAGATCTCATCGGCATGTCGGTTGTAACTGATAAAGGTTATAACTTAGGCACTGTTGATGACCTGATGGAGACAGGCTCAAATGACGTATTAGTTGTGAAAGCAAATAATAAAGATGCATTTGGCCAAGCTGAGCGTTTAATTCCATTTTTAACTGATTCAGTTATTAAAGAAATTAAACACGAAGCGAGAGAAATTACCGTAGACTGGGATCCTGGCTTTTAATGAGTCAAACGAGTTCGTTGTGGGTAGGGGTTATCAGCCTTTTCCCGGACATGTTTGATGCCATTACACAGCAAGGTGTAACAGGTCGCGCAGTAAAAAGTGGTTTAATCGACTTTAACTGCTGGAATCCGCGAGACTATGCAACTGATAAGCATAGAACCGTAGATGACCGTCCTTACGGGGGCGGACCAGGTATGTTAATGATGGTTGAACCATTGAAACAAGCCATTCTTGACGCAAAAAAAGCGGCAGGTGATGGTGCAAAAGTAATTTATATGTCCCCGCAAGGGCGCAAATTAGATCAGCAAGGGGCGAGCGAACTCGCAAACTCCGAAAAACTGATTTTGATTGCCGGTCGCTATGAAGGTATAGATGAGAGAATAATAGAATCATACGTTGACGAAGAATGGTCAATTGGTGATTTTATTTTGAGTGGTGGTGAATTACCTGCCATGACATTAATTGACGCAGTAGCGCGATTAGTGCCAGGCGTGTTAGGTCATAACCAGTCAGCGGAGCAAGATTCATTTTCGGATGGCTTGCTAGATTGTCCTCACTATACACGGCCAGAAACATTGGACGACAAACAGGTTCCTGCTGTATTACTCAGTGGAAACCACCAAGAGATAGCTAAATGGCGGCAAATGCAGTCATTAGGTAGAACTTGGTTACGACGTCCTGACTTGTTGCATAACCTAGCTCTGACTGAGGAGCAAGCGGTATTACTCGCAAAATTTCAGCAAGAGTACCAAAAAGCTTGTGGCTAGAAGACAGTTACACCTAGGAAAGTGAGAAACATAATGGCAAAAGTAAACCAAAATATTATTAAAGCGCTTGAAAATGAGCAGCTTAAAACAGACGTACCAGCATTCGGCCCTGGTGATACAGTAGTTGTACAGGTACGTGTAAAAGAAGGTGCTAAAGAGCGTCTACAGGCCTTTGAAGGTGTTGTAATCGCTAAGCGTAATCGTGGTCTTCACTCAGCATTCACAGTTCGTAAAATCTCGAGCGGTGAAGGTGTTGAGCGTGTATTCCAAACGCACAGCCCTCTTATCGATAGCGTAACAGTTAAGCGTCGCGGTGCAGTTCGCCGTGCTAAGCTTTACTATCTACGTGAGCGTTCTGGTAAATCTGCACGTATTAGAGAAAAACTTAACTAATACGCGCTGTTTATCAACGCAGATAAAACAGGTTGTAGCCCTCGGGTTACAACCTGTTTTGGTTTTTGGGGTACGTGAGGGAGAGTTAGCGAGAGTAAAGTTAGCGAGTAGAAATAGCCTCGTAGGAACAAGCTTTAGCTGTGATTGTTTAAAGCAGTTAGCAAGAGTAAAGTTAGTCAGTAAACCATATTTATTCCGTCAATTAATATCCACTAAATATGTAATACGCTTTTAAGTCGTATTTTATCCCCGTTCATTTTTAAATTAGAACCAACCAGCGTCTCAAATGTAAAATCAGCTTCAGAGGCCGTGTGAGGCACATTAAAACAATCGTAAAAGTGAATATAGCCAATTAGGTATGTAAAGGCTTAGAGTGGTTTTGGTGGTGCTATTTGAGCGAGTTAAAACATATGCGCTTAACAAAGTGTTTCAATTGTTTAGCTGCAATGTGACTTAATATGGACTGGCTTAGAGAACTGAGTGAGGGATGTACTAAATAGTTAATTAATTTTTTCGAGATATAAAATAGAAGAAGTGAATGACAGTAGATAATACTTAGTAGAAAAGTGGTGGAGGGAGCTGGATTCGAACCAGCGAAGGCTGAGCCGTCAGATTTACAGTCTGATCCCTTTGGCCGCTCGGGAACCCCTCCACACTATTTTTGTTACATTTGGCCCCACTTAACTTAGCGGTAAGAAAAGTGGTGGAGGGAGCTGGATTCGAACCAGCGAAGGCTGAGCCGTCAGATTTACAGTCTGATCCCTTTGGCCGCTCGGGAACCCCTCCAATGCAACGGCGCCGATAATAGCAAACTTATTATTTAAGTAAAGAAAAAAGCTAAAGAAATATCAAATAATGCCGATAAATATTTATTCATGAACATAATCGGCTAAAGTCTATGCAAATCGATGGATTGTTAATCACAGAGAGTCAACTCGACAATCGCCTCGCGAAAAGCGTGAGTGAATCGCGTCGTGGCGAGTTTGCGTTACTTTTAGCAATGCTATCTCATGATGCCCTAGATTTTAGTCAGTTTCATTTACCAAAAACCCCATTTGGTGCTGATGCAAAAGAATATGATGAATCCCAGCTGCGCGCTGAATTAGGTGCCGGACCTAAACAACCACTTGCCCCAGATGAGTTTGATATGCTCATTGGTGAACATAACGCGCAACGATTGCAACAAGCAGGCATGAGTGACATACGCTTACGTAGTTGTTTATCACCAGAGCCACTTGCTATTCGTGATGATAAAAATCACATCCCACTTCATATTATTGATAACTGTGAGCCAGTCGTTCGTAAGCGCCACCTTGATAAAGAAACGCAACTGGATAACCCTCAGATCGATGCTGCAGCCTTTTATGATAGCCTCAATAATGATGCCTTGCATCAGCCACTACACTTAGCACAAGTGTGACACCGTATTGCAATAATTAAGCGATAAAGTATTTTATTTCGTTAAGTGTAAAAAAAGCACCCAAAATTTAAATGCAGTTGCTATAATGCCCTTAAATGGGATTCAAAAATGCCATTATCATTAAACCAAGGTAATTTAGGAAAGTAATGAAGAAAACATTCACGCTGAATCACGAGAAAATCAAATACCCTCGCATGGTCGACGCTGCAAAGCATGAAGTGAAAAAATATTTGAAAAGAGAACGTAACAAAACGTTACCGTTCGATGCTGATTATTGGGCATTTGATTGTAAATTTGGTAACACTGCCGAAGAAGCACAAATTGTGCATGTTGCCGAAATTAATAATTGTATCAGCGAAATTGAAAAGCAGGGTTTATCGTCTTTTTACGTTGAAATCATTGCAAGGCCTGCACAGCGCCAGTCACATGATTTTGATGACGAAGCAGATGATTAAGCAATAACAGCTTTCATTGCTAAAAGAGTGGGCTTAAGTGCCCATTTTTTGTGCCTGAAATAAAACCGAGTTTAGGGTAAGCTTGCTAAAAATAAAAAAGGAATTGATATGCTAATTAGAATTTTACCTGTGTTAGTTTTGAGCTCGCTGATTCCATTCTCAGTAATGGCCGAACCAAGCTGTGGGTTTACTAAAAACAACACCACCCCCTTGAATGACAATAACTGGCGCTATGCGACAGACCCTCATGGTAGTACAGCATCAATTAAAACAGCATTACTACACGAAGAACAGGTATGGATTGCTTTTAATAGGGTACCGCGAGTCGACGCTAAAAATAACTCCTGGGTTGAATTGATCTATGACTTGGTGAATAAAACGCTCGCAGGACAATCAAGTATTATGCTTGAATATAAAAGCAGTACAGATCTCGTAGTTAAACTGTCGCAACAAGATTATGGTGCTCAAGGTGATAAAAGTTATGCTCACTATCAATATATATTGCCGGCACAAACTCATTGGCAAACTAAATGTATTAATCTAAGCGACTTCTCTCGCCCAAACTGGACGCCTACCAGTTCAGTAGATAAAGGTATAATAAAAGAGCATGTTGGCGCAGTTTATTTAGTGCCAGATTTAAAGGATGCAGTGGGTGGCAAAGCGGTAGTTGCAGTTAAAAATATCAGTATTAGACCTTAACCTATCTGCGAAAATGCACCATAGCCGCACAGATACGGTGCAATATGACTAAATACATTCACTTTTATAAAGTTAATACATTGATATATATGAACTTTAAAAAGTTGGTTCTGTTATTGCTTTTCCATCTGTACAGCGGTTTGGAGAAGCAACTATGGCAAGAATGAGCTATATAAGTAGTGTTGAGCGTTATCAAGAATATCAAACAGTGATCCATGATTTACTAAACTCGATTCTCGCAACCTTAGAAGATGGCATTAAAAAGCAGCAAGATAACCGTTTGTTGGTAGCTCAATATCCGTTTTTAGAATTACAATATTGCTTAGATAAAGATGGTTTACAGCAAGGTGATAACGTTTGTTTTAAACGTGAGTATATGAAAGTGCTTAATAACAAAGGGAACGCGCAGGATTTAAGTGATCGTCCTTACTTTCAAGAAATTCTCGCACATCAGCAAACCTGCTTTACTGCGCCTTATATTTCCATTGCCACACAACATTTATGTATTTCTGCAATAAAGCCACTGCGTGCACCTCAGAGCGAGCAAGGTTATTTGGTGGTGGATGTGTGCTTAACGCAATTAATTGAATTTATAATGGGGGATCGTACGCGTGCCAATATGACTCCATTTTTTAAGGCTGGTTACGGTATTATCGTTAGTTGTTTGTTTTGCTTAGTGCTGTTTTTACTTTATAAAGTATTTGGTGATATATATACCCTCTTATTTTATAGCTCTATGGAGGATGACCCACTAGAGGCGTTTAGTATAATAATTTTTATAACACTGGCTTTGGCTATTTTTGATTTAGGTAAAACCATACTTGAAGAAGAAATTTTGATGCATAAAGATATCTTTAGGCATAGCTCAACACGGCGAACTATCACACGATTTATTTCGACTATTTTAATCGCCGTCTCCATAGAGGCATTACTGACGATGTTTAAAGCAGCGTTGGGTCAATCTCAGTATTTGTTGCCTGCTATTTATATGATGCTTGCAGTGGTCGGTTTACTCGTTGCTCTAGCCGTTTACGTTTACCTTGGCGCTAAGGCTGAGACATTACTGCTTAACTCTCAGCGCCAAAGTAAAGCTAATTAAAGAAGTTAACTTTTCCAGCAAACGTTGTTGACGTTCAAAGTGGAGTCATAGCTGGATGAGCCAAATATAGTCGATGGGGATAAAAGAGTTCAACAAACTGCTCTCATTTTTTCAGTGCGCTATCAAATCGAAGAGATAAAAAAACCAGCTTAGTGCTGGTTTTTATCGTTTCTAATCTATTAAGAGTCGGCTAACTTTACGCGGATTTTGTTTTTATCAACATTACTCTGATTTAGTGCTTTTATAGCACCTGAAGCCTCGGCTTCATTTGGCATTTCAACGAACGCAAAGCCTTTTGATTTACCCGTTTCTTTATCAAGTACTAGTGTGCACTCCGCTACTTTTCCATAAGCGGTGAATAAAGTACGAATATCTTGTTCAGTTGTTGTGCGGGCAAGGTTTCTAACTAATAGTTTCATAATAAACCATGTTTTAAAATAATTGCCCTAATTATCTCAAGGAAAACGTAATTGACCTAGTGATTAATTAAAAACCAACTAAATACTTTACTGAAAACTCAATTTTGTAAAAAATACGATAAATTGGTTAATTATTTGTGGTTATTTGAATCACGGATTGGTAACTTGTGTTTTTGGTTTTGTGTTTACCAATATCACGTTAAGGTTGCTTATGACTAACTATAAATCTAAATTACAAACCGCTACCAGCGCATTGTTTATAGCGAGCGTTTTACTAGGTTGTGGCAGCTCTGGCTCCTCAACATCAGCTAAAGTTGCAGACTCGGAGCAAACACCTGCGATCATTACAGGTGATTTGAGCTCAAGTATTACCACACAGGCTGAGCACACTACTAACGGTACATTACAGGTGAGCGATGAGCAAAACGATGAAGCACTTTTTATAGAGCAATCTAATTCAACTACTGAGTATGGGCTATTTAGTCTTGATAGCTCAGGTAATTGGTCATACAACTTAAATGTTAATGATAGCCGTATTGTACAGTTACTCGAGGGGGATACATTACAAGATACCATACTCGTTAGCTCCCTTGATGGCACAACGGCAACAGTATTAATTACTATTAATGGTAGTAAACAACTATCAGCAACGGGGTTTGTAATGTCATCAGAAGTGACGCTTAATTCCGATGGGGCTAATACTGGGCTTGATGCATACACGCTTATCGAGAATGTATTTTCACAAGGCGCGATAGAAGCCCCTGATATGTATGAAGGCAATCATCAAGGTGTGCTGCACATTATTGAAGATACAGATGATGTAATTGGCAATCACTTTGTATTTTTAGCTCACAGAGATACAGATCAAGACAAAGATAAAGAGCTAAGTGACAGACAACGTAATGAAATAAAAGCGTACGATAAATCCCCCCAAGAGACCTTGGCTTATAAAGGAGATATTTTTCAGTATAGTTGGAAGTTTAAAGTAAGTAGTGAGCTTGAACTGACGAGTAAATTTAGTCATTTTTTTCAACTAAAAGCCCGTAATGACAATAATGACAACAGCAACGGAAATGATGACCAGCCTATCATCACACTCTCTGGTGCACAAAAAAACAGTACAGGTAATCAACTGCAGGTCCGTTACAGTGCTGGCTTTGATGAAAACGGTAACAGTACTGGGCTTGATAAAAACCTCATTGAAACTGACTGGTCACTTATTACAGACGAGTGGGTACACGTTTTCGTACAAGCGACTTTCAGTGAAGATGGTAAGTTTGATATGACGTTAACCCGGCTAAGTGATAATGAAGAAATATTTAATATCAGTGAGCAGCATATTGATATGTGGCGTGGTGTTTTAGCGCAAGACTTTGCTCGCCCTAAGTGGGGTATCTATCGCTCTATTGTTGAAACAGATAGCCTCAGAGCAGAAGAAGAGCAAGTAAGGTTCGCTGACTTTTCGATTAAAAAAGGTACCTTGGCACAATAGTGATAGCTTGCTAAATAAAATGCGCTGTAAGCCGATATAAGCTAATAGCGATATTAACAAGGAAAATAATATGGAAATTAATTCAAATAATACCAATTTAGCATCTCAGTTTATATCGACTAGTTCAGAAGTGAAAGCCAATAAATCTGTCAATAGTAAAGAGCAGCTAAATAGTGAAATGGAGCGCCTAACGAAGGATACATATCATAAAGATCAGCCTAAAGAGCCTGAAGCGACCTATGATAAGCCAATGATTATTGCAACAAATTACGTTCTAACATCTAGAGCAGCAGAAGAAAAAGCATTAACTAATATTCGATTCGCTACTGTGAATCTCTACCTGCCTGGTGGTGACGTTTCTAACTCGGTTGAAAAAATGTTTACTCAGTATGACAATATTATGGCTGAAATAGCGGCCGAACAGCCATCATTAGCGAATAAAGATTGGGGGTTATCTATCAGTCAATCGGGCGAGCTAGAAGTTACAGGTTCCATTAGTGATAAAGAGAAAAGTCTTATATCTGAAATATTAAATAACAACGGGGATTTTGTGGCCGCAGCTAACAAGTTTAAATCGAGCTTTCTAGAGCACATTGACTTGGGCGTTCGGGGGTGGTCAAGTTACAACGTAAACGAAGATAATTTCTCAAAAATATTTGATTTAAAAGAAATTCTGGATAATTCACAAGGCAAAGAAAGCTTTACACAGGCTTGGAATAAGGACTTTAGTTGGCTCGAGTTAAACGATAGTATTTCTGCACAATTGAGAAGGAATGCTACAAAGTTTTAGAACTTGGGCAATACAAATCCTAATAAGGGCTTTCTAGTGGCCATTGGAAATTAGTTCGAAACAAAAAAGCCCTTAGCAATTACTAAGGGCTTTTTTATGCGTTTTAAAAAGTAATTATTTTACTTCTTTACCGGCGGCTTGTTGATCAGCGTGATAGCTTGAACGAACAAACGGGCCAGAGGCTGCATGGGTAAAGCCAATTTCATCAGCGTATTCTTTAAGCGCGTCAAACTCTGCAGGTGGCACGTAACGCTTTACTGGCAAGTGATGTTTAGAAGGCTGTAGGTATTGGCCTACTGTTAGCATGTCGACGTTGTGCTCACGTAAATCACGTAATACTTCTTCGATTTCGCTAATCTCTTCACCTAGGCCTACCATTAGACCCGATTTAGTTTTCACTTCTGGGTGCGCTTCTTTAAAGCGACGCAGTAATTCTAATGACCATTTATAATCCGCACCTGGGCGCGCAAGTTTGTATAAACGCGGCGCAGTTTCAAGGTTGTGGTTAAATACGTCAGGTGGCGTTTCAATCAAGATCTCTAGTGCTCGGTCCATACGACCACGAAAATCAGGCACTAATATTTCGATGGTAATAGTTGGATTATGCTTACGAATTTCACGGATACAATCAGCAAAATGTTGTGCACCACCATCACGTAAATCATCGCGGTCAACCGAGGTGATAACGACATAGCTTAGCTTCATATCTTTGATAGTCAGGGCAAGCTTTTCAGGTTCAGCTGCATCAGGTTTCAAAGGGCGACCGTGTGCTACATCACAAAACGGACAACGACGAGTACATATTGCCCCTAAGATCATAAATGTTGCGGTACCGTGGTTAAAACACTCAGACAGGTTAGGGCATGACGCCTCTTCACAGACTGAGTGTAAACCGTGCTTACGCATTGCTTGCTTAATGCCGTCGATACGTTCAGTTGATTTTGGTAAACGTATTTTTAGCCACTCTGGCTTGCGCAACATTTCAGTTTTTTCAGTCGGTAATACTTTTACTGGGATCAACGCCATTTTTTCTGCGTCGCGTAGTTTTACCCCTGGTTCCATCTTGACTGGTTTATTCATTCGTTTTCAAACCCTTCAGTATGCTTAACCTGTGTTGCGTTAAGCTTTTTGATCATATGTTTAACTAATCCATTGCCCGCTTGCTCTAGGCTTTGTGGACCGTTTAAATCAGTTGTTTGCACCATGTTCATACCTGCATAACCGCATGGGTTAATACGTAAGAATGGGCTTAAATCCATACTTACATTTAAGGCGAGGCCATGAAATGAGCAGCCGCGACGAACGCGAAGACCCAGCGATGCTATTTTACTATCGTTTACGTACACGCCAGGCGCATCGGCTTTTGCGTATGCATCGATGTCATATTCTTTTAATGTATCAATGATACATTCTTCAAGCCAAGTTACTAATTCACGCACACCAATTTTTAAGCGGCGTAAATTAAATAATACGTACATCATTTGCTGACCTGGACCGTGATAGGTTACTTGACCACCACGATCAACTTTGATCACTTCAATATCGCCTGGGGCAAGTAAGTGTTCTTCTTTACCTGCTTGGCCTTGGGTAAATACAGGCTCGTGCTCAACTAGCCAAATTTCATCGGCAATTGCGTCATCGCGAGTGTCGGTAAACTCTTGCATTTTTTGCCATATCGGCATGTAACGCTGGCGGCCTAGTTGGCGTACGATTAGCGTATTTTCGCTCACAGCAAACTCCAATTATGGCTTAAAGCATGTGACGGACGTCATCGATATTGCTGATCACGTTGTAGATTTCTTCGATGTGCTTGCCACTTGTTACCGTTGCAACGAGGGTTACTGATTCGTAATTGCCTTTGCTACTTGGTTTTACTTTAGGTGCATAATCACCCGGCGCAAGCGGCTGTAACTTTTCAAGAATTTGGTCAGTTAAATTAACGTTTGCTAAGCCCATGATTTTAAATGTAAATGGGCAAGGGTACTCTAAGTACTCATCAAATTTAGTATTTTCTACAGGTGTAGCCACGACGATGACTCCTCACTTAATGCTCTAATAACTGACTAATAAACCTACACTCGACCTTGTAGGTTAGATATGGTGCGCATTCTAGCATTTTTCAGGCAAAAAAAAACGCCTTGCAGTGCAAGGCGCTTAGATTGTTTAGATATGAATACCCAAGCCACCTAAAGATACAGAATTCAGCGTTTCACAGGTGCTTAATATCAAGGCGTTACTTTGCAAGAATGGCCATCCCTTTTAAGAAGTAATAACGATGAGAATAAGTGCCTGTGAAACGCCCAACGGGTTGGTTTAAAAGCGATTTATACTGCGTTATTGATTTTAATAATAGAACCACTATTACTTGCAATCAATGCCTTGCCTAAATCGCTTTTAATTCCAACTGAAACTCGCGTCTTGAGGTTGTTTGGGTATTACATTATTTGTAAACGTAAGTAATCATAAATTTTGCTAAAGAAACTACCTTCTTCAACTTCTTCAAGCGTTACAAGCGGATACTGAGCTATTTCTTCGCCTTCTAGCTGTAAGAACAAAGTACCTACCTTCGTGCCTTTAGCTAGAGGTGCCTCTAGCGTTTTGTCTAATTCGAAGTTAGCCTTTAAGTTTTTACGTTGACCACGTGGTATTGTAATAGGTGTATCTTCTAAAATACCCAGCGACACATTTTCTTTGTTACCCATCCAAATACGTTGCTCGGCAAAGCTATCACCCGCTTTATAAGGTGTGGTTGTTTCAAAAAAGCGGAAACCGTAATTTAGTAATTTTTTACTTTCAACTTTACGTGCACGCTCACTTGAAGTGCCCATAACAACAGCGATTAAACGCATGTCGTCTTTCGTTGCTGAGGTAACTAAGCTGTAGCCTGCTTCTGATGTGTGACCCGTTTTAATACCATCAACATTTAAGCTTTCATCCCATAATAGTGAATTACGGTTGTATTGCTTAATGCCATTGAAGGTAAATGATTTCTCAGCGTAAAGTGCATACTCTTCAGGTACATCACGAATTAGCGCCGCTCCTAACGTTGCCATATCACGTGGTGTAGTAAAGTGCTCGTTAGTATCTAAGCCGTGGCTATTAATAAAATGAGAATTACTCATGCCTAATTTTTCAGCGTGGGCATTCATTAAATCAGAAAAAGCACTTTCGCTACCCGCTATGTGCTCCGCCATAGCCACACAAGCATCGTTACCTGATTGAATGATAATGCCACGGTTCAAATCTTCAACACTAATTTGTTTACCTACTTCGATAAACATTTTAGAAGAATCAGGGAAGTTTTTAGCCCATGCTTTTTCACTCACGGTAACCATGTCAGTAGGGGCAATGTTACCTGCCTCAATTTCTGTACCGATTACGTAGCTGGTCATCATTTTTGTTAAGCTAGCAGGTGCTAGACGAGTATCTGGCTTACCTTCAGCAATGACTTTACCAGTGGTAAAATCAACAAGGAAATAACCTTTTGCATTAATTTGCGGAGGCGCAGGGATGATTTGTGCAGTTGCAGAGAAAATGGCAGCAGAACATACTAAGCCGCACACACCGTTGAGAATTTTGTATTTAAATGATTTCATCATACTCATTAATGGTTAAAGTTAAAGATTCGCGTTACTCATTCTAAAGGGGTTATTGACTGTAAATCAAGAACGCGTTTTGAAATTGGTTTTGTTTTAATTTTTCGAGCACTTGCTGAGCTTGTTCAGCGTCTTTAATTGGTCCAAGTCGCAACCTATAAATGGCATCTTTTTCTACAATACTTGTAGGTAGATGGTATTGTTGACGCAAGGTTGAGGCGAGGGCTTCAATATTTGCTAATGTACTGCCCGCTGCAACTTGGATATAACTTGGACGTGTGGGCGAATGCGCTAGTGTAATAGCCTCAAGCTTAACCTTGGCTGTACCATGATTGTAATAGCCTAGTTTGTAAGCCGCTGCGTATGATAAATCTATGATTCTATCATCATGAAATGGACCGCGATCATTCACTCGTACAATTGCTGATTTACCGTTGGCTGTATTGGTTACCCGAACAAAACTCGGTAGGGGCAGTGTTTTATGCGCTGCAGTCATGGCAAACATATCATAGGTCTCACCATTTGATGTGTGGTAGCCATGAAATTTGCGCCCATACCAAGAGGCTATACCTTCTTCTTTGTAACCAGTTTCATCCAGCATGGGGGTATAATTTTTACCAAGTACAGTATAAGGGCGGCCTGCGCTGGCACTTTTTATTACTTCAGTTACAACAGCATCTTGCATCTCTAACACGGTTGGCGCACGTAAAGGTGCAGCATCATGTTTCATGCTGTAACGGCTGCTGTGATCCGTTTTACTGCCTGAACTACTACAGCCACTTAAAACAATGCAAAAGAGCACTAAACTAATATACTTCAACATCCACTTCATTATTTTAAAAGCATCCTTTTATCGGTCGCGATAGACATGATTATGCCAAAGCCAGCCATGAGTGTAACCATTGACGTACCACCATAACTAATGAGTGGTAAAGGCACACCGACAACCGGTAAGAGCCCTGATACCATGCCAATGTTGACGAATACGTAAACGAAAAATGTTAGCGTGAGTGCGCCAGCCAGTAATTTGCCAAAGGCGTCTTGGGCATTCACAGCAATGTATAAGCCGCGACCAATGATAAACAAATACATACACAGCAGTAAACATACTCCAAACAGACCAAACTCTTCGCTGAGTACGGAGAAAATGAAATCAGTGTGGCGCTCAGGTAAAAATTCTAATTGTGATTGGGTACCTTGTAGCCAACCCTTACCTTCGATGCCACCAGAGCCTATCGCTATTTTAGATTGAATAATATGATAACCAGAACCAAGTGGATCGCTTTCAGGGTTGAACAAAGTGAGTACACGTTGTTTTTGATAGGCATGCATGCCGTAGTGCCAAAATGGCCATGCTGCAAGGGCAACTAAGCCAGTTAAAAAGCCGATTAGCCGCCAACTCAAGCCAGATAAAAACAAAACAAATACGCCAGAGCTAGCAATTAATATTGATGTGCCCAAGTCAGGTTGTTCTTTAATGAGTAGGGTTGGTAACATTACAATGGTAAAGCCAACCACCAAATGTAACGCTCTTGGGGGTAAGTGATTACGTCCTATGTACCATGCCACCATCATTGGTACGGCGATTTTCATCAGCTCAGACGGCTGAAAACGCGTCACCCCTAAATCTAACCAACGCTGTGCTCCTTTTGAGCTTACACCAAATAACAAGACGCCAACGAGCATCAGTAAACCTGCGCAGTATAATGGAATGACGAGTCGCTTTAGGGTCGCGGGGCTAAATTGAGCTAAAACAAACATGCCAATAATTGCGCTGGCCATTCGTGTTGCGTGACGAACCATCATGGCGGAGTTTTGCCCACTAGCGCTATAAACAATGGCAAGGCTTGCCCCCATCATGGCAAGTAAGGCGATGAGCAATGGCAGATCTAAATGAAGTTTGTCCCAAATTGAGCGCTTATCGTTTAATTGCATTATTGTTTTGCACTCCCAGCAACGGTAACAGGGTTCGCTGAAAAATAGTAATCCATTAATTGGCGTGCAATGGGTGCACCGACAGAGCTACCACCACCGGTGTTTTCTACCACTACAGATACCACAATTTGTGGGTCGTCAAATGGCGCAAAACCAATATAAATAGCGTTGTCACGTTGGCGCTCCTTGAGAGATTTAGCATCATAGCGCTCACCCTGGGCAATACTCACTACTTGAGCTGTGCCGGTTTTTCCTGCAGGGTCATAGTCTGCGCCCTTAAATGCTTTGTGGGCGGTACCGGTTACTTTTTTTACCGTGTTATGCATTGCGTCTAATGAAATACGCCAGTGATCTGGATTTTTTAATACAACAGGGGGTTTTTCGTCATTGTTAATTTGCGTTACTTCGTTTTCTTTTTTCGCAACTTGCACTAAATGAGGGGGGTGATTAAGCCCTTTATTAACTAAAATGTTGGTGGCATTGGCTATTTGCATTGGTGTGGCTGTCCAATAGCCTTGGCCTATGCCCACAGATATCGTATCGCCACGCCACCAAGACTCGCGAAAGCGGCCTTCTTTCCACTCTTTCGAAGGCAAGATTGCTGTTGTTTCTTCGTGTATGTCAATGCCCGTTAAATCACCAAAACCAAATTGCGCCATAAAGTCACTGATTTTAGTAATCCCTAATCGATAAGAGACATCGTAAAAGTAAGTATCGCAGGATTCTTCAATCGCTTTATAAACATCCACATGGCCATGTCCCCATCGTTTCCAATCACGCCATTTATGTTCAACATTAGGAATTTGGAAAAAGCCAGGATCCCACATTTTGGTATGCTCAGTAACTAAGCCTTCTTCTAAAGCAAGAATGGCCATATGCGGTTTAACTGTTGATGCTGGGGCATATCGCCCCTGTGTAGTACGATTTATTAATGGGCGATCTGGATTGAGTAAGGCTTTATAATTTTTACTACTAATACCGTGCACAAATAAATTTGGGTCATAACTTGGGTTTGAATACAAAGCGAGTACTCCGCCATCTTTTGCATCCATAACCACAATTGCACCGCGCATATCTTTTAGCGCGTGCTGGGCTATTTGCTGTAAGCCAATATCTAGAGTGAGCACGAGATCGTGACCAGGCTCAGGTGGGGTCATACTCAAGGTGCGAATTACGCGCCCACGGTTATTTACTTCAACACGTTGCGAACCCACTTGACCATGCAGCAATTGCTCGTAGTATTTTTCGATACCTAGTTTACCAATATCGTGGGTGGCACGGTAATTAGTTGCTTGGTCTTGTGATTCAAGTTTAGTGAGCTCTTTACGGTTTAGTTTAGCCACATAGCCTAAAGCATGGGTGAGGGTATCGGCATAAGGGTAATAACGAGCTAACCGTGCCTCGATACTAAAACCAGGGAACTTATGTTGATTAACCGAAAACTTTGCGACTTCTTGCTCGTTTAAGCGAGCTTTTAATACTTGGCTTTTAAAACGACGGTTGTGCTTTATATCCTTTATAAAGTCATTACGTTGTTGCTCTGAAATATCAATTAGCTTACTCATTTCGCTAAGAGAAGTGTCAAGATCATCAACGTCTTCGGGTATTACTTCAAGGTTATAAACCGGTTTGTTCTCTGCCAGTAATACACCATTACGGTCATAAATAAGCCCACGGTTTGGCGCGATAGGAATGACCTTGATGCGGTTGTCGTTGGAACGAGTTTGGTAATCTTGATGATCGTCAACCTGTATAGTGTATAAATTAGACAACAATACAGCGACTAGAATAGTAACAAAAACAAAACCCACAAACGCGCGACGAGCAAACAGATTAGCTTCTGCTGAATGGTCTCGAATTGTGGGTCTTCTTTTGAGCATAGATGATTACTCGCGATGATAAGGATGGTTGTTGTTTACACTCCATCCTCTATACAAGCTTTCAGCCACTATGATGCGTACTAAAGGGTGTGGTAGGGTTAAGTTTGATAACGACCACTTTTGCTCAGAAGCAGCGATACATTCTGGTGCCAGTCCTTCTGGGCCACCAATAAGCAAACTGACATCGCGGCCATCTAACTGCCACTTTTCCATGTTTTTTGCTAATTGATGAGTATCAAGAGCTTTACCTGTTACCTCTAAAGTAACAATCCGATTGCCTTTCGGTATCGCAGCAAGGGTTTTTTCACCTTCGATATGTAGAATCCGCTTTATATCGGCATTTTTACCACGCTTACCTGCTGGGATTTCAATTAACTCCAACGCCATATCTTTTGGAAAACGGCGCTGATATTCAGCAAAACCTGTTTCAACCCATGCTGGCATTTTGGTACCAACGGCAATCATTTGTATTTTCACGCGTGTACTTCCAAACTCAGATTAAAATAGCTGCCGTTAGCTCCAAAGCTTTTCTAGATCGTAGTAGCTACGTGCTTGATCTTGCATAACATGCACAACTACATCACCTAAATCAACCAGTACCCATTCGCCTTCGTTTTGACCTTCATAGCCTAGTGGCTCTTCACCTGAGTGGCGAGCTTCTTTAGCAACATGGTCAGCAATAGATTGCACATGGCGTTTAGAATTACCAGAGCACACAAGCATATAGTCAGTAATGTCAGAGTTGCCTCGTACATCAAGCTGAACCACATCACGGGCTTTCATATCGTCAATTTTGTCTAAGGCAAAGGCGAGTAGTTGTTTCGAATCCAAAGTGTTATCTCATTAATAAAGGGAATAGTTACCATTTTATCACGCCGATGAGTTTTATTCATCACTTAGATAAAGTTCATGGCTATGAATATAGTGACTCACAGTACTTGGCAGAAGTTCCCGACAAAGTTGGCCTTTTTTTATTTTTTGGCGAATATCACTCGATGCAACATCCATAACTTGACCAGGTAAAAAATACAGCTTGCCAGCAAGTTCACTGTGTAAGGTATCTAACGAGGTGGTTTGTGCGTTAGTTTGGTAATGTTGCAGTTGTGCACTTAAGTGAGTTGTTTGGTTTGGCCGTTGATACACCACAATGTGACACAGTTGTGTAATGGCTTGCCATTCAAACCACTTATCTAAGGTATTAAATGAATCAAGACCAATTAAAAATAGAATAGGTTCATTAGGGTATTCACTGCGCAGTTCTTGTAAACTTAACAATGAATAAGAAGGGCCAGTGCGCTTTAGTTCGCGTAAGTCCAATGAGAAACTAGGAAAAGGGGCTATAGCGGCTTCTAACATGGCAATACGGTGCGCATTACTAATGCCCGGCTGGGCTTTATGAGCGGGAATAGCGCAGGGCATAAAGCGCAATTGTGAAAGCATTAAATGCTCTACACATTGCTGCGCCATATTAAGGTGGCCTAAATGTACGGGATCAAAAGTGCCACCAAATAGTGCAATCATCTTCAGCTCCTAGTTATGAATCTAGTGGGTGAGCAGGGAGTGAAACAGCAACTGGTTGGCAAAAAACTAAACATATATGAGCCAAGGCTTGATAAGGTTTAATTAAATTGCCCTGCTTATAGCTTGCATCAAATTGCGCTAATAAACTCATAATATGCTCAAGGGTGTGCACTGTTAAACGGTTAAGCGCTTGGCTAATAGGCCCTTGCTGGTTTTTCCAAATTGCTTTTTGTTTAAATAAGGCTGTTAAGTTCTCGCCTTGTTGCAATCCTAACTGAAGACTTAATAGGGTGTTAGCTTCTTTATTAATAGTCCATAGAATGCTGACAGCCTCGGTATTATCACCAGCGAGTTTGGTCAACACTTTAATCGCTTGGCGGCTATTCCCCTGAAGCAGAGCATCGCTTAAATCAAAGATATCGAACTTAGCTTGATTAAGTAAGCCTTGTAACACTCGTTGTTGGTCAATTAACGCATTGCCATGCAGTAAAGACAGTTTTTCGAGCTCTTGAAAACACGCTAACAAGTTACCTTCAGTGGCGTCAATTAAAGTGCGCTTTGCATCAGGTTGCATATTAATATCTAACCGTGCACATTGCTCATCTAACCAACGCTGCAAATGATTACCGCTAAGCGGGTAGCAAGGAACAAATACCCCCTGCTTATCAAGTGCTTTAAACCAAGCACTGCGTTGAATATCTTGGCTGGCTTTAGCGCCTGTGACAATTAATAGAGTATCTGGATTTGTTAGTTCAACGAGTCTTTTAAATGTTTGACTGCCAACGGTGCCCGGTTTTTGGCCATTGAGATCAAGTTCAATTAAAGTACGGGCACTAAAGAGTGACATGCTTTGATATTGCGCGATCAGCTCTTGCCAATCAAAGCCGGGCATTAAAGTAAACTTTATTACTTCGTCAAAACCGTGCTGTTTTGCGCATGTACGAATTTGTTGGGCACATTGTGCTATTTGAAAAGGTTCTTCACCAAACACTAGATAAAAAGGCTGTAGCGCTTTTTTTAACTCATTAGGTAGTTGATTAGCGTAACAGCGCATTATAGTTGCGAAAGCTCTCGTACTATACGACGACTTGCCTGCATACGAATTTCATTTAGCAGCAAATCAAGCTCTTTTGCTTTTGCCAAAGCGTTATCAGGGTCGTCTTGATAATTACGATACAGCTCAAAACTTTGATTGATAGGATCAAGGCCTGGGCGTTTTAGTGTGTAAGCAACACTGTATGCAAGTTCGTATTCGGCCACTTGCCCGTTTTTAAATAGCGATAAAATTTGGCGCTCTAAACGGTCTTTTGATAAATACAGTTGTGCGACATTTTTTTCCGGGGCTGAGAGTAACTCCACTTTACTGAGAGTGAGTTCTTTTTCAAGCATGGCGAATAGTGCCGATTTTTCATCATCACCACTGAGGGTAATAATTTTTAGATCGTCCGGCAAGCTCGATGCTTTCTTTAAGTGAAAGCCACAGCTGGTAAGTAAAAAACAGACTAGCACTAAGGCTAGTCCGTTTTTAAAGGCATTGAATGATGCCATATTAGTTAGCAACCACATTAAGTAGTTTACCCGGTACGTAAATAACTTTACGAATAGTTACACCATCAGTAAATTTAGTTACGTTTGATTCAGCAAACGCAAGTGCTTCAACTTGCTCTTTAGTTGCATCAGCCGACACAGTTAATTTTGCACGTAACTTACCGTTTACTTGCACGATAATAAGCTTCTCATCTTCAACCAAAGCAGACTCGTCAACTGTTGGCCAAGCGGCGTCAAGAATGTCGCCTTCTTTACCAAGCTCTTGCCATAATTGATGTGACAAATGCGGTGTGATTGGTGCAAGCATTATTAATAGTGCTTCAAGTGCTTCGTTAGCAATCGCAACATCTTGTTTATCAGCCAGTGGGGCTTTTAACAATTTGTTTGAGATTTCCATGATAGCGGCAATCGCAGTATTAAATGTTTGACGACGCTCAACATCATCAGTCACTTTTGCAATTGCTTTGTGTAGCTCACGACGAAGTACTTTTTGTGGGTTTGTTAGCGCTGATTTATCAAGTGCTTGGTAACCAACAGTGTTTACATCAACCGCGTATTTCCATACACGTTTAATGAAACGGTGTGCGCCTTCAACACCCGAGTCAGACCATTCAAGTGTTTGCTCCGGTGGTGCGGTAAACATCATAAACAAACGAACAGTATCAGCGCCATATTGAGCGATAACTTGTTGTGGGTCGATACCGTTGTTTTTCGACTTTGACATTTTGCTCATGCCTGATGAAAACACCGGTTCGCCGTCGTCTTTGTGCCATGCTTTTGTTACACGGCCTTTGTCGTCTGTTTCGGTTTCAACATCGCTTGGTGAAATCCACACATCGCCGCCTTTCTCATCTTTACGATAGAAAGTTTCAGCCAGTACCATGCCTTGGCAAAGTAGGCGATCAAACGGTTCATCTGAGTTTACTAAGCCAAAGTCACGTAATAATTTATGGAAAAATCGCGAGTACAATAAATGTAAAATTGCGTGTTCAATACCACCAATATATTGGTTAACTGGTAGCCAGTAATTAGCCGCCGCTGGGTCTAACATGCCTTCATCATGACGTGGGCTACAGTAGCGCGCGTAATACCAAGACGACTCCATAAAGGTGTCAAAGGTATCTGTTTCATGAAACGCAGGTTGTCCATTAACCGTGGTTTTAGCCCACTGTGGATCAGCTTTGATTGGCGATGTTACACCGTTCATTACCACGTCTTCTGGTAAACGAACAGGTAGCATGTCTTCAGTAGCGGCAAGTTCTTTACCATCTTCATCGCTAAGCATTGGGATTGGTGAACCCCAATAACGCTGGCGGCTTACCCCCCAGTCACGTAAGCGGAAGTTTACTTTACGCTCGCCTACACCTAGTGCTTCAAGTTTATCTGCAACCGCGTTAAATGCACCGTCAAAGTCAAGGCCATCAAACTCACCTGAGTTAACTAATACGCCTTTTTCTGTGTAAGCTTCTTGATCAAGATTTACTTCAAGTTCAGAACCCGCAACAGGTGCGATAACTTGTTTTATATCTAGGCCATACGCTGTCGCGAATTCATAATCACGTTGATCGTGTGCAGGTACTGCCATTACAGCGCCAGAGCCGTAATGCATTAATACAAAGTTGGCAACCCAAATTGGTACTTGCTCACCCGTTAGTGGGTGGGTTGCATAAAAGCCTGTAGCGATGCCTTTCTTTTCCATGGTTGCCATGTCTGCTTCAGCAACTTTGGTGTTTTTACATTCTTCAACAAACATTGCCACAGCGTCGCTATTTTTAGCCGCTTCTTGAGCAATAGGGTGCGCACCTGCAACCGCAAGATAAGTGACACCCATGAAAGTATCAGGGCGAGTCGTGTATACGCTGAATTTTTCGTTGTTATCAGTGCGCGTGAACTCGATATCTAAGCCTTCTGAGCGGCCAATCCAATTGCGCTGCATGGTTTTTACTTGCTCAGGCCAATCTTCGAGTTTATCTAAGTCGTCAAGTAGCTCTTGTGCATAGTCAGTAATTTTAATAAACCACTGCGGGATTTCTTTTTGTTCAACCACTGCACCTGAACGCCAACCGCGACCATCAATAACTTGTTCGTTTGCAAGTACTGTTTGGTCAACTGGATCCCAGTTTACCGTCGACATTTTTTTATACACTAAGCCTTTTTCGTAAAGCTTGGTGAAAAACCATTGTTCCCACTTGTAGTAGTCAGGGTGGCACGTTGCGATTTCACGATCCCAATCATAACCAAAACCTAATTGCTTAAGCTGGGTACGCATGTAATCGATGTTTTCGTAGGTCCATTTTGCAGGGGCTGTTTTATTTTTAATTGCCGCATTTTCAGCAGGAAGACCAAACGCATCCCAGCCCATAGGCTGCATTACATTTTTACCTTGTAAGCGTTGGAAGCGAGAAACAACATCACCAATGGTGTAGTTACGCACATGACCCATATGCAGTCGGCCACTTGGGTATGGAAACATAGAAAGGCAATAATACTTTTCTTTGCTCTCGTCTTCGGTGGCTTTAAATACTTGGTTTTCTTCCCAGTAGGCTTGGACTTTTGACTCTATGTCTTGCGGGTTATATTGCTCTTGCATCAACGATTCCAGACTTCTTGCAAACTAATAAAAAATTGTCGAATAGGATAACCCAAAATAAACGCTAATCACAGCAGCAAATAAGCGGATTTTATAAATTCGTTACTAAATTAGTTTTCAGGGCAGGTTAACCTATACTCAAGTATGTTGATTACTGATTTAACGCAGTTTTGAAGGAGTATAAAATGGCTGATTATAAAACTTGGTTAACCGATTTAACTGACTGGCTTAAAGATGTAAAAGATCACGAGCTTAAAGATGCAATGGACAAATTTGTGGAATCTGAGCAAGCACTGAAAAACCTTGGCCAAGAAAAACTGGAATTATATCGCAGCTATTTAAAGCGTGATATTGAGCATATTCAAGAGCACGATAAACATTACGATTCTCTTGCATGGCAAGAGCTTAAAGAGTCTTTGTGGTTTGAATTGTCACATATAGAGGATAAAACCCAGTTAGAATGGCACGCATTAAATCAAGATTTTAAACACAATGGTATTTATCACCAAGGTGAATGGATAGCCATGGGCACATTAGTGTGTAAGAATTGCAGCCATAGTTATGATATTTATCATGCCGCGCAAATTAGAGCTTGTTCAGAATGTAACGGCATCTATTTTACTCGCAGGGCATTACAACCGTAAAATAGTGTGCAACAGATATGTTGAACACATTTAAATAAATCAGCCAATTAGCTGATACAAAAAGAAGTTAGAATGACGAAAAAATTGCTGCCATTACCTGTGTCTGCCCTTGCGCCGACGATCTCACTCAATCACGTGCAAACTTGCATGAGTAACCCTTACCCTGAAACACTGACTTTTATTGGTCAACAGCGCGCACAAAGCGCGCTAGATTTTTCCTTAGGCATGGAACTTCCTGGTTATAATGTTTATGTTATGGGTGAAGCTGCGCATGGTCGTTTTACTTTAGTAAAAGACAAATTAGAGGCACACAGTAAAGGCCGGCCGACGCCAAACGAGTGGTTGTATGTTAATAATTACGACGATCACCGTGAGCCAATCGCGATGTTTTTACAAGCAGGGCAAAGCAAGCAATTGGCCGATGACATCGACTCGTTTATCGACGAAGTACTCGATACTTTTCCAGCAGCATTTGATAACCCTGCTTATCAGCGCAAAAAGAAAAAAATAGACCGTGAATTTAATGACGCCTATGACGCTGCAATCACTGAAGTTGAAATTGCTGCACTAGAACAGAGCGTTGCTCTGATTGAAGAAAAAAGTGTGGTGGGATTTGCGCCGTTAGTGGATGGTAAACAATTAAGTGATGCTGAATTTGCAGCCCTTGATGATGACTTACGCGAGCAATTTTATGAGGTTATCGAAAAACTCGAAGATGCTTTGATTGAAGCGTTAATTGAATTACCGCGTTGGAAGCGTGAGTCCTCAGAAAAACTACGTAATTTAAAAAAATCCACCGCAGAGCTTGCGACTAAACCGCTATTAAAAGATCTAGAACATAAGTACGCCGCCCATATTGGTGTACTACGTTATTTAAAAGATATTCGAGTTGAAATTATCGATGCAGTTCTTGAATGGCTAGATGACGAAGATGTAAGCGACGAAAACAAAGAAGATTTTGATAGCAAAGGTATGTTGACCGACTTTTTTGCGCCCAATATCTTAGTTGAATTTAAAGAAGGTGATGCCGCACCGGTCGTCTATGAGCCCAACCCAACGTTTGGCAATATTTTTGGCAAAATAGAGTATGCCGCGTCGCAAGGCTCGTTGATCACTAGCTATCGGTCAATCCAGCCCGGGGCACTTCACCGTGCTAATGGCGGTTACTTGATTATGGACGCCGAAAAAGTGATGGCAAACCCACAAGTGTGGGATGGCTTAAAGCTGTCACTAAAAACTCATCAAATCAAAAATGATTTACCGTATCAAGACAGTGCGGTAGGCAGCAGTTTTACACTTCGTCCGCAGTTGATACCCCTTGATGTGAAAATTATTTTGTTAGGTTCGCGTGATTTGTACTACACCATTGGTGAGTATGATGAAGAGTTTGCTGAACTATTTAGAGTACTGGCAGATTTTGATTACTATCTACCTAGTAGCGATAAGCTGCAATATCAGTTTATTACTAAAGTAACTGAGTACTGCCAAAATACGCTTAAATGCAGCTTGACAGAATCTGCTATGGCACGGCTACTTAAATTTAGTTATCGCCAAGCAGAGCACCACAATAAACTATCAGCGCGTTTTGCTGATGTACTAGAGCTGGTAGCAGAGGCAAGTTTTTACACCAAACAAGATAATTTAAGCTTAATTGACGCTCACCATATTGATGAAGCGATTGAGGGTAAACAGTACCGCACGGGGCAAATTAGCGAAAACATGCTCAGCGATATTAAAGAAGGGCACACCTTAATCGCCACTGACGGCCAAGCCGTTGGTAAAGTGAATGGCTTAACCGTGTTACACATTGGCGATACATCGTTTGGTACGCCTGCACGTATTACTGCCACAGTGTACGCAGGTGCTGATGGTGTGATTGACGTAGAGCGTGAAGCTGAGCTAGGTAAAGCAATTCACTCTAAAGGGGTGATGTTACTTACGGGTTACTTGGGTAATAAATACGCTCAGCAATTTAGTTTAACGCTCAGTGCGAATATTGCTATCGAGCAAAGCTATGGCTACATAGATGGAGATAGCGCGTCACTGGCTGAATTATGTGCACTGATTTCGGCTATTACTAATTTACCAATTAGCCAGTCAATTGCGCTGACAGGCTCAATAAACCAACATGGTGATGTACAAGCCATTGGCGGCGTAAATGAGAAAATAGAAGGCTTTTTCAAACTGTGTAAAATGCGTGGCTTAACGGGTCAGCAAGGCGTGATTGTGCCCAAATCTAACCAAGTTAATTTAGTACTCGATGACGAAATACTCACAGCTGTTGAACTAGGTAAATTTCACATTTATGCCGTTGAAACAGTCGATCAAGCTCTGAATGCGTTAATGGATATAGACGCCGGTGAGCTGGTTGATGGCCATTACCCTGAAGATTCAGTAAATGGCATTGCCTTGGCACGATTAAATAATATTGCCGATATTGTAAATGGTGATAGTGATGAAGATGAAAAAGAACAACAGGGTGAAGAGTCATGATTAATATAATTTTAGCGATTATTATTGCTATATTTTGCTATTTAATCTTTCAAAATAGTAAAAAAGCGAAACAGCAAGCCCTTGCGAATGCTCAACTTAGCAGCGATTTTTTAGCCACCAACAGTAAAGTTGAAGGTATAACAGAGACAGCTTCAGGGCTACAATATAAAATTGAGCACAGCAGTGGCTCTGATGTAAAACCAAGTCCTACAAGTATGGTGAACGTTCACTATCACGGTACTTTGCTTGATGGCAGTGTTTTTGACAGCTCTGTTGAGCGAAACAGCCCCATTAGTTTTGGTTTGCATCAAGTAATTAAAGGCTGGACCGAAGGCTTACAATTGATGAGCGAAGGCGATAAATACACCTTTTATATTCCGCATCAGCTAGCCTATGGCGAAAAGCGAGTAGGGAGCATTCCACCCGCGTCATTGCTGATATTTGAGGTAGAGTTGCTTAAGGTAGAGTCTTAAAGCTGTTGCTTATACTTTAGCCGTAGTCAGTAATGATTGAACCTAACTATCAAAATTACACTCTGCAAGAGCTACTTGAAGCGCAAGAAACAATCGATAAAGAACAGTTTCCACTGCGCTATCAGCAGCTCTGTGCCCAAATTAATTTAAAGCAGAACGACCCACAACAAGTCGCTTTGGTGGAGCAGAAAAAGTACCTTAATAACCTTATTTTCGCCAAAGTGATCTTGGCGCTACTTAGCTGTTTTTTTGCATTCGAGCTTTATTCATCTTGGCAGTTTGGCGTTGCTTCATTCAGAAAAAGTGAATACAGCTTAGCTGATAACCCGCAGATGTTTTATTTCATCATATTCACCCACTCTATTTTATTATTTGTTTTTTTGATCATGCTGATTAGAAATAGTTGGGTTAAACAAGCCGAAATGCAAAGTTAATCACTTATTAGTTTTTTACTTTTATAACTTTAGTTATTTATCTTGCAGTCGATACCTTTATACCCAAGCCACCTCAAGGTGCGAGTTTCAGTTGGAATTAAAAGCGATTTAGGCAAGGCATTGATTGCAAATAATAGTGGTTCTATTGTTAAAATCAATAACGCAGTATAAATCGCTTTTAAACCAACCCTTTGGGCGTTTCACAGGCGCTCACTCTCATCGTTGTTACTTCTTAAAAGGGACTGCCATTCTTGCAAAGTAACGCCTTGATATTAAGCCCCTGTGAAACGCTGAATTCTGCATCTTGAGGTGGCTTGGGTATATTAGGACCATTTCAGGATGAAATAATGAAGATATCACCCGTAATAAATTTACCTAAAGCTGAGGGCTTTCAAACTAATAGCGATAAACGGTTGGATCAAAAGCAATCCAAGGATGATGAGCCTGAATATGTTTTATCTGAGTTTTTAGATGCCAAGGCGCAACAATTTAGCGACGAAGATGCCAATTTTGCAGGTCATTATGAGAACTTAGAAAAAGTCTACGATGATTTAGAGCGCAAAATTAATGTGCTGCAAGAGCAAATTAGTAAACTCAATCAAGATCCTATCCAACGCCATTTACAGCTTAATAGTCACAACCCAGTTACGCAAAACAGTAATAAAAACCAAAGCTTAACAATGCTGCCTGAGCACGCTGGCGTTAAACGGTATCGTGACTCTCAACAACAAGATCACATTGATATTTTGCTCAAGCAGCTCAATGAACTGCAATCTAAACAAGCGCAAGTTAAGCAACAGATGATCGATATGGTAATCACTGAGCTCAAACAGCGAGATAACGAAGAATATAAACTTTAAAGTGTGCATTAGAATATTTACACTCTGTTACAGTATTTCGTCGAACAAAGCTGCAATCCATCTTTAAGTTGTTATTATGATATAAAATAACAACAGCTCATTAGTTGAGCATAGAAGGATGGTCACGTTGAAACTACGTACTTTATTAACGGCAATCGCTGTTGCAGTCACGCCTACAATCTCATCTGTCGCGCTAGCTTATGAAACGCAAGATACGCGTTTATTACGCTTTCCCGACATTCATAAAGAATCGGTCACTTTTGTCTATGCGGGCGATATCTACATCGCGAATACAAAAACGGGCAAAAGCACACGCTTAACTGATCATATTGGCTTTGAAACATTTCCGAAGTTTTCACCTGACGGCAAGCGCATCGCGTTTTCAGCACAATACAATGGCAGTCGCCAAGTGTATGTGATGAACCGTGACGGCTCACAGCTAAAACAATTAACTTATTATAATGATGTAGGCGTTATGCCACCGCGTGGCGGGTTTGACTACAGAGTGCTTGATTGGACGCCAGACGGTAAGCATATCGTGTTCAGAGCTAACCGCACACCTTTTGGTAAGCGTGTCGGTAGGCCTTATATGGTGCCTGCTGATGGCGGGCTAGAGCAACCGTTAGCAATTCCAGAAACGGGCGGCGGTATGTTATCGCCAGATGGAAAAAAATACGTTTATACACCAATAGACCGTGAGTTTCGTACTTGGAAGCGCACCCGTGGTGGTCGTGCTCAAGATGTTTGGGTGTATGATTTAGAAAACAATAAATCTCAGCGCCTAACCACCAATAGAGCGACTGATCAGCAACCAACCTGGGTGAATAATAATATTTATTATGTCTCAGATAGAGATTACACCTTAAACCTTTATAAGCATCAAGAAGGCAAAGCGCCACAAAAAGTCACCAACCATAAAGACTTTGACGTACTTTGGCCATCAGCAGGGCCACAAGCTATCGTGTATGAAAATGGTGGCTATTTGTATCGTTTTGATGATACAACAGGACGCAATGAAAAGCTGACAATCAATGTGCAAGGCAACCGAGAATACACCATGCCTTACACTAAAAACGTGAGTAACTTTATTGATTCAATGGACGTATCACACGACGGCAAACGCGTGGTATTTAGCGCCCGAGGTGAAGTTTTTTCAGTGCCCGTTAAACATGGACCAACCCGCAACTTAACGCACACACCAAAAGGACGAGAAATTGCAGCATCGTGGTCTCCTAATGGCCGTTATATTGCCTATATGAGTGATAAAAGTGGCGAATATGAGATTTACCTGCAAGATAGAGCAAACAATAATAAAGTAAAACAGTTGACCAGTAATGGCAGTATTTGGCGCTTTGATCCCCTCTGGTCGCCAGACAGTAAGAAGCTATTGTTTGCTGATCAAAATCACACACTTTGGTGGCTTGATATAAAAACCGGCAAGCAGCGTAAAATTGATACTGCAAAATTTAATGAAGACAGTTTGACCTCGTATATTTGGTCACCAAATAGTGAAGACATCGTATTTGTTAAGAATAATGAAAACCGTTATGCATCACTGTGGCATTACAATATTAACGACAAAGACGTGACACGTTTAACCGATGACATGAGCAGCGAAAGAAATCCAACGTTTTCGCCGGATGGTCAGCACCTGTATTTTACCTCAGAGCGTGACTTTAATTTAACCTTTAGCAGCTATGAGTTTGATTACATGTTTAATAATGCAACCCGTTTATATTCGGTTGCAGTAAATAATAAAATTAAACCGCTAAATGCACCACAGACTGATGAAACCAGTATTGTTGATGCTAAAGCGAAAAAAGACGACAAAAAGTCAGCCAAAAAAGCCAATACAGAGTTTGAAAGTGAGGGCTTTATGGAACGTGTTGTTGCTCTTAATGCGCCAGCAGGAAACTATAAAGCTTTAGTAGGCGTAAAAGACGGCGTGCTAACACTCTCTGGTGGTGAACTTAAATTAATTCCACAGGCAGTTGATGGCGAGGTTGCAACTGTTGCCGCTGGCGTTAATAGTTATAAAGTGTCAGCAAATGGTGAGCATATTATTGCCCGCGCAGGGGATAAGTTTAGTGTTATTAAGCCCGCAGCTAAACAAGATTTAAAAGCTTCAGAGCTAGATCTTGAAGATATGGTGTTAAAAATTGATCCACAAACTGAGTGGGCACAAATGTACCGCGAAGGCTGGCGTACTTTGCGTGATTGGTTTTATGATGAAAACCACCATGGACAAGATTGGGACGCTATTTTAAAACGCTACCAACCTATGGCTGATGCAGTCGCACACCGAGCAGATCTTGATTATGTACTAAGTGAAATAGCAGGGGAGATAAACTCCGGCCACATTTATGTAAATTCAGGTGATATGCCACGCTCTGAACGCTTACAGCATGGCTTACTCGGTGCAGAAATTAGCGCTCATAAATCAGGTTTTGTGAAAATTGAGAACATCTTTAAAGGCGAGAACTGGCATGAGAACTTCCGCTCTCCACTTAACGAAACCGGTATTAATGCAAGTGTGGGTGATTATATTATTGCAGTAAATGGCCGCTCGGTAAAAGACGTGATTAACTTTTATGAGCTACTTGAGAACACCCAAGGAAAGCCTGTAGAACTATTACTGAGTAAATCACCTAGCTTGAAAAAAAGCTGGAAAGTAACCGTTAAACCAACCGCCAGTGAAACCGGTTTACGTTACTTACAATGGGCGCAATCGCGTGCTGATTACGTAGATAAACTCTCAAATGGTCGTATTGGTTACGTACACTTACCTAATACTCATTACGAGGGAAATCGTTCGTTATTCAAAAACTTTTTACCACAGACGACTAAAGAAGCCATGATAATCGATGACCGTTATAACGGCGGTGGCTTTATTCCTGAGCATATGATCACTTGGCTGGCGCGTAAGCCACTTAATTATTGGAAACGTCGCGGTGTTGAACCTACCAAAACACCTCAGTTTGCCCATGATGGACCTAAAGCCATGTTAATTAATGGCTATTCAAGCTCTGGTGGCGATGCGCTACCGTATTACTTTCGCCAAGCGGGTTTAGGTAAGTTAATTGGTACTCGTACATGGGGTGGGTTAATCGGTATTTCAGGTAACCCAGGTCTTGTTGATGGTGGCTCTGTGATTGCAGCGACCTTCAGAATACTTGATAACGATGGTAACTGGATAATTGAAGATGAAGGCGTAAGCCCTGATATCGAAGTGATTGACCGCCCTGAGCTTATTCAAGCAGGGCAAGACCCATCGATAGAGCGTGCCGTGCAAGAGCTGCTAAAAGAGCTTAAAGCGAATCCGAAAAAGCCGTTAACAGTGCCTGCTGCACCTTCAGAGTTTGGTAAATAACCTGAACTCAGGTTAAATAGTTATAATCGTAAGTTGTTACAACTGAGCCCGCAATTGCGGGCTTTTTTATATTTATAACCCTTAGACTCGAAGTAATACTTGCAAACTTGACCTCTAGTGGCTTTACTCTCGCCAACTCGCCAACTCGCCAACTCGCCAACTCGCCAACTCGCCAACTCGCCAACTCGCTCTTTACTCCAAACACAAAAAAACCTCGGCATTTACATGACGAGGTTTTTAACTTTCTATCTAAACGCAGTGTTTAGTTAGAAGTAAAGCTCACTGGACGACGTTCTTTACGAGGACCGCCACGCTTATCACCGCGTTGGTTGTCTTTATTAAAGTTACGCTTTCTGTCACCACTAGGGCGTTCAGCACGTTCGCCACGTGGCTCAGCTGGACCTTGATCTTGAGTCAATGTCATACCCATTGGGCGTTTACAAATAAACACCTTTTGGAAGTGATCAAGTACATCTTTAGGCATGTTTTGCGGTAATTGTACCGTACTGTGACTGTCGTGAAGACGAATGTCACCAATAAACTTGCTTGAGATATCAGCTTCGTTAGCGATTGCACCCACAATGTTCTTAACTTGAACACCATGTTCACGACCTACTTCGATACGGTAAGTATCCATAGGACCTGCATCACGGCTATTACGCTCGCGAGGTTTACGCTCAGCGCGCTCACCGCCACGTTCGTTACGACGACCACGGTCACCACGTTCATTACGTGGATTACGCTCATTGCGCTCACGTGGTTGAATCTTAACTTCTTCAACTTTGATTGGCGATTGTTGCTGTGCTAAACACAGTAATGCGCCGGCTAAGTCTTCAGGAGCAAGGTCAAGTTTTTGTGCCATGTTAGCAGCAACTTCATTGAAAAAAGTGATATCTTTATTTTCAAGAGCAAGGGTAAGCTTCTCTTGTAATGCATTAATACGTTTTTCTTCAACAACTTTAGCTGTTGGTAGTTCAACTTGGGCAATTTCAGATTTAGTATGACGAATGATATTTTTAAGTAAATAACGCTCGTTATGCTTAACGAATAAAATTGCTTTACCAGTACGACCAGCACGACCTGTACGGCCGATACGGTGAACGTAGGCTTCAGAGTCTTGTGGAATATCGTAGTTGATAACTAAGCTTAAGCGGTCAACATCTAGACCACGGGCTGCTACGTCTGTTGCAATAACAACGTTTAGCATGCCGCTTTTTAAGCGATCAACAGTACGTTCACGCGCTTGCTGGTTCATATCACCATTAAGAGGAGCGGCAGAGAAACCTTCGCGCTCTAATAATTCAGCAAGTTGAACTGTGTCGTTACGTGTACGTACGAAAACGATAGCACCTTCGTATTGTTCAGCTTCTAAGAAGCGAACGATAGCTTTGTTCTTATGTACGTGAGCATTCCAAAATACTTGCTCAACTGAAGATACAGTCGAGTTACGTGCAGAAATATGAACCTGTTCAGGGTTATTCATATATTTGCTACTGATGTTTTGAATTTGCTTAGGCATAGTCGCAGAGAAAAGACATGTTTGCTTTTCACGCGGCGTTTTTTCCATGATGTTTTCAACATCATCGATAAAGCCCATACGTAACATTTCATCGGCTTCATCAAGTACAAGTGCTTGTAAAGCATCAAACTTGATTGTACCGCGGTTAATGTGATCGATTAAGCGACCCGGTGTAGCGACAATGATTTGCGCGCCACGACGAAGTGCACTTAATTGGATGCTGTAGCTCTGGCCACCATAAAGTGCCAATACTTCTACACCACGAGTGTGTTTTGCATATTGTTCAAATGCCTCAGCAACTTGGATCGCAAGCTCACGTGTTGGTGTGAGTACAAGGATCTGTGGCTGTTTCACAGACGGGTCAATATTGTTTAGTAATGGCAGTGCAAATGCTGCTGTTTTACCTGTACCCGTTTGTGCTAGTCCCAGTACGTCCTTTCTTTCTAGCAATAACGGTATACATTGAGCTTGGATTTCAGATGGTGTCTTGTAACCCAACTCTTCAACTGCTTTTAAAATTGCAGGAGAAAGATTTAGAGATTCAAACGTGACTGGTTCTGACATTAATACGCCTCAACGAATTTAAAGAGGCGCGCATTGTATAGGAAATACGAGGCAATTGCTTGTATAAATTACAACTAATTTGTATGTGCTTGATGTTGGTTGAAATTTAACCAGTTTAATGTTTGTTCAAATTAAGCTGGTTAATAATGATAGCGCAATACTTATTTGTATAAGCCAAGATTTTCTTTTGCGTAAGCTTCAAATTCAGTGAATCCGCCGATGTGTTCTTGATCAACAAATATTTGTGGAACTGTCGGGCACGGTTTACCAGCTGACTGTTCTAGATCCGCTTTGCTAATGCCTTCTTTGATAATATCAATATAACGGAATTTAAAGTCATCACGTTTATCAGCTAGTTTTTGTGCAACGTCTTTTGCACGAACACAAAATGGGCAGCCTTCACGGCCAAAAATTACAGTTAACATATCGCTCTCCTCGATTTGGTTTCGTCTATCTTATCTAACTAGAGCAAAATAAACAGTGTAAAAAAACGATTAGTTAAATCGACAAATTAGTTTGTTCTTTAAAAATATAAATGCTTGATAAGTACACATCTAATTTTATTTTGCTTTGCATTTTAATTAGCAAAATGCAAAAAACTGAAAAGTATAGCAGCAATAATATTTAACCTGTTGATTAATAATGTATAAAATCTATTTTTGAAGTGGCATGCTTCTTGTTTGTAAGTTCTTTTGATTGTTATATTGGACAACATGATGGATTCAAATGGTCAATTACTCGAAGTTATTCAAGCAATAATAGCTGACCACTTTTACGGTAAAAAAGAGTCAATAGAAATATGCTTAGTGAATAATCTTAATTGTGCACTAATTACATGTTTACAATCTGAAAAAGCTCTGCTCTCAAGTTGTAGACCATTTTTAGTTGACGCACTCAATAGAACAAAATATCGCTTTTATTTGGAGCTTAATGGTAAAGCTAACGAAGTTGAATTATCAATAGGCATTGATGACGAAACTATGTCTGAAGTATTAAGTTTTACTTTAGCAAATTCTCACAGTGGGGCTCACCTTCAGCTTAAAAAATTACACATTGTTGATTTATTAACAGATGATGAAGCATTATTTAAAGGATGTATTACACTTGCAAGTAATCCAATTAAAAAGCATGAATTAAAATTTATGCTTTTTAATAATATAGCAAAAGGCTGTGTGCAATTAGAAGATGCTCGTCATTTAGAGCCAAGGGCATTGTTACTTAAGTTGAGTGAAGATAATCATACGACTCATTTGAAATTATGCTCTTTTGATGCACTTGCTAATTTAGATATGCAACAGAAATACTCTAATAGACTTTTGGTGTGGCCATTTTTTGATACAGACTTGATTGATCTGTTGTTAAATATACCTACAATTTCGAGATTATCAATTTTAGTTGCTGATGATAGCCTACCAAGTCAAATTGCAACAAAAGTAATGTTAGAAATGTTGGGTTGTGTCGTCACCTGTGCTGAAAATGGTAATCAAGCCCTTGAGTTAGCTTCAGTAAATCATTTTGATGTACTTTTACTTGATGAAAAAATGCCTGGTATGTTCGGTAGTGAAGTCATTGAGTGTTTATCTAAACAGAACACACCGAACAATAATACACCAAAAGTTGTTTTAACAGGTATCACTGATAATGAGCAAATTAATGCACTTTTTGATAAGGGGGCAACACATTACCTGCAAAAACCAGTTACCAAAGCTGTATTAGAAAAGTTTATTAATCCTTGGCAGTTAACGTAATAAGACTAGACTTTATAAGGTAGGAATTATGCCAGATTTAGCAAAATCAGCATTGATCTTAATAGGTTTTCAAAATGATTACTTTTCACCAAAAGGTATTTTACATACCGTTGTTGAAGAGTCGTCTCGGGTAACGGGCGTTGTAAATAACACACTAAATCTTTTAGATAAACGTGCTAATGACTTTGGACTGGTAGTTAACACCCCAATACATTTTACAGAAGATTATAGTGAGTTAAATAATCCCATAGGAATACTTAAAGTAATAGCTGACGTTGGAGCATTTAAAGTGGGCTCATTTGGTGCACAAGTGATTGAAGAATTAAAGCCATATTTAAATGTAATTCAAGAAGTGCCAGGTAAAAGGGGTCTAAACGCTTTTACTCATACAAATTTATACCAATTGCTTTGTGATAATGGCATTACTGATATTGTATTAGCGGGTACTGTTACCTCTATATGTATCGATTCGACGGGCCGCTCTGGTGTTGAGGCGGGTTTCAATGTAACAGTATTAAGTGACTGTACATCTAGTCGGACTCCTTTTGAACAGGATTTTTATTGTAATGAAGTTTTTCCTTTATACGCAACAGTGTGCTCATCGCAAATACTATTAAGACAATAGAGGTAATATGGATAAAAATGATGAGTTACATGTTCAGATCCAATATGCCTTAGTAGAAAAATTATCAGCTGCTAATAAAAGACAAGCAAAAATACTCTCATTATTAGATGAGTGTATATTTGAATGTGACAAAAACTTTCTTATTAGCTACGCCAATGATTCATGGACCCATAAGCTGGGCTATTCTATTGAGCAACTTATTGGTAAAAAGTTGACAGCTATAATGAATAGCCGCGATATTCTAACTTTTACCACCTATAGTTGTGCAGTTTTGCATGATGAAGCATCACGCAGTATTGAAGTTCAGTTGTTAGATAATAAAGGTCTACATCATTGGTTTGAGGTGCGTTTAGCTCATGATGGTAAGTTTGGCTTAATTGGCTCTTTATATGATATTCAGCGACATAAAGATTACCGCACTTTGTTAACGCAACAGCAAGAGTACGCCAAACGCCTCTCATTAGTGGCAAGCCACACAAGTAATTTAGTAATTATTACTGACCGCCATGGTCTTATCGAATGGGTAAATCGAAGTTTTGAAAAGTTAACGGGCTACTTGTGCGAAGAAGTGGTAGGTCAAAACCCTGGTTCATTATTACAAGGACCTCAGAGCGATGAAAAAGCAACAAAGGTCATGTCAATCGCCGTTAAACAGGGTAAGCCCTTTCAAGTTGAAACTGTAAATTATACCAAAGACGGAACTGTTTACTGGGTCGCAATCGATGCAACTCCTGTGAGTGATGAGTTTGGGGTTGTAAAAAACTTCATCGCAATTGAGACAGATATTACACAGCGTGTAAAAGCTGAAGCCGCAATGGCTGAAATTGAGTATAACTACCACTGTGTTGTAGATGGTATCCCAGATATTGTATTAAGAATGGATATACATGGGCGGTTACTTTTTGTTAATCAAGCTGGGCTCAACCTACTACATTGTAATCAAGATGAGGCTATTGGATCTTCAATTATAGAATATATTGCCGATGAAGATATCAATAAAATAAAAATAGCTTTATATGATTACCGTCAAGGTAAGCGTGATATTAGAAGGTTTGATATTCGTTTAAATAGCTCAAATCAAGAAGATCATTGGGTTGAAATAACATTAACACCGATTCAAGGGGGATACGATAATAGTTTAACTTCTATAGCTGCAATGCTTATTGATATCCAAGAGCGTGTAGAAGCTTCTAACACTCTGCTTGAAGCAAAAAATCATGCTGAAATGCTTGCAGAATCTAAAAGCAGGTTTATGGCTAACATTAGCCATGAAATCCGTACCCCATTAAATGCTGTGATTGGTTCTGCAGACATACTACACGACAGCGGTTTAACGCAGGAGCAAATGCGTTTTACACAAATGATAAAAACAAGCGGCGACGCACTATTAAGCATTCTTGACGATGTACTAACATACTCTCGTTTTGAATCACAAAGTTTAACATTGAATAATCAACAGTTTAGACTAGACACATGCCTTGAAGAAGGGATTGATATTGTTTCTGATGGTGCAATTAAGAAGGGATTAGAACTTGTATTAGATATCCATCCAGATGTGCCTGTTCTTGTTGTGGGCGATCACGCTAGAATCCGCCAGCTTATAATAAACTTACTGGCTAATGCTATTAAGTTTACTCATGAAGGCTCAATAATAGTCGAAACTAGATGCATCAAATTAAGCGCAAATTCTATTGTTTTAAATATTTCAGTTACTGACACTGGTATAGGTATTGCTGAAGGTAAACTACAGACAATGTTTGAACCATTTATCCAGTCGGACTCCTCAATTACTCGTCAGTATGGAGGAAGTGGTTTGGGGTTGGCTATTTGTAAACAAATTATAGATGCAGTCGGTGGTAAAATTTCGGTATGCTCTGAATTACAAAAAGGCAGTGTATTTACTGTAGAGTATCCTTTAGAGGTTGGCCATATTGAGGTGACTGAGCATCAGTTTAGTGAGGAGCAGGCGACCTCGGTTGTTATATGGATCGCTGGAGATAAGACAGCTTTAAACAAAGCTGTAGGCAATATGTTGAAACGCTATAAAATTGAATTCAAACAAATGTTAGAGTTTATTCCGCCATCCAATCACGGGCGTTTAGCCGGAATTATAATTACAGACCCTCACCTGCTTGAACAAATTAGGCGCTATACAAATGAACATTATGTTAGCTGTAAGCCTTGCATTATAGTAATTGATTTATCTGCTAATAATGCACAGCATTATAAAGTTTCAGACAATGAGGTTATGTTTAATGGACCATTTAAGTTATCGCATTTTCGTCGTGCAGTCGAAACTTTAGAAGAGCATGTATTTCAGCTTGGCTTGACTTTGCCTAAGGGAAAGTCATCGTCTGAAATAGAGCCTGAGAGGTACCTACCTCAACAAGAGTTGTACAAAAATATTAAGGTTTTGGTAGCAGAAGACAATAGAAACAATCAATTTGTGATTAGAGCTTACCTAGAACAGCAAGGCTGCCAGGTAAAGATTGTTAGTAATGGGCAGCAAGCCTTTGAGCAAATAAAGAATAATAGCTTTGATTTAGTTTTTATGGATATAGAAATGCCAATACTTGATGGTATTTCTGCAACGAAATTGATTCGCAGTGACAGTGCGGAGCAATATGTGCCAATTGTGGCTTTAACAGCAAACGCAATTCATGGTGATAAAGAGCGTTTTTTACAAGCAGGTATGAATGATTATTTAGCCAAGCCAATAGCCCCTAAGCGCTTACATGCATTACTTGCTAAGTATTTAAAGAATCATAATATTGAGGCTTCTACAAAGTTAACTAGACTGTTAGCTGTTTGGCAGCGGTTTAAATAAATTATGTTTTTATTGCGTTGCAAAATGCAAAGCAATAAAAGATAAAACTATTTTTTTTCATAATACATCTCTGTAAAAATCATACAACACTGTTTTTTATGTCTTTTTTTATCTTCCCCACTTGGACAATTTCCTGCAACCATCTTATTAGAAATAAAAGTATGGTAGGAGAGAAATATGAAAGCACATCAATTTATATCCTTAGCGTGTTTGTTACTAGCTAGCAATGTGCCTAATTTGGATGCTAAAAGCCAAGGGTTAGCGTTCATTGAGACTGCCAATGGAGAGCAATCTACAGAAATTAGGGAAATGGTTCAGTGGACCCATTCTCGATTGGTTTTCAATAAGCTTATTGAACGTGTGGCGGTCGGCGAAGATAGTATTTTGCAATTAGAAGTTTTAGATAACAATGAAGTACTCGCTCTTGCTAAAAAAGTAGGGCGTACAAGTATTATCGTCTGGTATACAGACAAAACATCAGAAACATTTCTAGTCAGTGTTACAGAAGATTTAAGCGTCTTAAATCAAGCGTTGCACGATATCCACCCTGAAATAAAGTTAACGTTGGCACCCGATCGAGCTGCGTTAGTGCTACGGGGCAATGTACCTACTATCAAATATCGAATTGCAGCTGAGCGTGCTGCACGACATTATTTAGAAGCAGGGCAATCTATTCAAGATAATAATTTAGTCATGCAGTCCGCTGGAGCCAATATATTATCGACATTGACTAACCGATTTAATATGAAAAAAACGGATAACATAACAAACGCTAACCTACGTAAAAATGCAGCGATTATAAACCTTATAAAAGTTGAAAATTTGCCCCTATCTATTGATGAAAAAATTACAAATGCAATTGCGACAATGGGCGGCCACTCAGTAAAGGTTGAGCGTATACAGCAAGGTGAGCTGCCAAGTGACAATGAAGATACTATTTTATTAACAGGCCAAGTTGAAACGCAAGTGGAACTGGTAAGAGTGCTAAATGTGGCTGCTAAGTTATTAAGTAATAATCAACCTCAAGTTGCTCAACAATTAAATGGTGCAGCATTGAATACAGCTGCTTCAGCTTCTGATGACGGAATTACTGTCTTAGCGAATGAGTCTGGCGGTGTTATTAATGGTACTACAAATACGAGTGTAAGTAATGTAAGTTCAAACATAGCGAGGGCTAAGATGCTTTCGCTTGCTGGTGGTCGTTTGCTGTCCACTATTGAAGTGCGTGATTTACCTCAAATCCGAGTTGCAATTCAAATGTACGAAGTGAATCGTCGTAAGCTTAAGCAATGGCGTCCAGAGTTGTCATTAATTACAAATGGTTATGATAAAGATAGCGGGCTATTTGGTTTAGATGGATCTCAGTCAAGGGCTCAAGGCGCGGGACTTGTAGAAAATGCATTGCAAATTGTGGGTGGTAGCTTTGTCAATAACTTACAGCTTGGGGGCAGTGAGATGGCATTTGATCTTCTATTTTCAATGATGGAAGAGCAGGGAATATCACGCACATTATCACGTCCAACATTGACTGTTTTAGCTGGTGAATCAGCGGTTTTCAAAGCCGGTGGTGAAGTGCCTGTTCCTACAGCATTCTCACCAAGTGGTTATAGTAGTGATGATAACGGACAAGCATCAGGTGTGTTTAGCGGTACTGAATTTAAGTCGTTTGGCGTTGAATTACAGGTTAGAGCTATGGTGGATGAAAAAGATCGCATCACTTTGGATTTGAACCCAACTATTTCAATGCCGGATACATTATTAACTCAAGAGATTGCAGGCAGTACTGGCAGTAGTTTAACTACATCAGCTTTTAACGTTAGAAGTTTAACAACATCCACGCGATTACAAGATGGTCAGCCTCTGGTGATTGGCGGCTTAGTTAGCCAAGATAGTACTAACAACATGGATGCAGTACCAGGTGTTAGTGATATACCTGTTTTCGGTCAGTTAGCAAAAGCAACCAGTGAAGGTGAAACACAAAAAGAATTAATTATTATTGTTACACCTACCATTGTGAGAGAGCCGCGCCATGAGGTTCGGTTATGGCAATTCCCACAATCAGGTGAATTACTGCAACGTATAAGCCCATCAAACACGCAAAGCTAAGGATAATAATATGAAAACTTTTAAAACTCTTTCACTACCTCTATTAGTTTTTGCTTTAGCTGGATGTAGCAGCCAATCTAATATTGAACAAGTATACCAACCTAATGTTGATTTAGATGCATTATTACTAAGATACAAGGTGGATAATGGCGTTATAAATTGTGACGATTATAGAAAAAAGGTTACCGATTGCGATACGTTATCTGCTGAATTGGCTAATTTACATTTACGTTACCCTAATCATAGGCGAATTATGCTAGCAGCAGCTATTATTTATTTTGATGTATCGAATATTCAGAGTAGCCAGATTTTACTAGATAAACTATTAGAACAAAATCGTCCAGCTCCAGAGGCGGCCATATTGCGAGCACAAATAGCAATGAGTCAAGGGAGTGTTAAAACAGCACGTAAAGTGCTTACAAAGCAACTAGATATGATTCCCGATCATGCAAATTTGTATGAGGCCTTAAGCGCTACTTATTATTTAGAAGGACGATATAAAAAAGCACAAAGTGTGCTTTATACTGCCGATAAGTTAGGGGGGCCGAGTTGGCGTACTCAGTATCACTTAGGCTTAATAAACGAAGGGCAAAAACAATATAGCCAAGCATGCCATTTTTATCGTCAAGCATTACAGATTAAACCTGATCTTACTGTAGCGACTAGTCGATTATTAAGCTTATCATTACGACCAAGTTGTGAACCACTCTCCGCAAGCCTTTAGGCTGCAATTTACTCTAAACCCAGCTTGCTGGGTTTTTTTATGTCGGTTGGATATATGCCGCTTATGAGAGTTCATTAGCGCTCACTAATCGTTATTTTAATAAGTTCCTAGCCTGAAATTTTCGAGAACGACTGATTTTTATTCAGCCATATACAAATCAAAGCTTAATACCTGGTTTATGGGTTCACATACCTGCCGATCTGAAATTTAAATTGTACGATTTAATTCTAGGGTGTTTAAAAGTTAAGTGCAGATTGTTTTGCATTATGCGAATCAAAGTGAAATTCATGTGAAATAAAAAATTCAACAACTCTACTTTTAATATATTACTTGTTTTAAGTTTTTGATTTTAAACCTTATTGTTTTTCTTTCCCTTTTGTTTTGAGGTTGGCATATTGTTCGCAATATTACTAACAAGATAAAAGGATTCATCTTAATTTTAATCAGTTAGTTCTGATACTTATTAAACACTTAAAAATTTTAGTAACTTAAAGGTGAATGTTATGAAAACAAATACTTCTACAAAGCTAACAAATAAAAAGCAAGCTGGTTTTGTCTTAACGTCAGAGCTGATTGTTCTCTCTACAACTATGGTTGCAGCGTTAGTAATAGGCTTATCAACTCTTCGTGACTCAGTAACAGCTGAACTTGAAGATGTCGCTGAGGCAATAGGTTCTCTTGATCAAAGTTACGCTTTCGATGGCATGATTAACGCCGAAGGAACTGCGGAGATAAGTGGCTCAGGCTTTATAGATGCAGTAGATGTTAATGCTGGTGATGGTTCTACATTTGAATTTGTAGCATCTGACTTTACCGAGGCAGCAACGGCTATCAATGGCACACCAAGTGCTGGAGCTGCATCAGCTAATGCTAATGGTTCATTGAATTAAGAATGAAGATGGCTCACATGGCCGGCTAGTGTGAGAGTTGTATAGCCGGCGAGTCGATTTATATTAATTTCTAATTTGTTCATATAGGTGATTCTCATGAAAACACGTAATCAAGTAACAATCGGTAAGAATAAGCAAGCAGGTTTTGTATTAACGTCTGAGTTAATCGTGCTTTCAACAACGATGGTAGCGGCCTTAGTTATTGGTTTATCAACATTGCGAGACTCAGTTACATCAGAGCTTGAAGATGTTGCCGAAGCAATAGGCTCACTTGACCAAAGCTATGCTTTTGATGGCATGGTTAATGCCGAAGGCACAGCAGAAATCAGTGGTTCAGGATTCATTGATGCAGTTGATACTAATGCTGGGGATGGCTCTACATTTGAGTTTGTAGCTTCCGACTTTGCGGAAACATCAGTATCAATTAGTAACAACGCAAGCAGTGGTGCTGCATCAGCAAATGCAGATGGTTCATTAAACTAATGGCCAGACAAGGCCGGTTATAAGCGTATATAAATAACCGGCAGTCGTTTTTAAAGTAAAAATTTGGAGGTGTATCATGAAACGCAAATTAACTGGTAGCACAACAGTTGCTATAGCCTTATTTGTTACCTCAGGTATGTTGGCATCACTGCTAGGAGTTCGTCAGCTAGATAAAGCTAATACGGTACCTTCGTTGGTCGTAAGTAGTGATATTTTACCAGGCCAAGTGATCACATCTAAATTAATACAAAAAGGCCAGATAAGAGATGATAAAGCATTGCAAAGTGTACAAAACCCACGTGTTTTAATTGGTAAAACTTTAGCGGTTAAGAAAAGCGCTGGCGAAGCTATTTACCCTGAAGATTTAGCGAAAGTAAAAAAAGTACCTCTATCTCATGCTATCCCACAAGGTCGAGTGTTATTTTCCCTTAACCAACCCCAATCGGGAATTCCTGTATCACAGCTTCATAAAGGTGACCGACTGGATATTATTGTCCGTTCTCGCAGTGGTGTAAGAACTGTTGCCACAGATGTTCAGCTGATTGGTATTCTAAAAGATAAGCCAGTACAAAATACAAGCAAGAACGATGACGGCGTAATGAGTCTGTTAAAAGCAGGACAGGGCCCAACGAGTAATAAAATGTCACTAGTTATGGCTGTTAAGCCTAATGATGTGTACCCACTAGCGAGTATCAGCTCAAGCGACGCTGTTTCACTGGTACTTCATAGTGCTTTAGACATAGCTAATGGTAAACAACACTATTTAGGACATGTTTCAACACATCGTAACGTAGAAGTCATATCAGGCCTAGCTCGTAATACAGTAAAAGTTAAACGTGCAATGATTGATTAGGGAGAGGTTTATGTTTATGCAAGAGCAAGCAAGGTTTATTACAAGTTCAGTGCAAAATGAGTTTGAAAATGAGCAGCTAGGCATTCTAAGAGAGCTTCGTCAAAGGTTACATGACACTCTAATTGATAGCATGCAAGAAGTGGAAGAATTCACTCTTGAAGATACAAACTGGTTATCTTCGCACTTAGATAAATTGCTCAATCAGATTATCGTTAATGGCAATGTAATTATAACCCCCGAGCAACAGCAGCAACTAGTATTAGAGGTTATTGATGAACTTGCGGGGTATGGCCCTATAGCCCCCTTAATGGTTGAGCCAGGAATCACTGATATTTTAATTAATGGTCCGTTTGACATATGGGTTGAACAGCATGGCCGACTACAAAGAACGGCAAAGCAATTTGATGATCAAGCCCATCTTCGTCGTTTCCTTGATCGTATAATCGGCGCTCAAGGCCGTCAATTAGATGCTCGCCACCCAATGGTTGATGCTCGGCTTCATGATGGTAGCCGTTTACACGCACTTATATCACCACTGTGCGCGTTAGGAGCTGTAGTATCTATTCGTCGATTTTATAATGAACAGTTAAGTGCTAAGTCGCTTATAAATAGCGGCTTTATTAGTCGACAGATGCTTGAAATGCTGAGTATAGCTGTATCTGCTGGGGTGAATGTAATGATTTCTGGCAGCGCAGGTGCAGGTAAAACAACATTACTAAACGTTATATCAGGTGCAATTAGCGAACACGAACGAGTTATAACAGTCGAGGAAACAGCTGAACTAAAACTAAACCACCCACATGTCGTTCCTTTAGAAACAAGAGGGACAAATAGTGAAGGGCAAGGGGCTATTACTTTAAGAGAGCTAGTTAGAACTGCGTTGCGAATGCGTGCTGATCGAATTGTGGTAGGTGAGGTAAGGGGGGGGGAAGTGTTGGATATGCTGCAGGCTATGAATTGCGGACATGATGGTAGTTTAACTACTTTACATGCTAATAGTCCGGAAGATGTTATAAATAGGTTAGAGACGTTAGCACAAATGGCAGATGACAAACTGTGTCGAGAAACAGTTCAACATATGATATTTGCATCTGTACAGCTCATTGTTCAAGTTGCTCGCTTGAAAGATGGACGTAGGGCCGTGGTTAGTATTAGCGAACTACAGGTACATGATGGCAAACACAAAGTCACTGAGTTATTTGCATACAAACGAGCCCAAAAAGATGGGGAACATGGCCTGCATTATGCTACAAAATCGAGCACCTGTTTATCAAAGCAGATAGCTCAAAGAGGTTATGATGCAGTGCGTTATGAGGCCTTAGTATCGGGGGAGTAGATATGATAAATCTTGATTCTGTATTATTACTCCTTTGCTGCCTAGTGATGATATATATAGCTATTTATTGGTACCGCAATGGAATTTTTAGTTCGGCGGGCGAACCAAAAGAAGTCCCAGTATACACAAAGGAAAAACCTGAAAAAAGAGTTTTATTAATCGCAAAAAGTTTACATGTCACAGGGTTAAAAATAGCCCCTTTGTTGTTCTTCTTTGTTGTGGTTTCGTTGAGTATTCTGGCCTTTATGATTGTTTATAGTCTGTTTAGCAACCAAGTTAATATTGCACTAATTGCTGCATGTAGTGTATTTATTGGCTGTTTTTTTGCACTAACAGATTTAGCGCAATGGCAGACGCGACGTTTTGAAGCCGGCTTGGTAGATGCTATTGAAACAATGAATGCAACATTAGTTGCAGGATTAAGTGGACAACAAGCAATAGAGGTTGCAAAGCGTACATCAAAGGGGCGTGTTCAGGATGAACTTACAGAAATAATAACACGCATGAATATGGGATACAGTGCAGAGCAATCTTTAGAAAGGTTAACAAACAAATATCGCTGTGACGCAAGTAAGTTGTTTGCCCAAACATTAATAACTCATAGTCGAACAGGATGCGATTTAAATTTATTATTAAAGTCTGTCAGTATTTTAATGCAACAACGGCTGAGACAGCGTCAAAAAGTATTGAACAAGTTATCTGGTACACGCTATGCAGCACTATTTAGTGGCCTTCTACCTTATCTTCTGGTGCCTGTCTTCTTATGGCAAGAGCCTAATTGGTTTGATGCACTATTAAACCATCCGCAAGGTGGTACTTATTTAAGCAGTGCATTAGTTGCTCAACTTGTTGGCTTTTTATGGTTAAGACGCTCATTGAGGAGTGGATCATGATTATATTTACCTGGATAGACTTTGGTTTGTTAGTTTTATTCGTTACATCGGTTAGTTTATTTTTTGTATTTCAGTCAGGCAGTTTGGATAATATAAAGCCTAGTAGCGCCAATGATAAAATCAAACTAAAAAATACATTTTTTTATCCTGCAAAACTAATTCGTCAATCGGGTATTACAACAAAAAGAAGTCCTTTATTTTACTGGGCGCTAAAGTTATCACTTAGCATGTGTGCTTTTACGCTTTCCTTAGAGTTTTTGCAGGAGTGGAAATCACTTCTTATGCAGCTTTTATTTATTGTAATTGGCTTTTTTAGTTGTGATATTTGGCTTTTTATAAAGCGTAGGAAGCGTCAACAACAGATTGATAACTCGATGGAATTCTTTATTAGTTTGATGATTGTATACTTACAATCAGGATTCAGCTTAAGCCAAGCTTTTGCAAATGCATCTGAACATGGTTTGAAAACAAAAGATCCTTTGAGTATTGAACTTAGTATTATTTCAAAAGAGTTAATTTCAGGACGAGAGCGCCATGTTGCATTCAATGATTTATACACTCGTACAGGAATAAGTAGTCTTAAAAAATTATCTACAATCATAAATATTGGTAACTCTGTAGGATCACCGATTATAGATAGCCTAAAAGCTCAGCTTAGCGTGGTTAGTATGCAACAACGCAAGAAAATGGATGATCAAATTAGTAAAAAATCATTGGAAACTATGATCCCTATGATGATGGTATGTTTTCCAATGTTTTTAGTGCTTGTGTTTTTTCCTGCAGGGATGCAAATAATGGATGTACTTCGCTTGCTTGTGGGGGTTTTATGAAGAGATTTAAAAATAATTCGGACCTAAAAAGTAAGCAGCAAGGTTTTGTATTAACAATTGAGCTTATATTAATTACAACAATTTTAATCATAGGCTCTATTGGGGGGGTCGTCGCGCTTAGAAATGCGTTAGTAAAACATCATTTTTCACAACAAGAGCAAGAGGTGATTATTGCTGATAGTAACAACCGTTTACTCGGTAAAATGGTCTCTTTTGATGAACACGAAGCACCGATTGTGGCCTATATTGATAGAACAGCACCACCGACTCAACTAGGAGAAAGAAATCAAAATTACCGAGTTTTAATAGGAATTCGGGACGATAGGTTTACTACGCGCGAGCCTATTTATTATGATGCACCAAATTGTACTGGTAATCCTTGTATTAAATCAACAAGTGATGAAAGCAGTGATAGTACTGGACTATCAGGTATTAGGGCTACTGGGGTTGTAAGTTATTTTAATGCATTACAAGGTGGGCCAAATTATGCCATTGGTAGGTCATTTGATGGGATTAAGGGAGATCTTTTTCGTTCTACTGCTGAGCAGTGCCCTGCGGCAATAGATGATATTAAATCTCGATACGTATCGCAAAAAGTAGTTGCAGGCTCGCCTTGTGAAGATTTTAATGCAGAGAGCTCTGAGGCCGATACAAGCTGCCTAGTTGGTGTGCAAGTGCAAGGTGGTATATTAGGAAATGCAATTCCGGATGTAGTGCCATGCCAACAATGCCCTTCAGGTATGGAATCACAGCAAGATATCTTAGATAATTATCTTCCTTTGGTCGAGCCCCTACTTGACTCAACTCTGTCAACTTTAGGTTTTTTAGGTGTGGTACCTAGTGTAGATGTGACTTTAGGCGAAATATGTTGCCCTCAAGGTACAAGGTTGGAAGATGGGGACAATATAGTGAATTCCATTGTATTTATTGTTCTTAAAAACGTATTAAATATTTTAGGTATAGATCTATCAGCCAACAGTCTGGTTGTTGATACTCTAAGTTTGTTAGGAATTGAGGAAGGTGTGCTCAGTTGTGTCTCTGATATACAATTACAACAAGCTCAATCAGTTCCAGATAACAACGACCCAACACTAAATGCACTTGAGAGTTTTATCTCGCCCTTTAAAGTGAAACTTAATTCCTCTCCTGTAAATCAAAATGATCAATGGTATTACATCCCACCAGATGGAGAAGGTGTCAACACAGGGCTTTAAAGTTATAAACACGCTCAGGGAAGAAGCTGAGCGTTTTACTTTTTGGTGGCATTATGAGCCATCACCACAGGGTTAAGTTGCCTTAAGTTCACATCATTCCCTCACCTATGACAATTTAGCTAGTACGTATTTACACCACCAGCCAAAGAGAGCTTTTAGCAGCGTTCATTTAGTACTAGGCTATATATTATCAGCCAAAGTTCGTGACTAAATACAATTTCTAAAATGTATTTAAATATGAGCTTATGTTAGCCAGGTTAACGCAACTACGTTGGTTTTATTAAGGTAGTTTGATTAACTCATCTAAGACTAAGAATTGCAATGCAGTTTGATTTGCAAAACGAAAATACGTTGAGTTTGCTTTGAAATAAAAAAAAACGTTTTTTTTGTATTAATATACAATCATTTATATTTTTTCATTATGTTTTCTTAGTTGGTTCACCTCTTGCAATATCCAGTGTAGACCTGCTTACGGGTCATAACCTTGGAGATTATTATGATTGCGTTAAAAGAAATCGAGACCGAAGATACACTTAGTCTAGCTCGCTGGCATGAAATTGAATCGATTATGTCAGATTCACTAAAAAATAATTACTTTACTATGGTTTATCAACCGCTGGTTTCTCTAAATACAGGACGTTTGATAGGTTTTGAATCTTTGATCAGGTGCGAGTCTCCGCGCTTCGGGGTGATAGGTCCAGATGAATTTATTCCTCATGTAGAGCAGACAGGAATGATTATCGAACTGGGGGGGTGGATCTTTGAACAGGTGTTTAGTGACTTAAGGCATATGCTAGATGCAGGCTTAGGAAATATAAGAATCTCATTGAATATTTCTCCAGTGCAAATCTTACAAGGTAATGTATTCCAACAAGTAATGTCTTTAATGGAGCAGTATGATGTTCCTCCTTCAGCAATTAAAATTGAACTTACAGAAACCGCATTGATTCATAACCCCGCTAAAATCGCAAAAGTATTAGAACAATTTCACCAAAAAGGCATAAAAATATGGATTGATGACTTTGGCACAGGCTACGCATCTTTGGGGCTATTGCGCCAATTTGATATTGATGGATTGAAAATAGATCGTAGTTTTGTCAACGGAATTACACAAAATAATGAAGACTTTACTTTATGCAGTGCTATTATCGCTATGGCACAACGCTTAGGATTAGAAACTGTTGCCGAAGGGATAGAGCAAGATGGTCAATTACAAATCTTGGAGCAATTAGGTTGTGATGTCGCACAAGGTTATTTATTAGGACGCCCACAGGGGGTGGCCCGCTCATTGAGTATGTGGGTAAAATAGAGAGCAAGACTTAAAGTATTCTTATTTTGATTTGCAAAATGAGAATACTAAACTATTATTGGTATAAGTTATAAACATACCAGAAATAGTTTACCTGCATGCTAATTACTTCCCTCTTTAAGGGCTTACAATGGTGAAAAATATCCTGCTTCCAAATTCGACTGTTATTGAGCAAAGTGTGTTAGCTCAATTAGAGCAGGACGTTGGCATTGAAACGCTTGCTAAATTACTTCAATTGTTTATTACTGAATTAATAACGTTAAACTCTCGTTTAGATGAAGCCATCACTAACACTGATGTTGCACAAATTATAGATGTGGCTCATATTTTAAAAAATTCTGCAGCCTTGTATGGTGCAACTCCTTTGGCTTTATTGTCAAAGCAGTTACATGATGCTGAAAGCTTGTCAGTTCAACAGTATTTAAGCTCGGCATTGCTTATCCAAACAAGTATAAAAAAAACAACTGGTTGTTATCAAGGCCTAGCTAATAGAATAGGCTGTTAAGGAGAGTGGTGTGAGTAATTTACCTTCAAATGGTCTTGTTTATGTAGTCGAAGATAGTATTGCAAGTGGTGCGCTATATTCAAGCCAATTAGAACAAGCGGGGTTTGAGTGTAAACATTTTACTGACGGTTACTCTGCATTAATTGGGATTAAAGAGTTAATGCCTGATGTGCTTGTGCAAGATGTTTGTTTACCTGATATTAGTGGCTTGGAAGTACTGCAATTTGTTAATAAGCAAGATAAACCAGCCAACGTTGTAATGATTACTTCAAACAGCTCTATTGATGTTGCAGTAGAAGCAATGCGTTTAGGCGGGTTCGATTTTTTAGAAAAACCATTTACAGGCCAGCGATTAATATCATCAGTACAGAGCGCTTTAAACAAACAGCCACATAATAAGCTTTCTCAATCAGTGCAGACACAGAACACAGAGGCTTCCCATGAGTTTGTGGGTGAGTCTTTGGCTATGCAAACAGTCTTTCGGCTATTAAACAGTGCAGCTAAAAGTAAAGCTAGTGTTTTCATTACTGGTGAAAGTGGTACAGGTAAAGAAGTGTGCGCACAAACCCTGCATGATGCAAGTGCTCGCAATAATGGGCCTTTCATTGCTATTAACTGCGCGGCTATTCCAGCTGAACTTTTTGAATCTGAATTTTTTGGTCATGTGAAAGGTGCGTTTAGCGGCGCATTGAGTGACCGTAAAGGAGCCGTAGAAGTTGCGAGTGGTGGTACTTTATTTCTAGATGAGCTTTGTGAAATGGAGCTCAACTTACAGGCGAAATTACTACGTTTTTTACAAACAGGGGTGTTTAGCCGCGTTGGTAGTAGCGAGGTTCTCCATAGCGACGTGAGACTCGTCTGCGCTACCAATAGAAACCCAGAACGTGAAGTTGCGGAAGGACGTTTTCGAGAAGATTTATATTATCGCTTAAATGTGATCCCTGTACAATTACCGCCCCTGCGAAACCGAGGGAATGATATTCTGCTTTTAGCTGAGTATATTTTACGGCAAAAGAGTGAGGCGAATGCAAAGCAATTTCAGGGATTCTCCTCACAAGTAGAAAGCTTATTTGTAAATTATGATTGGCCCGGAAATATCCGAGAACTACAAAATGTAATTGAGAATACAGTCGTGATCAACGATGGAATTATAATCGAGCTTGATATGCTGCCAAGTTCATTTGGCGTGTTTGATCATAATGAGAGCAATACACCTGCTCAAAAGCGTCGTTCATCTGATTCAGTATCGGATTCACCTATGGTCGCACATGATATTGAACCTTTATGGCAAGTAGAAAAGCGTGCGATAGAAAGTGCAATTCGCATTTGTGAAGATAATATTCCCTTAGCTGCCGCCTATCTAGGTGTTAGTGCTTCAACAATATACAGAAAAATAAAAGGGTGGAGTTAAGGTAAGGCCAGGCTATTTTACGTTGTGTATTGTGCAGATAATACAGACGGAACAGCTCATGTAATAAAATACTACTTCGTGATTACATTGCACGTATAGCTATACCTAATTGGCTGGAGTAACCCATAGATCGGGCACTAATCTGCAGTTGTTCATTGATAATATAATAGGTAGGAAAAGCGGATACTTTATAGTTAGCTTGAGTCTGATCATTGCCAAGCAATATTGGCACTGTCAGCGCTAAATCACTGACAAACTCCTCTACTTGCGTTGTACTTTTATAATCAAGTGCAATTCCAATTGCATTAATGTCACGGCCTTTAATTGCAGCTTCTAAATTTGGCATGCTGTATTTACAAACCGTGCACCAGGGCGCGAAAAAGTAAATAACAGTCGTTTTGCCTTTAAGTTCAGCGATACTCACACGGTTATCGATATTATTAAGCAATGCCAAACTAAAGTAGGGCGCGGGGCTTTTATCTGTTTTTAGTAAATTACGCTCTTGAAATGCGCTAACGAGAAAAAAGATTATTGCTGCTAAAACTATATTTATCAGTGTACTGCGAATGAGTTTCAAGCATATCTCCAAATCGAGTTACATTTTAGTGGTTGAATTATTAAGTTTAACCCTAAGCTATTTTAATGGAAACCATGAAAATGTTTAGATTTAAACTTTACAAAGGAGATCATGATTATGAACAAGACTACAGCACCCGCAAACATAATGCCTACTTTGACGGCAAATGATATTGATGGCAAAGCTTTTGATTTAACCGAGCGACAAACAGAGCTTCCTTGGAAGATGATTGTTATTTATCGTGGTAAGCATTGCCCGTTATGTACTAAGCAATTAAACGCTTTGGCATCGATAAAAGATGACTACACTCAGGCTGGTATCGAGATTGCCGCTGTCAGTGCTGATAGCCAAGAGCAGCTGAGCGGACATTTGAAGGACTTAGAGGTTAATTTCCCGCTTTATTCTGGCTTAACACTTGAGCAAATGACAAATTTAGGCGTTTATATTAGTGAGCCGCGTAATGAAAATGAGACCGATCACCCATTTTCAGAACCCGCTATATTTGTACTTAATGAGCAAAATCAAATTCAGATTTTAGACAAGTCGAATGCACCATTCTCACGCCCTGATTTAAATGCGCTACTTTCAGGCATTAAGTTTATTCGCGAGAACGACTATCCTATTCGTGGCACATTCGCGCCATAAACAGGGTTGTGGGGCATACTATTTAGTGTGCCCCAGCATTATTTTTAAACTTTTTTTATTTTTTTACTTGAAAACATTTTTACCGTCCATATATAGTTTAGTGAGGACGCCTGATGGGTCCCAAATTAAACAGAAGTAATTGAAATTTATATTATTAATTTAACTTTGCCTGCGCTTGTTCGACAGAAAAGCACTTGCAAAATATCGCTTAAATATGAGGATATTATTATGCGTACAGTAGACTTATCACCACTTTATCGTTCATTCATTGGTTTCGATCATTTAGCATCTTTAATGGATGCTGCGGCTCGCACAGACAAGCAGCCAAGTTTTCCTCCATACAATATCGAAGCGCTCGATAAAGACAAATACCGTATCACTATGGCTGTAGCCGGTTTTAGTGACAATGAGCTGACCATCGAGTCAGAAAATAACACCTTAAAAGTTGCTGGTATAAAAGCTGATAAAGGTGAATCTGATGAGCGTAAATTTATTCATCAAGGTATTGCCGAACGCAACTTTGAGCGGAAATTTCAGCTAGGCGACCATGTTAAAGTACTTGGCGCAGATTTAGCTAACGGCTTACTGAGTATCGACCTTGAACGTGAAATACCAGAAGCATTAAAGCCACGCAAAATTGAAATTGGCAGTGGTAACTTGCTAGAAGGGAAATAACCAACCCTTAAACATTATTTCCCCTAATTGACTTGTTATTTTTAGTAGCCGCCTCATTTGAGGCGGCTTTTTTATTGCAGACTCAGTAATAAAAATTGGCTATAAGCTTTCAATATTATCTAAACACCAGCGTGCTCTATCTAAAATTGCTTGACGTTGTTGTTCGTCTTGCTTTTGCCAGTTTTTGTATACCATACCAATACGAGGGTTTCGAGATAATCGCTCTTCATGCTTATTCATAAAGTGCCAATACAAGCTGTTGAATGGACATGCAGAATCTTCAGTTTTTTCTTTTACGTTATAATGACAACCCTTGCAGTAATCGCTCATTTTATTTATGTAATTACCACTGGCCGCATACGGTTTAGTTGCAATAAGGCCACCATCGGCAAACTGACTCATACCTCGGGTATTAGGCATTTCCACCCATTCAATAGCATCTATATAAATGCCCAAATACCAACTATCTACTTGGGCTGGGTTCATCTCAGTTAACAAACAAAAATTACCGGTTATCATCAAACGTTGAATATGATGGGCGTATGCGGTATCTAAACTTTGGTTAATAGCATGTTTCATACAATTCATATTGGTTTTCCCATGCCAGAAATAATCAGGTAAAGAACGGCTAGCGTTTAATTCGTTTTTAGATGCATAGTCGGGCATGTTTTGCCAGTAAATACCACGTACATACTCACGCCACCCTAGGATTTGCCGAATGAATCCTTCAACTTGTGCAAGGTTGATATCATCAGGACGCGATTCAAATTCTTTAAGAACTAGGTGTATGACTTGCATCGGGTGGAGCATTTTTGTGTTAAGCGCAAATGATATTCGGCTATGATACAAGCTCCATTGTTCTGTACTGTGACAAGTCATGGAGTCTTGGAACTGACCAAAAGATGGCAATAAATGTTCGCAAAAATATGCCAATAATTGCTTGGCCTGACTACGGCTTGTCGGCCAAAGCAGGTTTTCAGGGCAATTGCCGAAGGTATTTATATTATGGGCTTTAATTCGTTTGATAGTTTTACCAACTGGATTGCGGAACGTTTTTGCTTTTGGTATTTGAGCTAAATCAGCTTTTTTGAGTTTGTTACGGTTAGCTTGATCAAAATTCCACTGTTCACCGAGCGGGGAGTCGCCGTTCATTAATATATCAAAGCGCTTGCGCATCATGCGGTAAAAAAACTCCATCTTTACATGTTTATCTTTTTTAAAGTACGTTTTAATTTCATCAAAGGGCAGTAAAAAATGTTCACTGTCGAACCCTATGATTTTTATGTTGCTGGTGGAGTGAAGTTGATTCATTTGCTGTTTTAAGCGGTATTCGTCAGGATATTGGTAGTGAATTTGTGTGCATTGATATTGAACTGCTAGGCGTTTAAGTAAATCACTCAAAGATGTATATCTGTGAGTGTCATCTAAGGTCAAATGCAGAACATTCAAATTAGCTTGCTGTAACGCCGAGGCAAAGTTTTTCATGGCGCAAAAAAACGCTGTAATTTTTTGGATATGATGTTTTACATAGTCTGTTTCTTGTTTTAGCTCAGCAATGACGTATAAAACGTGTTCTTGATTCGGCTCTTTGTACCAACTATGGCTGGGGTTTAGCTGATCACCAAAAATAAATCGTAAGGTTTTGTATGCCATATAATCTGACCAAATTTAAGTTATACGCCATACTTAGTTGATTAGATCTGATTTATTATTATTTTTAACCGTGCTATATCTAGATCAGTTTCAAACAAAGGACTGCGCTTTAGTGAAAAATATATTACGTTTTAACCGCCATTTAACTATTTACTCACTCATTGCTTTTACACTTTTTGGCGCTACTAATACCAATGCCAATGTGTACAAATGCGAGAAAGAAGGGGTGGTTGAGTTCAGTCAGTTTCCGTGCGGTAAAGACGCTAAAAAAATTACTGTGGAAGAACAAAATCCAGGCGTGCCAAGTGAAATTGTGACCAAAGGAAAAATGGATACCACGCAGATTGATAGTTATATTCGTATTAAGCAGATTGATGTAGATATTAACCAACATCAAGACAAGATAGATACTTTAACGGCTAAAATGAATAAAGAGATAGGTGGGTTAAAAAATCAATCAGATGCTCAGTTGAATAACCTAACAGGCGCGCAAAAAGAAACGGCTATTGCCAACCAGATGGTGAATGTGACACAAAGGTACGATTTACAGATTGAGCGGGAGCAACGGAATATTGATAGGCTGCAAAAAGAAAAGTTACGATTACAGCAAGGTCAAGTTCAGGTTGATTCAACTATTGAACAAAGCGAAGAGAGTAAAGAAATAGATTCATTCATTCGTAGACAAGCTATCAAGCGTGAAATTGAAGAAAGAGAGTCTAAAATTGATACCTATCAAGCACACATGAATCAGCAAATAAATGCTCTAGATTCAGAGGCTAAAAATCAACCGAGTAATTTAGCTGATGCTACTTATGATAATTCATTATCCAGGAAAATGACGGCGTTGACCTCTAAATATAATACTTTAATTGAAATTGAGCAGCGCCAAATCGACAGGCTTCATGATGAAATGGCGCAGCTACAATAGCAATTAGGAGCTAAGCTGTTTTTGCGAGTAGTCAGTTAGTGACACCACGTTACTGGTTTTAAACAAATAGCTTGTTACTATATTAGTAAAAATGCGTATTGCTTGGCGCCAATTTTGTTCAAGTGTTGATGTCATGTAATCTTTTAAGTGAATTTTTAAACTTGCTAAAAATGCATTACACAATAAAGTAACGTCTTGGTGGCTTATTCCTAATTTACTTAAATTATTTGCATGATGATGAATAAACGGTGTCACTGAACGTAAATTATCTATATGCATAATTGTTCGCTCTAATGCACAGTACAGTAAATAACTATTTTTATTCAATGCCTCACTTGAAGGGCATGGCATGGCTAACGGTAGCCGCTGAAGTTGCATTTGAAAAGTAAAAGCAAAACAATGAAAATTTGGTTTGATTATATTAATACTTTTCAATAGTTGTTTTTTATTCTCTGTATTAGATTTCATAATCCCCCCCAACTAAAGTTATTTCAACTCAGTAATTATAGCCCGTTAGTACCAACATGTTGGCGTGTTTTGTAGTTATAACGCATCGCAGAGTCAGTATTGGAGGATTATCACCTTGTTTAAATGACAAATTTTATATTCACAATTCTTTACATTTAAAATAATAGTTCAGTTATTTGGCCTTTATTTATTGTAATTAGAATACCGCATAGAGCTTTTTAACTTTATTCTTGGTGCTATTTTGTACTATTTAAATGTCGTTAGAGGTGACTAATTCTTTCCAGCTTTTTGGTTGCTAATTATGTCAATAGTCTTTATAATAGCCGCCATTGTTTAGCTTACTTTGTAATTGCTAAACAGATATCAAACAGCTTTTTAAAGCAATGTTGATATCAGTTGGCGCGGGATGGAGCAGCCTGGTAGCTCGTCGGGCTCATAACCCGAAGGTCGTCGGTTCAAATCCGGCTCCCGCAACCAATCTTTATTTGGTTAGCATTAGAATGTTTTAAGATTGTTATGTTGTTTTACTACATAAGGTCATATTCTAAAACCAAACTTTTGAGTAGCGATTTTATTGTTACTGAATTGAAGTCGCGCATTCTAAGTAATGCGCGTTTTGCGTTTAAGCTATTAGGTTTATTTAGGTGGCGTTAGCTACCCGCAGCCAAGCTTGGCCCATGGCCACACAGTTTTATGCTTTAGGTGTGACGCCCCGCTTGGTTCGGGGCGTTGTTGTATCTGCACCACTTGGTTTTTTACCAAGAAATAAGCTAAGTATTTTAGGGCTATAAGCCCTTTTTTTGTTTGTATGGAGGATTTTCGTGACAAAACTTGAGCAAGATTTACTAACCATGCTTTCACCGTCTGTTGAAATGTTAGGCTTTGAACTACATGGTCTTGAGTTTGTACAAGCTGGTCGCCATTCTACGCTTAGGGTTTATATTGACCATGAAGCGGGGATTTCGGTTGATAACTGTGCTGACGCAAGTCGTCAAATAAGCGCAATCTTAGATGTCGAAGACCCGATTACAAATGAATATGATTTGGAAGTATCGTCTCCTGGTGTTGATCGTCCATTATTCAAACAAGATCACTACGAGAAGGCGCAAGGAGAGGAAGTACGTGTACGTACTAAGCTTCCACAAGATGGTCGTCGTAACTTTAAAGGCGACTTAGTATCAGTTAGCAGTGATATGATCACACTATCAAGTGATGGTGCTGAGCATATGATCATGCTTAGTAACATCGAACGTGCGAACATCATCGCAAAGTTTTAGTTCGAGTGCGAAGGAATAGGGCAAGCGAGGCATTACCCATGGCAAAAGAGATATTATTGGTTGCTGAAGCCGTTTCCAATGAGAAAGCGGTTCCAAAAGAAAAGATTTTCGAAGCGTTAGAGTTCGCATTAGCGACTGCGACCAAGAAAAAACACACAGGTGAAATCGAAGTACGTGTAGCAATTGACCGTAAAACCGGTGACTACGACACATTCCGTCGTTGGCAAATTGCAGAAGTACTTGAAGATGGTTCACTAGAAAATCCATACAGTGAAATTACATTAGAAGCTGCGCAAGTTGAAGATGAAAGCTTGCAGCTTGGTGACTTTGTTGAAGAGCAAATCGAGTCAATCAAGTTTGACCGTATTACAACACAAATGGCTAAGCAAGTAATCGTACAAAAAGTACGTGAAGCTGAACGTGCTTTAGTTGTTGATGCATACAAAGATCAGCAAGGTGAGTTAGTAACAGGTGTTGTTAAAAAAGCAACACGTGATGCAATCGTGCTTGATTTAGGTAACAACGCAGAAGCGGTTATTTATCGTGACGACATGTTACCACGCGAAAACTTCCGCCCAGGCGACCGTATCCGTGGTCTACTTTACGAAGTAAAACCAGAAGCACGTGGTGCGCAGTTATTTGTAACGCGCTCTAAGCCAGAAATGCTAATGGAATTGTTCCGCATTGAGGTGCCAGAAATTGGCGAAGAGATGATTGAATTACGTGCAGCAGCGCGTGATCCAGGTTCTCGTGCTAAAATCGCTGTTAAATCTAACGACAAACGTATTGACCCTGTTGGTGCGTGTGTTGGTATGCGTGGCGCACGTGTGCAAGCTGTTTCAACAGAGTTGGGCGGTGAGCGTGTTGATATCGTACTTTACGATGACAACCCAGCACAGTTTGTTATTAATGCAATGTCACCTGCAGAAGTGGCGTCTATCGTCATGGACGAAGACACGCATTCAATGGATATCGCTGTTGAAGCAGATAACCTAGCGCAAGCAATCGGTCGTAATGGTCAAAACGTACGTCTTGCTAGCCAGTTAACTGGCTGGGAATTAAACGTAATGACTGTGGAAGACATGCGTCAGAAGAATGAGGCTGAATCTGATAAGTTAATTAACTTATTCACTGAAAACTTAGATATCGATGACGATTTTGCAACGCTACTGATTAACGAAGGCTTCTCAACTCTTGAAGAAGTAGCCTACGTACCAGCGTCAGAGTTTTTAGAAATAGACGGCCTAGATGAAGAAACAGTTGATGTGTTACGCTCTCGTGCAAAAGATGCGTTAACAACTAAAGCATTGAAAACTGAAGAAAGCCTAGAAGGTGCTGAGCCTGCTGAAGACTTATTAGCACTTGAAGGATTAGAGCGTCACCTTGCATTTGTAATGGCAAGTAAAGGTGTAGTAACGCTTGAAGATTTAGCAGAGCAGGGAATTGACGAATTAGTTGATATCACTGAGCTGTCACCTGAACAAGCAGGTGAACTGATTATGGCTGCGCGTAACATTTGTTGGTTCGCAGACGAGTAATTTATTAACGGAGGTATTAGAAACTATGGCAGAAGTAAATGTTGAAAAACTAGCCGGGGATATTGGTACAACTGTTGATAAATTACTTCAACAATTATCGCAAGCCGGTATTACCAAAAAAGCAGGTGATAATGTAACTGAAGCAGAAAAAGCAACGTTACTTGATCATTTAAGCAAGTCACATGGTGGCACGGGCTCTGAAGGTCCAGCTCGCATGACGTTGCAACGCAAGAGCAAAAGCACATTAAGTGTGACCGGCTCTACAGGTCAAGCAAAGTCAGTGCAAGTAGAAGTACGTAAAACACGTACTTATGTTAAGAAGAGCGCAATTGAGCAGGAGCAAGAGCAAGCACGTATCGCCGCTGAAGAAGCAGCACGTCGTGAAGCTGAGCAAAAAGCTGCTCAAGAAGCCGCTGAACTTAAAGCGAAACAAGATGCAGAACGTAAAGCTAAAGAAGAAGCTGATCGTAAAGCAAAAGAGGAAGCTAAACGTAAAGCAGATGCTGAACGTGTAGCAAAACAGAAGCAGATGACCCCTGAGCAAAGTGCTAAGTCTGAGAAAGATCGCATCGAAGCTGAGCGTCTGCAAAAAGAAGCAGAAGAGGCCGCATTGAAGAAAGCTGAAGAAGAAGCGAAACGTCAAGCAGAAGAGGCAAGAAAGCTAGCTGAAGAGAATTCAGCACGCTGGAAGAAAGAAGAAGAAGAACGTAAGAAACGCGAAGAAACCGCGGATCACCACCTTACGACTTCTACCTACGCACGTGAAGCAGAAGATGTTGCTGATGCGCGTGATGAGCAAGGTTCACGCCGTGCGAAGAAAAAGAAAAAAGCGCCAGCAAAAGATAAATTTGCTGCAGCTAAAGGCCGTAAAGGCAAGCTAAAAGCACCAACGTCGCTACAGCATGGTTTCCAAAAACCAACAGCTGACGTTAAAAATGAAGTGCGTATTAGCGAAACAATCACAGTTGCTGAGCTTGCATCACGCATGGCTGTTAAAGGCGCTGAAGTTGTTAAAACAATGATGAAAATGGGTGACATGGTTACCATTAACCAAGTGATTGACCAAGAAACAGCACAGCTTGTTGCTGAAGAAATGGGTCACAAAGTTATCATCGTTAAAGAGAACGAATTAGAGCAAACCGTGCTAAATGACCGCCATGAAGATGGTAAGTCAGAGCCACGTGCACCAGTTGTTACTGTAATGGGTCACGTTGACCATGGTAAAACATCAACGCTTGATTACATTCGTTCAGCGAAAGTTGCATCAGGCGAAGCCGGTGGTATCACGCAGCACATTGGTGCTTACCACGTTGAAACTAACGGCAATATGATCACGTTCTTAGATACACCAGGACACGCCGCGTTTACATCAATGCGTGCACGTGGTGCTAAAGCGACTGATATCGTAATCCTAGTGGTTGCAGCAGATGATGGTGTAATGCCACAAACTAAAGAAGCGGTACAGCATGCTCGTGCAGCTGGCGTTCCTTTAATTATCGCTGTAAACAAAATGGATAAAGAAGGCGCGGATCCAGATCGCGTTAAGAACGAGCTAGCGCAGCTAGATGTTATCCCAGAAGACTGGGGCGGCGATACACAGTACGTTCATATCTCAGCTAAAACTGGCTTAGGTATCGATGACCTGTTAGAAGCTGTTCTTATGCAATCAGAGCTGCTAGAGCTATCAGCACCAAGCGAAGGTATGGCAGCTGGTGTTGTAATCGAATCACGTCTTGATAAAGGCCGTGGTCCAGTTGCATCTATTCTTGTTCAGTCAGGTACGCTTAACCAAGGTGATATCGTACTATGTGGTCTAGAATACGGCCGTGTACGTGCGATGAAAGATGAGAACGGTAAAGACATTAAGTCTGCTGGCCCGTCTATCCCAGTAGAGATTTTAGGTCTTTCTGGTATCCCAGCTGCAGGTGATGAAGCGACTGTTGTTAAAGATGAGCGTAAAGCGCGTGAAGTTGCTCTTTATCGTCAAGGTAAATTCCGTGATGTTAAATTGGCTCGTCAGCAAAAAGCGAAGCTTGAAAACATGTTTACTAACATGGCTGAAGGCGATGTATCAGAAGTTAACGTGGTACTTAAAGCTGACGTTCAAGGTTCAATTGAAGCAATTTCAGATTCACTAACTAAGCTTTCTACTGATGAAGTAAAAGTGAAGATTGTAGGTTCTGGCGTAGGTGGTATCACAGAAACTGATGCGACACTTGCTGCGGCTTCAAACGCAATCGTAGTTGGTTTCAACGTTCGTGCTGATGCATCAGCGCGTAAAGTAATTGATACTGAAAACTTAGACCTTCGTTATTACAGCGTAATCTATGCCTTAATCGAAGAAGTTAAGCAAGCCATGTCTGGTATGCTTGCTCCTGAGTTTAAGCAAGAGATCATTGGTCTTGCTGAAGTACGTGACGTATTTAAGTCTCCAAAAATTGGCGCAATTGCTGGTTGTATGGTTACTGAAGGTACTATTAAGCGTAGCGCACCAATTCGTGTATTACGTGAAAACGTGGTTATTTACGAAGGTGAACTTGAGTCACTTCGTCGCTTTAAAGACGACGTTCAAGATGTTCGTAATGGCATGGAATGTGGTATCGGCGTTAAGAACTACAATGACGTTCGCGTTGGTGACCAAATCGAAGTATTCGAAACAGTTGAAGTACAACGTTCACTTTAATTGTTAGCATATTAAGATGATAAATGGGGGCTCAGCCCCCATTTGTGTATCCATTATTAAATTAACTTATTTATATTTCTCAATAAGTTATAAAATTAGAGTAAAGAACAATGAGAGAATTTTCTCGCACAGATCGTGTTGCTCAGCAAATTCAAAAAGAAATTGCTGTTATATTACAACGCGAAATTAAAGATCCACGTTTAGGCATGGTGACTGTATCAGCCGTTGAAGTATCACGTGACTTGTCTTACGCTAAAGTATTTATCACGGTATTTAATACTGAAGATGAAAACGCCGCTAAGCAAAGTGCAAAAGTACTAAACGAAGCAACAGGGTATATTCGCTCGTTATTGGGCAAGCGTATTCGTGCGCGTATTATGCCTGAGCTTAAATTCGTGGTTGATAACTCACTAATGGAAGGGATGCGTATCTCTAACTTAGTAGATTCAGTTATTCGTGAAGATAATGCTAAACACGTAGATGACGAAAACGACAGCGAAGAAGGCACTAAAGACTAATGGCAAGACGCAGTAAGGGCCGTCCGATTGATGGCATTTTGTTGTTAAACAAACCACAAGGTATTTCATCGAACAGAGCCTTACAGCAGGCAAAAGGTATTTATTTTGCACAAAAAGCTGGGCATACCGGGGCACTTGACCCTTTAGCCACAGGTATGCTGCCGATTTGCTTTGGTGAAGCAACTAAGTTTACCCAGTTTTTACTCGATACAGATAAAACCTATGTGGTACGAGCAAAACTAGGTGAGCGCACGACTACGTCAGATTCTGATGGTGAAGTGGTAGAAACACGTGATGTAAACGTGACAAAAGAATTGCTAGAGCAAGAAATTGCCAAATTCTTAGGTGAGTCAGATCAATATCCGTCAATGTATTCAGCACTTAAATATGAAGGTAAACCTTTTTATAAATATGCGCGTGAAGGTATTGAAGTCCCGCGTAAGTGTCGAAAAATCAATGTATTTAGTTTAACGCTTGATGAGTTTGATGAAGCGAACAACGAAGTACAAATGACTGCTCATGTATCTAAGGGTACTTATATACGTACTATTGTGGATGATTTAGGTGAAAACCTAGGCTGCGGTGCACATGTCATTATGTTGCATCGCTCGGCTGTTGGTCATTACCCTGCTGATAAGATGGTTTCGCTTGAGCAGCTTGAAGCGTTATTGGCAAAAGCTAAGGCTGAAGAGCTTGCGCCTTCTAGTTATCTTGATGAGCTGCTATTGCCTATGGATACAGCACTGGTTGATTTACCGGTTGTTGAGATAACTCAAGAGCAGGGCATGTCGTTTAGTCATGGCCAAGCTGTTGTACTGGGCAAAGTGTTACCTGAAGGACCTATAAAAGTGCTGGCTGATGGCGTGTTTATCGGCACGGGTGAGCGCAACCCTGACGGGCACTTAAAGTCTAAACGCGGTTTATCGAATCAGCAACAGAACACAGACTAAGTTTATCTTGTAGTTATTACTAAAGCTGGTAAAATACGCCCGCTTAATCGTTTTGGCTGAATTAGTGATCGGCTAAGACACCTTTTACATTTATTTTTTGGAGTTACTATGTCACTAAGCAATCAAGAAAAAATCGATATCATCGCAAAATTCGCACGTGCAGAAGGCGACACTGGTTCACCTGAAGTACAAGTTGCACTTTTAACTTTTGATATCAACAAGCTTCAAGGTCACTTCGCTGATCACAAGCATGACTTCCACTCACGTCGTGGTCTGCTTCGCAAAGTAAGCACTCGTCGTAAACTGCTTGATTACCTTAAAGGTAAAGACATTGCACGTTATACTGCGTTAATCAAAGAGCTTGGCTTACGTCGCTAAGAACTAGATTACCTAAGAAGGAGCTTTACAGCTCCTTTTTTTGTGTCTGAAAATTGTCTCATACTCTACAGCTTCCATTCTATACAGCTTGAAAAATCAATAAAAACCTCCATCAATAGTTACATCTATATACTCACCTAAAGTGCGTACTATAATCTGGTTGCTAGACTCGCATTTTTACGTGGCTTTGGTATATACTATGCGCGTAGATAAAAAGGTTTATCTACGGTTATTTACATCATTGCCAATTGTAGTACTTAATTGATTTCCAACTGAATACAATTATGTACTGTAATTGGTACTTTGATGGAACACTTATTTAGATTTGAAGGATATTTTAAGTGCAAGCAATTATTAAAGAATTTCAACTAGGTCAACACACAGTTACCCTAGAAACAGGTGCAATCGCACGTCAAGCAGACGGCGCAGTATTAGCAAGCATCGGCGACACGTCAGTATTAGTGACTGTTGTTGGTAAGCGTGAAGCACAACCAGGTCAAGATTTCTTCCCACTAACAGTTAACTACCAAGAGCGTATGTACGCTGCGGGTCGTATCCCTGGTGGTTTCTTAAAGCGTGAAGGTCGTCCTAACGATGGCGAAACACTTATCGCACGTCTTATTGACCGTCCAATTCGTCCACTTTTCCCAAATGGTTTCGTAAACGAAGTACAAGTTATTGCTACTGTTGTTTCTGTTAACCCTGAAATCCAACCAGACATGGTTGCGATGATTGGTACCTCAGCAGCACTTGCTATCTCTGGTATTCCATTTAGCGGCCCAATTGGTGCAGCGCGTGTTGGTTATATCAACAACGAGTACGTACTTAACCCGACACTAAAAGAGCTTGAAGAAAGCCAACTAGATTTAGTTGTTGCGGGTACTGATAACGCAGTTCTTATGGTTGAATCAGAAGCAGACGTTCTTGCTGAAGACGTAATGCTTGGTGCGGTTGTTTATGGTCATGAGCAATCTCAAGCTATCATCAACGCTATCAACGAATTCAAAGCAGAAGCAGGCAAGCCTACATGGGATTGGACTGCACCTGAGAAAAACGTATCTCTTGAAGAGAAAGTAGCTTCTTTAGCGGCTGATAAAGTAGGCGAAGCTTACCGCATCACTGATAAAGTAGCGCGCAAAGAAGCATTAACTGCAGCAAAAGACGCTGTTGTTGAAGCACTTACTAGCGAGCTTGCTGAAGACGAAACACTTGATAAGCAAGAAGTAGGTAAAGTATTCGGTTCACTAGAGAAGAAAATCGTACGTGGCCGTATCACTGCAGGTGAAAAACGTATCGATGGTCGTGAACCAGATATGATCCGTGCTCTTGACGTAATGACTGGCGTATTACCGCGTACTCACGGTTCTGCAATCTTTACTCGTGGTGAAACTCAAGCACTTGTTACTGCTACACTTGGTACAGAACGTGATTCACAGTTAATCGACGATTTAACTGGCACACATAAAAACCACTTTATGCTTAACTACAACTTCCCTCCGTTCTGCGTAGGTGAAACTGGTTTTGTAGGTTCTCCTAAGCGTCGTGAAATCGGCCATGGTAACCTTGCTAAGCGTGGTATTTCAGCTGTAATGCCAACACTTACTGAGTTCCCTTACTCAATCCGTGTAGTATCTGAAATCACTGAATCAAATGGTTCATCTTCAATGGCATCTGTATGTGGTACTTCACTAGCACTTATGAATGCAGGTGTACCAATTAAAGCATCTGTTGCGGGTATCGCGATGGGTCTAGTTAAAGAAGACGAGAAATTTGTTGTTCTTTCTGACATCTTAGGTGATGAAGATCACTTAGGTGACATGGACTTTAAAGTAGCGGGTACTTCAAACGGTATCACTGCACTGCAAATGGATATCAAGATTGAAGGTATCACGCAAGAAATCATGCAAATTGCGCTTAAGCAGGCTAAAGCTGCACGTTTACACATCCTAGGTGTGATGGACGAAGCAATTGCTGCACCTTCTGAAGAGCTTTCTCAGTTTGCTCCGCGTATTTACACGATGAAGATCCCTGCGAAAAAAATCGCTGAAGTTATTGGTAAAGGTGGCGCTACAATTCGTCAACTTACTGAAGAAACTGGTACAACGATTGAAATCGAAGATGACGGTACAATTAAAATTGCTGCAACAGACGGCATGAGCGCACAAGATGCAATCACGCGTATTGAGCAATTAACAGCTGAACTAGAAGTGGGTACTATCTACCAAGGTAAAGTTGTACGTATCGTTGATTTTGGTGCGTTCGTTAACATTTTACCTGGTAAAGATGGCCTAGTGCATATTTCTCAAATCAGCACTGAGCGCGTTAACAATGTATCTGATCACCTTAGCGAAGGCCAAGAAGTGAAAGTAAAAGTACTAGAAGTAGACCGTCAAGGTCGCGTACGTTTAAGCATTAAAGAAGCTATGGAATCAGCAGCACCTGCAGCTGATGCGCCATCTGACGCTTAATTGTTGATATTTAGTCCAGTTAATTACTGGATTGCATAAAAAGGGGCTGTTTAGCCCCTTTTTTTATGCTTTAATGAAACCTCTTTATTTACAGCTTGTCTATATTGCTTACTTTTGAGGTATTAAGGATTTTAATGATTTTTAAACATGTAGCGTTTGCAACAGTGGCTTTATTGTCTTTAAGTGCGTGTCAATCGACCACGCAATCGAAGCCGACTCCTATTATCAATGTGCCTTTCACAGCGCCTTTAGCTTCTGATTTTAGAAGTGAAATTGCCATTGCGCGTTATTCTGAATTATTAAACCGCACAGATTTATCTACAGAGCAACAAGCGAAGCTGTATTATGACCGGGGTGTATTATTTGATAGCTTAGGTATGGCTACCTTAGCACGTATTGATTTTAACCGCGCCGTGCAAATGAAGCCTGATTTAGCTGAGGTTTACAACTTTTTAGGTATTCACCACACCTTGATGCAGCAATATGAAAAAGCCTATGAGTTTTTTGACTCAGCGCTTGAGCTTAATGAACAGCATGAATATGCGTATTTAAACCGTGGCATTGCTTTGTACTACGGCGATAGACCTACTTTAGCCACGGCTGATTTAGCTGAGTTTTTACAGCGTGCCCCAAGCGATCCATATCGCGTATTATGGCTTTATTTAGCGCAATCTCACGATAATTCAGAGCAGGCACTGATTGATTTAAAAGCGAAAGCCCAAGGGCTGGATGAAACACAATGGGCGTACGGCCTTATATCTTTATATCTAGGTGATATGAGCGAACAAAGTTTCTTGGCAAGTATCGGTGAAGGGGTTAGCTCAAACGAAGAGTATGCTCAACGACTCTGTGAAGCCTATTTCTATTTGGCAAAGATGTATCAAGCGCGTGGCTTGGATTATGAAGCAGCAGATTTTTTTCGCCTCGCTTTAGCTACGAATGTTCATGAATTTGTAGAGTATAAATATGCTCGCCTTGAGCTTGAGTTAATGGCTGGTGATAACCAGAGTTAACATTGGACTCTTTTGTGGTTTATTACTGAGTCTATGTATACTGACAGGCTCAGTGAACCACAACGCTAAATTAGCACTATGGCTTGGCCAAAGTGATGCCAAAGCCGCTACGGCGGGCTATAATCAATTCCCTCGTGTTTTTAATAACTCTCTTTTAAATTTTTCACAGCCAATTCTCAAGGCGCTTGCACTGAATGGTTTTGCTAATGCGCAATTTAACTGGGCGCTTGCATTGTTAAGGCAATCGCACGCGGATAAAGCCAAGGTATTTTGGCAGTTAAGTGTTACTCAGCAACCAGCTAATAAACGTGAACAACTAGCTCAATTACTTGTAAAACAAAAGCGCTGGGCGGAGCTAGAGCTGCTTGCAAAGCAAGGTTTAGTACCTAACTCTGATGCACTTGAGACCTTAAAGTTACAGCTAAGCTACCCTAAAGAGTCTATTTCTAGCGAGTTTGCAAAACGCACAGGGATTGCTTTATTTACACACAGCCAAGTTGCAGAACAGCGGTGTAGCTACAATGTACTTATGTTGAGCAATCATCTTGCTGGCTTGATCAAGTTAAATGCTTTTAAAGATAAATATGCCCATTCACCCCAACCTAATGCCAATAGTTTTTGTTTTTCTACGCCTGTGTACTTAGGTGATTCAATAGAGTGCCAAACCAATCCTATAAAAGCAGCCGCTTGTAATTGGGAACAGTTTATAAACAAGGTAGAGTGGCCCCGTGATTTTGATTTTATTGTAATGATGCCGCGAAATGGTAAAGGTAATGTTCGCTCAGGCATTATGCAATTGGGGTCGAAAAGTAATTATGGCGTTTTTTTGCATGAATTAATGCATTTTAATGGCTTCGAAGATGAGTATGCTTTACCAATAGCGAAGCAAGCATGGCTATGCAAGCAAACGGGTTATGTGGCGCCAAATCTGTTTATAGCGAATGGCGTCTCACCACCTCAAGGGTGGCATTTGAGTCAAAGTTGCCAAGGAAAAATAAAAGCCTATAAACCCAGTAAAAATTGGTCAATCATGCAGTATCAACAGGTTGCTTTATCCACAAAATATAAAGCGCTATGGTTACAACAAATAGCGAGTAACGACACTGAGACATTACGTTTTGTCGATTATTTTAGCAAACTGTCGGAAACAGTGAATTTTATTGACAAAATGACGAATAATAATATCTCTGAGTAAAGTTGTTTATATTAATAAATTGACGTTAAATTAGTCTAAAATATGAGCAGGTAGGGAGGCTTGCTATAGACAAAATGTCCCTCAGTCAGTATAACTATACCTATATATAATATTCATTTAAGCTGAATTAAAAACCATTTCAATGACCAGTACACAATTAAAATTAACTATTAGCGTATTGATATTCTTATGACTTTAAAAGGTTCCTCATTATGACTTTGCTCTGGATACCCCTGTTATCCTTAATTGGCAGTGTTATTTCTTCATGCACCGGCAAATTATCTCGTAATCAAACTACGAGCTTAACTTTAATTGCACCCTTATGTGCGTTAGCTATTGCGATTTACCATGCTCCTGCAGTACTAAGCGGTGAGACAGTCCGTTATACACTAGATTGGATCCCTGCTTTAGGCATGGAGTTGGCATTTCGGTTAGATGGTTTAAGTCTGCTATTCATTTTTATGATTTTAGGCATAGGCTCACTCGTTATTTTCTATACGCGTTATTATTTAAGTAGTAACGATTCTATGCCAAAACTGTATAGCTATTTAATGCTGTTTATGACAGCAATGCTCGGTATTGTCATGTCGAACAATGTTATTCAATTATGGCTGTTTTGGGAGCTAACCAGTATAAGCTCTTTCTTATTGATCAGCTATTGGTGGCATAAATCAGAAGCACGTAAAGGCGCACGTATGGCGCTTGCGGTTACCGGTGCTGGCGGCTTGGCGCTACTGGGTGGTTTATTGTTACTTGGCGATATTGTTGGTAGTTATAACCTTGATACCATTTTAGCCAGCCGTGTATTGATTCAATCACATGATTTGTATGAACTTGCTTTAGTATTAGTATTATTAGGTGCGTTTACTAAGTCAGCTCAATTTCCATTCCATTTTTGGTTACCTCATGCCATGGCCGCCCCAACACCGGTAAGTGCTTATTTGCACTCTGCAACTATGGTTAAAGCGGGTATTTTCTTAATGGCACGTTTTCACCCAGCACTTGCGGGGAACGATACCTGGTTTATTTTAGTGGCGATGACAGGTTTAGCAACATTGTTAGTGGGTGCTTACATTGCTTTATTTAAGCATGACCTAAAGGGGCTCTTAGCGTATTCGACAATTAGCCACCTTGGTTTAATCACTTTATTATTAGGCTTAGATACAGAGCTTGCTACAGTTGCAGCAATCTTTCACATTATCAATCATGCCACATTTAAAGCATCGCTGTTCATGGCAACGGGTATTATCGATCATGAAACAGGGACTCGTGATATGCGTAAACTCAATGGTATGTGGCGGTTTATGCCATATACTGCGACCCTTGCGATGGTTGCTGCCGCAGCGATGGCAGGTGTGCCGCTGTTAAACGGTTTCTTATCAAAAGAAATGTTTTTTGCTGAAACTTTACATCAGCAGGTGCTGGGCTCTATGTCTTGGCTCATTCCAGTGCTGGCAACTCTAGCCGCTGCGTTTTCTGTTGCTTATTCCGCTCGTTTCATCCATGACGTTTTCTTTAATGGCGACCCAATTGATTTACCAAAAACACCCCATGAGCCACCACGCTATATGCGAGTACCTATCGAAATATTAGTGGTGCTGTGTTTATTAGTGGGTATGTTTCCGAACTTTGTAGTGGATGGTATTTTATCAGCAGCGTCACTTGCTGTGCTTGGTGATGCAACCCCTGAATTTAAGCTGTCTATTTGGCATGGTTTTAACTTGCCTTTATTAATGAGTTTTATTGCTTCTGCATGTGGTGTGTTTATTTATATTCAACGCAAACACTTATTTCAATTTCAGGCATCTCTACCGGCATTTAATGCTAAAAAGACATTTGAAAGAGTTCTTTATAGTGTTGTTAAGTGGAGCCAAGATAAAATTCAAAGCACAGAAAATGGCTCATTACAGCGCTATATAGTGATAATGCTGGGAGTTGTATTGCTGTGTGCAGGTTGGCCGTTATTTGAAATGGGTGCATTAGCAGGCACAGCCCCAAGCACGCCAATTGATTTTCACAACGCCATCGGTGCTGGTTTATTAATTATAGGTGCTATCAGCACTGTACTTTGGCATCGCTCACGCATGGTATCGCTATTAATGATATCAATTGTGGGCTTAATGGTATCTGTTGCCTTTACTCGTTTCTCTGCGCCTGACTTAGCATTAACCCAATTAACGGTTGAAGTAGTAACGGTAATATTACTCATGTTGGCATTGTTTTTCTTACCACAGCGAACGCCAAAAGAGTCGAGCTCTTTACGCATCTTGCGTGATTTAGGTATTTCATCTGCTGTGGGAGTCGTGGTAGCGAGTATTTGTTATGCACTACTTACTCGTCCGCTTGAATCAATTTCAGATTTCTTTGTTGCCAATGCTAAAACTGGCGGAGGTGGTACTAACGTTGTAAATGTTATTTTAGTCGATTTTAGGGGCTTTGATACGCTTGGTGAAATTACCGTTTTAGGTATTGCTGCGCTGGGGATTTATAAGTTACTAGCTAATTTACCGTTATTTATGCCAGCCAGTGATAGTGAAGGGCGGCCATGGGCACGGGAGCGTTATCCAATATTGCTTTCAAGCATTTCGCAAAGCTTATTACCGCTTGCGTTATTGGTATCGGCCTATATCTTCTTACGAGGCCATAACTTACCTGGTGGTGGCTTTATTGCGGGCCTAGTAACGTCTATTGCCTTTATTTTACAATATATGGCTCGCGGCTCAGTGTGGATCACCTCGCGCTTTGATGTAAATTACCGCAAAATTATTGCATCAGGTATCGCTATTGCTATGTTTACCGGATTAGGTAGCTGGGCGTTTGGTCGACCGTTTTTAACTACATGGTTCGATTACTTTGATATCCCATTTGTTGGTAAAACTGAGCTGGCAAGTGCCATTGTATTTGATTTAGGTGTGTATTTAACCGTTGTTGGCGCTACGCTGATGATTTTAGCGAGTCTTGGTAAGCTGACCGCAGATGCACCAAAAGAAGAGGTAAATATTTAATGGAACTGTTATACGCATCGTGCGTAGGTGTATTAGTGACTTGTGGTATTTATTTGCTCCTGCGAGCTCGTACTTTTCCAGTTGTACTGGGGCTGACCATGATTTCCTATGCTGTAAACTTGTTTTTATTTTCAGCCGGACGTTTAACAATTAATAAAGCAGTGGTATTGGGTACTGGTGCTGATTATGCAGATCCTTTACCGCAAGCTTTAGTGTTAACCGCCATAGTTATCGGATTTGCTATGACCGCATTCGTGGTTATTTTAGCTATACGTGGCCGTGCTGATTTAGGTAACGACCATGTCGATGGCCACCTTGTTAAAAGTAATAACAAGGAGCACAGATGATTCAGCATATAGCTTCATGGCCTGTACTAATCCCTATGCTGGCAGCAATACTTTTATTAATGCCTCCGTGCGGCAAAAGTATTCCAATTCGACGCGTGGTATCGATTGTTATGTCAATCATTACCGCGTGTGTAAGTGTAGCCCTATTAATTACCGTTTATAAAAATGGCCCAATAGTTTACGCCATTGGTGACTGGCAAGCCCCGTTTGGTATTGTGCTGGTAGCCGATTTATTATCAGTGTTAATGGTCGCTTTAACTTCATTTTTAGCTTTAGCTGTAGCCTTATACAGTAGTGTCGGTGATGATGAAAAAGGCAGCTTTTTTCATCCATTAGTTCACTTTTTAGTTTTAGGGGTCAACGGTGCGTTTCTAACGGGCGATTTATTTAATCTTTTTGTATTTTTTGAAGTGCTACTGATTGCATCTTATTCATTATTGATGCATGCGGGCGATAAACATAAAACACGTGCTGCTTTGCAATACGTTATTTTAAATTTAATCGGTTCAAGTGTATTTTTAATCGCTTTGGGTATTTTATATGGTGTATTGGGGACTTTAAATATTGCTGATATGTCACTTAAAGTTGCGCAACTACAGGGTGATGATGTATATCTTGCGAAAATTGGTGGCTTGTTATTACTGGTTGTATTTGCCTTAAAAGGGGCGTTATTGCCGCTTCACCTGTGGTTACCTAACACTTATGCCAGTGCAATGCCGGTTGTTGCTGCCTTGTTTGCGATTATGACCAAGGTCGGTGTGTACGCTATGTTGCGTGTTTACACCGTCATATTTGGTGAGAACGCTGGACTGTTAAATCATATGGCACAACCATGGTTGTGGGGGCTGGCAATAGCAACTATTGTAATAGGTGCTATAGGTGTGCTTGCTGCACAAGATTTACGTAAGCTCACGGCCAACCTTGTTGTTGTATCTGTAGGCACGTTGGTTGCTTTAGTGGCCATACAGCATGTAAGCGCAACAGCGGCACTCCTTTATTATCTAGTTCATTCAACATTAGTGTGTGCGGCACTGTTTTTATTAGCTGACTTAATATCACATCAGCGTGGTAAAGTGGCCGACAGATTGGCTCCAGGGCGAGGTGTTGCTCAACCGGTATTATTAGGAGCATGTTTTATTATTGCTGCTCTTGCTGTAGTGGGCATGCCGCCATTATCAGGCTTTGTTGGTAAAATTTGGATTTTGAAAACGACCTTAGACAGCGAGCGAGCTTTAGTTTTTTGGCCGGTATATTTGATTGCTAGTTTTGCTTTGCTCGTTGCATTAACTCGAGCAGGAACCAGTTTGTTTTGGGAGCGAAAACATCAAGATCGTGAGCACCCAGATGAAGACAACGCTAAACCTGTACAAGTAATTGCGATAGTAGGCTTATTAGCAGGATCGCCATTAATGGTAATTTTCGGCGGCCCAATCACTGAATATATGATTGCTGCTGCAACGCAATTACATGATATTACTACAGGTATAAATACCGTGCTGAAAGGAGGTTTATAATGCGTTTAGAATCCCGTTTTCGCTGGTTGCCAACGCCATTTCGTAGCCTCTTGTTATTTGTTGTTTGGCTGTTGCTTAACAACAGTGTATCACCAGGGCACTTGGTGCTAGCAACGCTGTTCGCTTTTTTTATTCCTATTATTACGTTTCCGTTTCGCGAACCGCAACCGCTTATCATTAAACCAGGGCTTGCGATTAAGCAGTTATTACTTGTGCTTTACGATATTGTAACGGCTAACGTGCAAGTGGCACTGTTGATTCTTGGGCCTGTTAAAAAGCTACGCCCTGCTTTTGTCAAAGTGCCACTGGATTTAAGTCATGAAATGCCAATTACTATACTGGCAAGTACTGTTTCGCTCACCCCTGGTACTGTAAGTGCAGAGGTTTATCCTATCCCAGAGTCACTCCCAGAAGGTGAGGAGCCTACGCAGCGCTATTTATTGATCCATGTACTAGATTTAGCTGATGAGCAAGAGTTGATAAATACAATCAAAAAGCGTTATGAAGCACCGCTTAAGGAGATTTTTCAATGTTAGAAACGGTATTTTTAATCGTCTTTGCAATGATTGGTTTGTCGCTATTACTTAATTTATGGCGACTTGTTGTTGGTCCTTCAGTGCCTGATAGAATTTTAGCGCTTGATACCATGTATATAAATACGATTGCCTTGATCATATTGTACGGAATGAATATGGGAACAGGGCTTTATTTCGAAGCCGCTTTACTCATTGCAATGTTAGGTTTTGTCAGCACAGTCGCGGTGTGTAAATACTTGCTACGCGGCGATATCATTGAATAAGGTAAACGTATGTACAGTGAATGGATAGTGTCTATTTTATTACTGATCGGTGGTGCATTTATTTTAATTGGCTCTATTGGTTTGATTAAAATGCCTGATTTTTTTATGCGCTTACATGGCCCAACTAAAGCTACAACTTTAGGTATGGCTGGGGTGTTAATTGCGGCTATGGTGTTTTTTAGCAGCACACAGGATGGGGTGAGTGTTAAAGAATTATTGATCACCATCTTTTTATTAATAACGGCACCTATCAGCGGTTATATGCTAATAAAATCAGCAATACACCATAAGTTAAAAGCCAAAGACGGCACCAAGGGGCTTGATAACGTTGAAGATGATTAAGTAACCTGAACTCTGGATAATAAATATATTTGTGATTTAATATCAATACATTAGTACATCTCTTAACCAGAGTTCAGGTTAAGTAATTATTTTTAGCTACTAAACCCGCTGAGTTTATCTTAGCGGGTTTTTTGTTTACTATAGATGCGAGTACTGTTCAGACGAAAGTTAAAATGATAAATAGACCTGTGATAAAAAACAAAAAATTGATTGCAGCGAGCTTACTCATATTGTTGCCGTTAATTGATAGTCTGTTTATTAAAACTGCTTTTGGCCTGCAATATCAAAGTGAAAAGGCGATGTACTTATTCAGCGCCTATTTGATACCTCTAAAGTTAATTTTAGTTATGGGAGGAGGCTTATTATTAGCAAGCTTTGCCAAATCACAGGTACTATCTGATAAACCCAAAAAATGGTACAGCAAGTTATATTCATTACTGCTATTTGGACTGGCAATAGCCCAGTTCGTTATACTCTTAATAGTTTGTACTTTATATATGGTTGTGGGTACTCAAGCTGAGGATTATCTTTTACAAGGGAATATCAGTGTTTACACCTCAGATGTGGGAGCTTTTGGTAAGGCTACGCATTACTTTTCATATCAATGTACAGATAAAAACGGTTTCTATACGTTAACGCCTATAACAACTTTAGATTGGCTTGGGCACTTTAACTTTGCTGTTGAAGATAACACCCTAGTGATTAAACACAATGACTATACAGCTCAAGGTGAGCAAACGAAGCGGGTTAATTTGAGTCACTACCGTTGTGAAGAGTGAGTAGCTTTAACCAATGAGTTAAGCCACGCTTTAAGCTAAGGCAGCTGTCTTAGCTTAAAGCGTGGTTTGTACATCAACGAGTCGATGTGAATATGATAAGATGGGGTTTAGTAGATCAGTGCTTATCAGTATCTAACATGTCATCATGCTCAGCCATGTCCCACGGCAGTTCGCCAGGACTGTTATCTAAAAAGTGCAGGTAGTTTTCAAACTGATCGAGTATATCCTTCACAATATCATCTTCATTAAAGCCATAAATATCATAGGATAAACCTCCACGGCGTAAAAACACTTCGGCACGATAATAAAGCTGAGGGTCATCCTCAGTGGGTTTTAACTCAGCATAAGCAAAGCTTGGTGTTGCGTGCTCTGTCAGCCTAATATCATACACAAAATCTACATGCTCATGTCTTAACACGGTTAGAAAAGCACGACCCATGACATCGTCAAATTCGACAACGGCTTGCCATTGACGCGTTTTTAACTCGGCTTGAACAGATTCCATCGCGTTTATAACGACTTGGCTGATAAAAGTATGCACGTCGTTCTTGTTAGGATAACTTACCATCGCAGCTAAGCGTCGCTTCCAATGTGAAAGGTTTGGGTTTTTGTTGGTCAATGTATGTGCTTGTAGGCTGGAATCTCTATGTCCTTCAATGCGAAGGGCGCGCCAAAGACCAACAGTTGCAAGTAACATGATCACAGCAAAGGGTAATGCACTGGCTATCGTCATTGTTTGTAGCGCACTCAAACCGCCGGCTAGCAATAGCACGGATGCAACGGTGCCCTCTAATACTGCCCAAAAAACGCGCTGCCAAGCTGGCGTGTCGAGGCTCCCACCTGATGCAAGTGAATCAATCACCAATGATCCTGAATCGGATGAAGTAACAAAAAATGTAATAATCAAAATAACAGTCAGCAGAGAGATGAAGAATGACCAAGGTAGGGCTTCAAACAACTGGAATAGCGCGACAGCATGATTCGCTTGAACATCAGCGATTAAGGTGTCAAATCCTTCATTCATAATAAGATTTAATGCTGTATCGCCAAACACAGAGAACCATAAAAAGGTAAAAATAGTTGGGACTAACATAACACCCACGACAAACTGCCTAATGGTGCGGCCGCGGCTAATTTTGGCGATAAACATGCCAACAAACGGTGCCCAAGCAATTGTCCAGCCAAATATAAATAATGTCCAATTGCCTATCCAGTCACTGCGGCTATAGGCTTGTAAGTTAAATGTACGTTCAACAATACCGCTTAAGTAACTGCCGGTATTTTGCAAAAATGATTCTAAAATATGGATACTTGAACCGACAAAAAAGACAAAAGTCATTAAAGTGATGGCTAACACCATGTTTAAAATAGACAGACGTTTTACGCCTTTATCCATACCTGCGACAACAGAAACTGTTGCAGCAGCAGTTATCAACGCGATGGCTATAATTTGTACTGTGGTATTAACAGGAATACTGGGCCATAAATAATGTAACCCTGCATTAATTTGAGTGACCGACAGGCCTAATGTGGTTGCTATGCCAAATAGAGTGCCTAAAATTGCAAACACATCCACCGTATGGCCAATAGGGCCGTGAATTTTATCGCCAATCAGAGGGTATAAAGCGGAACGAATAGAAAGTGGTAGGCCGTGACGAAAAGCAAAGTAAGCAAGCACTAAACCGACAATGCCGTATATAGCCCAGATATGAAAACCCCAATGAAAAAAGGCAATTTGCATTGCTTGTTTAGCCGCATCCACAGTTTCTGCTGCGCCACTTGGCGGGGATGCATAGTGTAAAACAGGTTCAGCAACACCAAAATAAAGTAATGCAACACCATAGCCCGCAGAGAACAGCATCGCAAACCACTCAGCAAAACTGTACTGGGGCTGAGCATGATCAGGTCCGAGCTTTATATTGCCCCAACTTGATGCGGCAACAGAGACAATAAACACTAAAAATATAGCGACAGATAACATATAAAACCAACCAAAGGTTTCAGTTATCCAAGATAAAGTGACGCTGAATGCTTCTCCAGCCAGTTCAGGGTTACTAATAGTACCCAGTACTAAGCACAAAATGATTAACACTGCAGGTAAAAATACAGGCAGCAAAATAGTTGAGCGTAAGGTCTTTTTCGTCATATATTAATCCTTAATATTGAGAGCTAACTTTAAAGCATGCCTATTTACCTTATTACATCTACTAAGTACTGGCTAATTTTGTAGCTTGTTTTCTTTACCCAAAATAGATAAGTCGATAAGGCTGAGTATTATAACAACCCTTAAATAACAGTACTCTATGCAAGTATTGATGCCTAAACACTCAAATTAACTGGATTGAATAGCAATGAAAAAATTAATCGATCACTATGGTGAAGCCCAATTTGGGCTGTTTGAACAAGGGATTGAGCAAATTAATTATATGGATTTTGATTTGCGCAGCAGTATGGGTAAGCGCACAGGTCTGCTTACGAAAAAACTAAAGTTTAACCAGTTTCAATTTATAAGCTTTACTTGTGAAACACTTATTATTGGTTTGGCTATTGTTGACTTAAAAATTGCCAGTAATTGCTTTGTCTATTTGTATCATCCAAGCCGCGATGAATTTGAGGAGTTTAGCTTTACCAATTTATTCGCTACAAGTACCTACATTGACACTAAGCCAAATTCAGGGAAAGCGTATTTTCATAAAGGCGCGAATAGTGTCACGATTATTAATGAATCAGGTTTACGAAAAGTCACCGTCTGTTTGAAAGCAGGTCTAAAAATTGAAGCTGTTATTGATGAGTCATTACAATACAATCCGCTGGCAGTTTGTGTAAGGGCTGGCTTTACAGGCTTTCACTTTACCCAAAAAGCGACAGCATTGCCTTGTAAAGGCGTTGTTCAATGGCAAGATACCCGTATTAATCTTGAACAGGTAAACGCGTTAGCAAGTGTGGATTGGAGTGCAGGTTTTATGCGCCGTGAAACATTCTGGAATTGGGGCAGTTTAGCTTGTACTTTAGCCGATGGCCGCCGTTTAGGTTTAAACCTTGCTGCTGGAGTTGTAGAAACAGGTTTTACTGAAAACGCGTTGTGGCTTGATGGCAGTTTAATAAAAATCGATATGGTTGATTTTAAATTTAAACGTTATAGCGATAAAAGTGATTACAGACAATGGCAGTTGCGCTCAAATGACGGCATTATAAACCTCACCTTTGAGCCTGTAGGTAAACGCCAAGATAAAACTAATTTACTCATCATCGCCAGCAATTTCACGCAACACTTTGGCCGTTTTTATGGTCAAATCACCCTCGAAAATGAAGTGATTACACTCAATGGCGAGTGGGGCTTAACCGAAGATCATTATGCGAAATGGTAAGGAGAGTATTTTTAGCCGACAGCCGTTTGTTTGGTCATTTTTGACATGACTAGGAAAAGTAGCACGTGGTTTTAATTCATTAATTTGTATTGAGTGAAAATAAAATAGCTGGGAGTAATATCCTCAAACCCAGCTATTAACTCAAATCAGCTGAACGCTGACGACTGAAAGCTTACAGCTCTTATTCGTCTATCGAACGAAGTAGTGCGTTAATACCCACTTTTTCGCGGGTTTGTTGGTCGACTTTTTTCACGATGATTGCAGCGTATAGGCTGTGAGTGCCATCTTTAGATGGTAATGCACCAGGTACTACTACTGCGCCTGCTGGCACTCGGCCGTAGTGAATTTCGCCGGTTTCACGGTCGTATATACGCGTGCTTTGGCTGATGTAAACGCCCATAGAGATTACGGCACCTTCTTCAACAACCACGCCTTCTACAATTTCAGAGCGAGCGCCGATAAAACAGTTATCTTCGATAATAGTTGGATTAGCTTGTAATGGCTCTAAAACGCCACCTATGCCCACGCCACCCGATAGGTGAACGTTCTTACCTATTTGTGCACATGAGCCTACAGTGGCCCATGTATCAACCATGGTACCGTCATCAACATAAGCACCAATGTTTACGTATGATGGCATTAGTACCACGTTTTTACCGACAAAGCTGCCTTTACGAGCGACAGCGTTTGGTACTACGCGCATACCACCTTGCTGAAATTGTTCAGGCGTGTAATCACTGAATTTAAGCGGTACTTTATCGTAGAATTGATTAACACCATCATTCATCGGTTCGTTATCACGGATACGAAACGAAAGTAATACCGCTTTTTTCAACCATTGATGAACGACCCACTCACCACTGATTTTCTCAGCAACTCGTGCAGCACCGCTATCTAGTAATTCGAGCGCGTCAATAATCGCTTGCTTTACGTCGCTTGATACTGTGCTTGGGCTAATACTATCGCGGTTATCCCAGGCGTTTTCAATCATGGTTTTTAAATCTGACATAAGGTCCTCTTATTCTGTTTCTGCGTTGAGTTTTTTACGCAATGCTTGATGAATTTTTGCTTGTTCTTCGTCAGTAAGTGCTTGGTACTCGTTATTTGATACCACGAAGAAATCTTCTGCACGCTCGCCAACGGTGGTGATACGTGCTGCATGTATATGTAATAAATGCGCTTGAAAAACCTCGGCTATTTTGGTCAATAAGCCAGGAATATCTACCGCTTGAATTTCTATTAAACTGCGGTCTTTACGTGGGTGAGGACGTAAAATGATTTTAGGTTTAATATTAAAGTCTTTAAAACGTTGTGAGCGATTCTTTTTAAAGCGTATTTTTTTACGTGGATCTGCTAATGCTTGGTCAAGTCCGCGTTTAATCGATTGTGCTCGTCCACTGGCAATTGGATCGCCATTAACTTCTAACACAACAAAGCTGAACAGCACATAACCGTCACGGGTTGTGAGTACTTGAGCATGCTGAACTTGTGCTTTTTTTGAACCTATTACATTTACTAAACGCGCAAAGATAGCACCGGAATATGGGCTATAAACAAATACTTGCGTACCACCATGCATGGCTTTATTAGAGACAATAACGCTAGGTTGAGTAAGATCTGACTTAATTAAATGTTCGCTGTGCCATGATATTTGTTGCTCACTAAAGGCGGTAAAATAATTGGCTTTAAAACGGCTCCATATTAAATCGATTTTATCTTCAGTGAACCCGTGATTTAGTAATCGCTGTTTTGCTTGGCGCTTCTTATCACGAATTTGATCGCGTTGATCCATCGGATTCTCAAGCCCTAAACGCAGTGCGCGCTGGGTATGCAAATACAATTCACGAAGTAGGGTGTTTTTCCAATCATTCCATAAATTGTCATTGGTTGCTCGTATATCCGCAACAGTTAAGCAATAAAGGTAATCTAATTGGCGTTCAGTTTTAACCCTTGAAGCAAACTCTTTGATCACATCAGGGTCATTAATATCTTTACGTTGTGCTGTTACCGACATAAGTAGGTGATTCGCCACTAACCAAGAGATTAACTTGCCATCTGAATTTGTAAAGCGGTGTAATTTAGCAAATGCAATTGCATCAACGGAGCCAAGCTCGGAGTGATCGCCACCACGACCCTTAGCAATATCATGAAATATACCCGCTAAGTAGAGTAACTCAGGCTTGTCCATGCGAGTGACTATTTCACAGCATAATCGAAACTCAGAAGCGTTAGATTTATCAAAGTACTGATAAATATTATTAATTAGTTTATGGGTATGTTCATCAACCGTATACGCATGAAACAAGTCAAATTGCATTTGACCGAAAATATTACGCCACTGTGGCAAATAAGCAGCGAGCATGCCGTGTTTGTGCATTAGAGTAAAAGCGCGCCCCATGCCGTTGGGATGCTTTATTATTCGTAAAAACGCTTCGCGACACGCTGCGTAATCTTGTAAGTCACCTAACAAGCGTCTACGAACTTGGCGAATGGTACGAATCGTACTTGGGTAAATATGTGTTATCGCTGGGTTATCAGCAATATGCTCAAACAACACAAAGAGTTGGTCACGACGGAAAAACACCGAAGGATTCTTAACCCTAATTTGATGGCCAACGCGTTCAAAGCTTCGATCTAACTCAATAACGGGTTGCTCACTCGTTTCAGGCAAAATACTTTGCTCGAAATAAGATAACAACATTTGGTTAAGTTCACGAACTCGGCTCATTATTCTGAACAAGCGTTTCATCATTCGCTCAACAGAGGCCTTACCGTCACTACCAAAACCGAGAATTTCTGCCGCCAGAGGTTGATGATCAAACAGTAAGCGGTTTTCTGAGCGTCCTGCCGCTAGGTGCAGGGCAAAGCGAATATTCCATAAGTTTTCTAAACACTCTGAAAGCTCTTGGTATTCTTCATGGGTTAAATAGCCATGACTAATTAGTTCTTGTAGGGTTTCTGCTCTAAAGTGCTTTTTAGCAACCCATATAATGGTTTGTAAGTCACGAAGCCCACCAGGGTTTTCTTTAATGTTTGGTTCTAAGTTGTAGGCAGTACCGTGACATTTTTTATGGCGTAAATTTTGTTCTTGTACTTTTGCCAAAAAGAAGTCATCTGAGCGCCAAATAGGGGTGTCGAGAATATGATTTTTCAGTTTTTCATATTCGATGTGATTGCCAAATAATAAACGGCTTTCGAGTAAGCTGGTGGCAAACGTCACGTCTTCACGTTTTTGCTCAATCGCTTGTTCTATGGTACGAACACTGTGACCTATTTCTAAACTCAGGTCCCATAGCATAGTGACAAACTGGCCTATTTTTTCACAAATAGCGTCACTAGGTTGCTCAGTAACCAGTAACAAAAAGTCAATGTCTGAGTAAGGGTGTAATTCACCACGGCCATAGCCGCCTACTGCAATAAGTGCTAAATCAGGCTCATGAGCTAAGTCATAAACATGAAAAAGTTTAATCAGTAAGCGGTCTATAAATTCAGCGCGGGCATTAATCAAATTACCAACGGGTTGTTTTGAAAACTCGTTTTGCAACCATTTGTAAAAGTAAGCAGAACAGTCGCGGTAATCGGTTAGTTGCTCAGCATCGCTAAGCAACTTTTTTACTTTATTGGGTAATGCCACGTGGGCTGGCTCCTAATGTTCGATGATCCTGTCTATCGTATCATCTGATCGGAGCGTTAAAATTTCAACACCATTTTCAGTTACTAGTAGCGTGTGTTCCCACTGCGCTGACAAAGAACGGTCTTTTGTGACCACGGTCCAGTCATCTTTTAGTAATTTACATTGGCGTTTACCGGCATTGACCATAGGTTCAATTGTTAGGCACATGCCCGCTTTTAAAGCTTCTCCAGTGCCTGCACGGCCATAGTGCATGATTTGAGGTTCTTCGTGAAATTCAGCACCAATACCGTGACCACAATATTCACGAACGATAGAATAATTAAATCCTTCGGCATATTTTTGAATTGCTTCACCGATATCACCTAGGCGAACGCCTGGTTTTACCATTTTTATCGCCAAGTACAGACTTTCTTGGGTAATTTGTGCAAGACGTTTACCTTGAATGTTAGGTGTACCAACATGGAACATTTTTGAGGTGTCGCCATGGTAGCCATCTTTAATAACAGTGATATCGATATTGACACTGTCGCCGTCTTTTAATGGTTTATCATTTGGAATACCATGACAAATAACATGGTTTACAGACGTACAAATCGATTTTGGAAAGCCATGGTAATTAAGTGGAGCAGGGATCGCTTTTTGCACATCGACAATATAATTATGACAAATTGTATTTAGTTCATCAGTGGTCACACCTGGCACTACATGTGGCTCAATCATTTCTAGCACTTCTGCCGCTAAGCGCCCAGCTACACGCATTTTCTCTATTTCTTCAGGGGTCTTGATCACAGCACTCATAGAGGCTCCATAGTCGAGTTTTAACACATTTATCGTCGCACAATTTTTGCACGCGACGTTGAATATTTGTTTTTTATATGGTATAAAGCGCGCCGTCTTTTTACAAATAAATTCTTAAATGATTTTTTGTATTTAAGGCAAACACAATTTTATTTTAACACACACACGTATCGTCACATACACTTGGGTGCATTTGAAGTTAATTAAACTTCGGTGTTGGTGCTATGGGATATGTGGAGGCCTAACCCTAAACTACATAGAGGATTTACAAAATGGCAAACGTTTCAATGCGCGATATGCTTCAAGCTGGTGTTCACTTTGGTCACCAAGCACGTTACTGGAACCCTAAGATGAAGCCTTTCATCTTCGGCGCTCGTAACCGTGTTCATATCATCAACCTTGAGCAAACTGTACCAATGTTCAACGACGCACTTAAGTTTTTATCTGGTGCTGCAGCAAACAAAGGTAAAGTACTTTTCGTTGGTACAAAACGCGCAGCAAGCGAAGCAGTTAAAGATGCAGCTATCGCAAGCGATCAGTTTTACGTTAACCACCGTTGGTTAGGTGGTATGTTGACTAACTGGAAAACAGTTCGTCAATCAATCAAGCGTCTTAAAGACCTTGAAGTACAAAGCCAAGACGGTACTTTCGAGAAATTAACTAAGAAAGAAACGTTAATGCTTAACCGTGAAATGGAAAAGCTTGAAAAGAGCCTTGGTGGTATCAAAAACATGGGCGGTCTTCCAGACGCGCTTTTCGTTATCGATGCTGACCACGAGCACATTGCAATCCGTGAAGCTAACAACCTAGGTATCCCAGTTGTTGCAATCGTTGATACTAACTCTAACCCAGACGGTGTTGATTACATCGTACCTGGTAACGATGATGCTATCCGTGCAATCAACCTTTACACTACCTCTGTTGCTGCTGCAATCACTGAAGGTCGTGAAAACAACATCGTTGCTCAAGCTGAGAAAGACGATTTCGTTGAAGCTGAGTAATTAGCTGTCATCAAGTCTTCATCTAATTTTAGATGAAGACTTGCTATTCTTGTAGAGCGGGTAACCCGCTTATCTAACCTGAATTCAGATTTGAGGATTTACTAATGGCTGTAACTACTGCCCTAGTTAAAGAATTACGCGAGCGTACTGGCGCTGGCATGATGGATTGTAAAAAAGCGTTAACTGAAACTGATGGCGACATCGAGTTAGCGATTGAAAACATGCGTAAGAGCGGTGCTGCAAAGGCTGCTAAAAAAGCAGGTAACATCGCTGCTGAAGGTACTATCATCATCAAGCAAAACGCGGGTGTTGCAGTACTTGTAGAAGTTAACTGTCAAACTGACTTCGTAGCTAAAGACGAAAGCTTCCTAGCATTTGCTAACAAAGTTGCTGACGCTGCTATCGCTGACACAACAACTATCGAAGACTTACAAGCTAAGTTTGAAGAAGACCGTGTTGAGCTTGTGACTAAAATTGGTGAAAACATCAATGTACGTCGTCTTCAGTACATCACTGGTGAACAACTAGTTGAGTACCGTCACGGCGAGCGTATTGGTGTTGTTGTTGCTGGTGTTGCTGATGAAGAAACACTTAAGCACGTTGCAATGCACGTTGCTGCTTCAAACCCAGATTATCTAACGCCTGATGACGTACCTGCTGATGTTGTAGAAAAAGAAAAGCAAGTACAAATCGATATCGCGATGAACGAAGGCAAGCCTGCTGAAATCGCTGAGAAAATGGTTGTTGGTCGTATGAAGAAGTTTACTGGTGAGGTTTCTCTTACTGGTCAAGCGTTCATCATGGAACCGAAAAAATCTGTTGGCGAAATTCTTAAAGAGAAAAACGCGACAGTTACTAGCTTCGTACGTATGGAAGTTGGTGCAGGTATCGAGAAGAAAGAAGAAGATTTTGCTGCTGAAGTAGCTGCGCAAATTGCTGCTGCAAAAGGTGAGTAAGATTAACTATTTGTGATGCAAAAGGAAAATACATGAAATTAAAGTACTATTTGCTTTTGCGTCACGCATAGAAATTCTTTAAAATAACCGCGCTTTTATGTTTATCATAAGCGCGGTTATTTTTTATCCATAATTTAATAAAAGTTGGCCCCAATACTATGACTATCAATCGTAAACCTATTTTTAGACGTGTTCTTCTCAAATTAAGTGGTGAAGCCTTAATGGGAGACGAAGGCTTTGGCATCGATCCAAAAGTACTTGATCGCATGGCGCAAGAAATCAAAGAGCTAGTAGAACTCGACGTAGAAGTGGGTTTAGTTATCGGTGGTGGTAACTTCTTACGTGGTGGTTCACTTGCCGAAGCTGGAATGAATCGCGTAGTAGGCGATCACATGGGCATGCTTGCAACAGTAATGAATGGTCTTGCAATGCGTGATGCGCTTCATCGTGCATTTGTTAATTGTCGTTTGATGTCAGCAATCCCATTAAATGGTGTGTGTGATGCATACAATTGGGCTGAAGCAATTAGTTTATTAAAAACTGGCCGTGTAGTTATTTTTGCTGCGGGTACAGGTAACCCATTTTTCACTACTGATTCAGCAGCGTGTTTACGTGGTATTGAAATCGAAGCAGACACAGTGATAAAAGCAACTAAAGTAGATGGTGTATTTAGTGATGATCCGGTAAAAAATCCAGATGCAACACTTTACCGTCACTTAAGCTACAATGAAATCATTGATAAAGAATTAAAAGTAATGGATCTCGCTGCATTTACACTAGCACGTGATCATAATATGCCACTGAGCGTATTTAATATGAATAAATCAGGCGCGTTGAAGCGTGTTATTATGGGCGAAGAAGAAGGTACTCTTATCTCTTCACAAGCCTCAGATGAAGTAACTAACTAGATTAGGATTGAACCGTGATTAACGATATTCAAAAAGATGCTGCAGAACGTATGCAGAAAAGTGTAACGGCACTTGGCAGTCAATTATCTAAAATTCGTACAGGTCGTGCTCATCCGGCACTTTTAGATGGTATTATGGTGTCTTATTACGGTGCACCAACGCCGTTAAACCAAGTTGCCAACGTTACAATTGAAGACTCACGTACACTTGCACTAAGTGTATTTGATAAGTCTCTTGCTCAAGCAGTAGAAAAAGCAATTATGGCATCTGATCTGGGCTTAAACCCTATGTCAGCGGGTGCCGTTATTCGTGTACCACTACCTCCGCTAACTGAAGAACGTCGTAAAGATTTAATTAAAATCGTACGTGGTGAAGTAGAAAGTGGCCGTGTTGCAGTACGTAATATTCGCCGTGATGCCAATGGTGATGTAAAAAGCTTATTGAAAGATAAAGATATTTCAGAAGATGAAGCGCACCAAGCTGAAGATGCAATTCAAAAGCTAACAGATAAGTTCATCAAAGAGATGGATACTCAATTAACAGCGAAAGAAGCTGAGTTGATGGAAATCTAGGCAACTAAATTTATTAGTTTTGAAACGCCGTCTAGGGTATACTAGGCGGCGTTTTTTTATGGAATACTCGATATTTATGGTTCTTAATGCTGACAAAATTTCACAGCAATGTTTACCCAAGCATGTCGCTATAATCATGGACGGCAATGGGCGCTGGGCGCAGGCTAAAAACAGACCGCGTGTTTACGGACACAAAAAAGGTGTGGATGCCGTGCGTCAGTCTGTCCAATTTTGTACTAAATTGGGTGTAGAGTCGCTGACGTTATTCGCTTTCAGTAGTGAAAATTGGCAACGCCCAGAAGATGAAGTTAGTACGTTAATGGAATTATTTTTATTTGTCCTAAGCAAGGAAGTGAAAAAGCTTCATAAAAATAATGTAAAGTTAACGATTATTGGCGACTTATCTCGTTTCTCTGACACTCTTCGCAGTAAAGTGGATGCAGCGCATGCACTGACTGCAGATAACACAGGGCTTAAGTTAAACGTGGCTGCAAATTATGGCGGCCGGTGGGATGTTGCTAATGCAGCTAAACAGTTAGGGAAGCAGGTTGCTGCTGGGCAATTAGATCCTAACGATATTACTGAGCAACTTATGGCTTCGCAAATGAGCATGCACGATCAGGCTGAACCTGATTTGCTGATCCGCACTGGTGGTGATTTGCGCATAAGTAACTTTTTATTATGGCAAGCAGCTTATGCTGAGCTTTATTTTACAGATACGCTTTGGCCAGACTTCAATGAAGCTGCTTTTGCTGACGCTATCGCCTGCTACGTTGCCAGAGAGCGACGATTCGGTTGTACCGGCGAACAAATAAAACAATTACTCGCCGAAACCTAATTAAAAGGGTAACACTTTGCTAAAACAACGAATTTTAACTTCTTTAGTGCTAGCGCCTTTGGCGCTGTTATTAGTTTTTTATACGCCACTGACTTTATTTAGTTACATCGCTGGCGCCATTGTTTTATTAGGCGCGTGGGAATGGTCCGCATTTATGGGATTGTGCGATAAAGTCAAACGAGTGGCATTTGTCGTATTTATAGGTGTATTTTTAGCCTTGCTGAATTGGCATTGGCCGATAGAGTCGCTTTGGGTCGATGGTCAGCTAGTAGGGGATGCAAATTATATATTTACCTTGTCATTTTCATGGTGGATTGTTGCAACATACTTAGTATGGCGTTATCCCGCTATGGCTAAAGCATGGAATGATGGTCTAGTTATGCGTGCAATCGCAGGTATATTAACCTTAGTGCCATTGTGGCTTGCATTGAATACCCTGCGAAGTGCTAACTACGTAGAGTCTACTCATTTTGGTTCGATGTTAATCCTTGTCGTATTGGGAATTGTATGGAGTGCTGATATCGGCGCTTACTTTACTGGAAAGAACTTTGGTAAACATAAATTAATGCCTAAGGTTAGCCCCAATAAAACAATTGAAGGACTCGCTGGTGGTGTTGCTGCTGCGGTTATCTTTGTTTTAGCGTTTTGTTATTTTACTGACGTAGATATGGGTGTATGGCCAATTTACGCTGTGATGACAATCTTTATCGCTTTGTTTTCAGCGATTGGTGACTTATTAGAGAGCATGTTTAAACGCGAAGCTGGCTTAAAAGACAGTGGATCATGCCTGCCTGGCCACGGTGGCATTTTAGATAGGCTTGATAGTTTAACTGCTGCAGCACCTATTTTTGTTTTATGTTACGCGTGGACGCTTAGTTTATGAGTTGTAAGCAGCAACTAGTAATACTTGGTGCAACAGGCTCGATTGGTATTAGCACATTAGATGTTATTGCCCGCAATCAAAGTCAGTTCGAAGTATTTGCCCTTACAGCAGGTGCTAATGCTAAATTAATGGCGCAGTTATGTGTTACACATCAGCCTAAATTTGCTGTTATGGCAACAACTGAAGCGGCAGAGCAGTTAACTCAATACTTAGCCGGCACAAATTGCAACACGATTATCCGAAGTGGCACAGAGGCCATGAGTGAGATGAGTGCTCACCCTGATGTTGATGCCGTGATGTCTGCCATTGTCGGTGCCGCGGGTTTAATACCCACTTTGAGTGCGGTGGCCGCAGGTAAAAAAGTACTCCTCGCAAACAAAGAATCCCTGGTTATGTCGGGTCAATTATTTATTGATCAAGTAAAACAGCATAAGGCTACGTTACTGCCAATAGACAGTGAGCATAACGCAATTTTTCAATGCCTACCTAGTGCATTACAGGGCTCGCAAGGTAACGCTAAAATAGCGCAGCATGGTGTGAGTAAAATTTTACTCACAGGTTCTGGTGGCCCATTTCTGACCCGTGATATAAACACCTTGCCTGTAGTGACGGTCGCTGAAGCGGTTGCCCACCCAAATTGGTCTATGGGACAAAAGATTTCTGTTGATTCAGCCACAATGATGAACAAAGGTTTAGAGTTTATTGAGGCCAAATGGTTATTTAATTGTTCAGCACAAGATATTGAAGTGGTGATTCACCCACAAAGCATCATACATTCAATGGTACAGTACCAAGATGGCTCTGTACTGGCGCAAATGGGTAATCCTGATATGCGCACCCCAATTGCACACGCACTGGCATACCCGCAGCGTATTGACGCAGGTGTTAAGCCATTAGACTTCTCGCAAATTGCCGATTTTACGTTTACCAAACCTGATTTTACCCGTTACCCTAATTTAGCCTTGGCAATTGCAGCGTGCGAAGCAGGGCAAGGGGCAACAACTACTGTTAATGCGGCTAACGAAATTGCAGTTGCTGCTTTTCTAAATGGTGATATCGCTTTTACAGATATATACCGCGTTAATGCGCAAACACTTGAGGCAACAACCGATGTAAATGTGCATACGCTTGATGAAATCTTAGCGTGTGATCAATTAGCACGTGAGCAAGCCGCACAACAAATACGCAAGGTACAACGCTAATATGTTCGATTTTTTCTGGAATCTAGGCTCGTTCATTCTGGCACTTGGTATTTTAGTTACCGTGCATGAATATGGTCATTTTTGGGTAGCGCGAAAAGCAGGTGTAAAAGTACTGCGTTTTTCCATTGGTTTTGGTAAACCGTTATTAAAGTGGCACGACAAGCAAGGAACTGAATATGTAATCGCAGCAATCCCACTTGGCGGCTATGTTAAAATGCTTGACGAGCGAGTTGATGAAGTACCTGAATCTGAGCGTCACCTTTCATTTAATGCTAAATCTGTTCAAGCGCGTATTGCTATCGTTGCAGCCGGGCCTATGGCAAACTTTATTTTTGCTATTTTTGCTTTAGCCGTTATGTACATGGTCGGTGTGCAGTCAATCAAACCGGTGGTTGGTAGCGTTAATGAAGGCAGCCGAGCAGAACTGGCTGGTATTACTGCAAAGCAGCAAATTATCAAAATTGGTGATGACGAAATAGCAACCTGGCAAGATGCGACATTTTCATTTATGGCAAGCTTAGGGGATAGTGATGTTGCTGTAATAGTGCGCGATGAAAAATATCAAGAACAAGTAAAAACCATAAATATTGATGGCTGGAAGTTAGACCAACAAGACGTGCCACCTTTAGCGTCATTGGGTATTGTGCCGTTTAGACCTAATGCAACTTTAGAGGTAGCAGCAATTACTGCAAACTCGGCAGCTGCTGAAGCAGATTTAAGAGTTGGCGATACAATTATTATGGTAGGTGATGAAACAATAAGCAGTTGGCAGCAATTAGTTAATCTTATTCAGCAATCAGCTAACAAATCATTACAATTTAGTGTAAAAAGACAAGATAGTATAAAGAAGTTGGTCGTTACGCCTAAAGCGCGTAATGGCGCAGACGGACAGAAACAAGGTTTTTTAGGTGTCGCACCTGTTGTTGAACAATGGCCTGACGGGTACATAGAGACTAGACATTATGGTCCTCTCGATAGTATTGTGCTGGGCATAACAGAAACATGGCGTTTAATTAGTTTAAGTTTTGACATGATCGGTAACTTAATTACAGGTCAAGTGTCAGTGAAAAATTTAAGTGGTCCAGTTGGTATTGCCGTTGGGGCTGGAACTAGCGTAAGCTATGGTTTTGTTGCCTTTTTAAGCTTTTTAGCATTAATTAGTGTTAACTTGGGTGTATTTAACTTATTACCCTTACCAGTGCTTGATGGTGGTCACTTAATGTATTACATAGTTGAACTTTTCCGTAAAAAGCCGGTCTCTGAAAAGACACAAGAATTTGGTTTTAAAGTGGGAGCCTTGCTACTCATTTTTTTAACATGTTTCGCTTTGTTCAATGATGTATCCCGTTTATAGAAAATAGCGACGGTCTCGAATTAAAACACGATTGTAAAACACCTAATTTTGGTGTTGAGCGGTAATACAGTTGTAAAGGATAAAGATAATAAAATGGCTATAAAAAAACATTTGGCAGTAACAAGTTTATTAGGGGCAAGTTTTGCAGCCCTTGGCCAAGACTCCTTTATTGTTGACGATTTAAAAGTTGAAGGTTTACAGCGTGTAGCACTAGGTGCTGCGTTAACGCATATCCCTATCAATGTCGGTGACAGTGTAGATGACTATACAATTTCAAAAACAATTAAGTCATTGTATGGCTCAGGTCACTTCGACAATATAAAAGCATTACGTGATGGCAATAAAGTTATTTTTAAAGTAACTGAACGCCCGACTATTAGTAAAATAGAATTTGATGGCAACAAAGATATTAAAGACGAGCAATTAAACCAGTCTTTAGAGCAACAAGATATTCGCCAAGGTGAGCCACTTGATAAAACCGTGGTTGATAATATTGAAAAAGGCTTAATTGAGTTCTTTCATAGTATTGGTAAGTACAACGCTAAAATAGATATCAGTATTATTAAATTACCCCGTAACCGGGTAAAACTTAAACTTGAGTTTGACGAGGGCGACGCAGCTTCAATTCGTCAAATTAACCTAGTCGGTAATGAGTTGTTCTCGGATGAAGAGTTATTAGCACTGGCCGAATCACAACAAGATTTACCTTGGTGGCAGTTTATGGGGAGCGATCGTTACCAAAAGCAAACCATCGAAGGGGATCTGGAAAATATTCGTAGTTATTATTTAGATCGTGGTTATTTACGCTTTAATATTGACTCAACTCAGGTTTCAGTTAGCCCTGAGCGTGAATCAGTGTACGTAACGGCTAATATCAGTGAAGGTGTCAAATATAAAGTTAAAGGCTTTGACTTTATAGGGGACTTACTTGGCCGTGAAGAACTCATAAAAAGTGTTATCCCACTTCGAGCAGGTGAGCTTTATAATGGCTCAGTGGTTACCTCTTCAGAAGAGTTTATTAAAAGTTATTTAGCCCGGTTTGGTTATGCCAATGCAGAAGTGCGCACTATCCCTGAAATTGATGATGAAAATAAAGAAGTACAATTAACCTTATCAGTTAATCCAGGTAAGCGAGTTTACGTTCGTCGCATCATTGTTGGTGGTAACCAAAATACGGCTGATGAAGTACTGCGCCGTGAAATGACGCAGCTAGAAGGTGCTTGGCTTTCAAACCAAAACCTAGAGCGCTCAAAACTACAAATTCAGCGTTTGCCTTACATGGAAAGTGTTGATTTTAATGTTATGCCTGTACCAGGAGTTGATGATCAGGTTGATGTTGATTTTACGGTAAAAGAGCAATCAGCGGGCAGCTTCAATGCAGGTCTTGCGTATGGTTCTTATTTGGGTCTGCAATTTAATATTGGAGTTACTGAGTCAAACTTCTTAGGCACGGGTAATCAAATTGGTTTTAATATTAATACTTCGCGTGGTTCAGAGCAAGTAAGTTTATCCTACACCGACCCGTACTTTACGCCAGATGGTGTATCGCAAGGTAGTAGCATATTTTATAGCAACTATGACGCCAGTAAATTTAGCTTGATTGACTATAAATCAAAAAGTTATGGTATCGGGACGAACATTGGTTTCCCTATTGATGCTGTAAACCGAGTTAACTTTGGTGTACGTTGGATCCAAGAAGAATTGTCAGAGATTGCTGAATACGAACAAACCCGCGTTATGCGTGAAACCTTCTTAGATCCTGAAAACCCAGATGCTGGTTTTGACTTTACTAAGTACGAGCTGAGTGTAGGCTGGTCACGAGTGACAGTTAACCGCGGTTTATTTCCAACCGCTGGCTCTCGCCAAACACTGAACTTAACAGGTACTACACCTAATTCTGATTTAACTTACTTTAAGTTAAATTATGATTCACGTTTTTATTGGCCTATCAGTGATGACCATCGTTGGGTATTCTCAACACGTGCGGCTCTAGGTTATGGTAATGGGTATGGTAATACTAACGGTTATGACCAAACGTTGCCGTTCCAAGAATACTTCCGTATTACTGAAATGGAACTACGTGGATTTGATAGAAATACAATATTACCACTTGCTATTTCGCGTACACCGCAACTAATTCTAGGTACACCGTCCAAAGATGGTACGCCAACAGGCAATATAGGCGGCGCCTCAGAGTTCGATGAACTAACACCACAAGGCCGTATTGGTGGTAATGCTAAAGCAGTGGCAGGTATGGAGCTAATTGTTCCTACACCATTCTTAGATGAAGAAAATACCAGCTCTGTGCGTACCAGCTTCTTTGTTGATGCTGCTAACGTATGGGATACAGAATTTAACGTTGACCGTTATCAAAGTTTAGGGCCGGATCAACGCGCAAAACTAGAGGATTATTCAGATCCACTACGCTTTAGGGTTTCGACTGGTTTATCATTACAGTGGATCTCTCCAATGGGTCCAATGCTGATTAGTTTTGCGTATCCATTGCAACAAGAAGAAGATGACGATACGAAGACCATCAGTTTTAATATTAGTAACACTTTCTAAAGGAGTTTTTTGTGAAAAAATCATTTAAATTATCAGCAATTGCCATTTCAGCGACACTTATGATGGGTACATCAGTGAGTGCATTTGCTCACAAAGTAGGTATTGTAGATATGCAAGAAATCTACAAGCAAATTCCTCAAATGGCGAAAGTAGAACAAACTTTGCAATCTGAATTCGCTGAACGTCGTCAAGAGTTAGAAAAGCTACAAGGTGACATCCGTTTTGAAGCTGAGAAGTTCAAACGTGAAGCTACCACGATGAGCCAAGCACAAAAAGATGCGCTACGTGAAAAAGTTGAAGGCATGCAAAAAAGTCTTGCAGAGAAAGGCCGTCCTTTAGAGCAAGAAATAAAAGCACGTCAAAACCAAGAGCTAGCAAAAGTACAAAAGCTAATTATTGATGCAATTCAAGATGTTGCTAAAGACGGTAAATTTGATGAAGTTAAAGTGAAAGACACAACAGTCTACTTTAACCCGAAAACTGTTTCTGACTTATCAGAGAAAGTTGTTGAAAAAGTAAGTAAGCAATAGAATACAAAGATGCAAAATTATACGCTTTCGCAGATTGCGGAACTTTTAGGCGCCGAGCTTGATGGTGACGGCGCTTTAGAAATATCAAAAATTGCTACTCTCGCAAATGCCCGCTCTGGGCATATTGCATTTTTAGCGAATAAGAAATATCGATCGCAATTAGATGAAACAAATGCCACTGCTGTTATTTTATCTGCCGCCGATGCTAAGTATTATCGAGGTAATAAGCTCATAGCAGCGAATCCTTACAATAGCTATGCACAACTTGCGCAAATAATGGATACTACCCCAGCCTCTGCAGCACCAGGGATCCACCCCAGTGCAGTTGTTCACCCAGATGCGGATATCGCTAAAACAGCCTCTATTGGGGCTAATGCTGTGATTGAAGCGGGCGCGGTCATTGCAGATAAAGTGCAAGTGGGTGCCAATTGTTTTATTGGTCAAAATGCGAAAGTAGGGCGCAATACTAAGTTTTGGTCAAACGTGTCTGTATATCATAATGTTGAAATAGGTGAAAATTGTTTATTTCAATCAAGTGCAATCATTGGTAGTGACGGTTTTGGTTATGCTAACGAAAAGGGCGAATGGATCAAAATACCTCAGCTGGGTGCTGTGGCCATTGGTGATAAAGTTGAAATAGGCGCAGGTGTCACAATAGACCGTGGCGCATTAGACGATACAATTATTAACAGTAACGTTATTATCGATGATCAAGTTCACATTGCCCACAACGTAGAAATCGGCTCAGGTACAGCCATTGCTGGATGTACAGTGATCGCAGGTAGTACTACAATCGGTAAAAATTGTCAGATTGCGGGACTTGTTGGCATAAATGGTCACATTGATATATGTGATGGTGTTATACTTACGGGTATGAGCATGATCACCAAAGCAATTACAGAGCCTGGTATTTATTCATCAGGTATGCCGCACTCTACCAATAAAGAGTGGCGCCGTAATATTGCTCATTTACGTAATTTGCCAGAGATGAAAGGCCGCCTTAAAGCGCTAGAGACTCTGACTAAGTCATTAAACGTTGATAATTTATAAGGATGCTATTTTGGCAAACGAATTAAATAGCCTAGACATACAAGAAATTTTAAGCTTACTTCCGCATCGTTACCCAATGTTGTTGGTTGATCGTGTATTAGATTACACGCCGGGCGAGTCACTTCATGCAATTAAAAATGTGACCTTTAATGAACCAATTTTTACTGGTCATTTCCCTAATCAGCCTATTTTTCCGGGCGTACTTATTTTAGAAGCGATGGCACAAGCTACAGGCTTACTTGGTTTCAAAACAGTCGAAAACCGCAGCGAGAATGAACTATACTTATTTGCAGCCATTGATAATGCACGCTTTAAACAGCCTGTTGTCCCTGGAGATACTATGCATTTACATGTACAGTTTTTAAAAGAGCGCCGCAATATATGGAAATTTGCAGCAGAAGCGAAAGTTGATGGTAAGGTAGTGTGTACTGCTGAAATCATGTGTGCGAGAAGAGAGCTTTAATTGTGATCCATCCTACAGCGATAATCGAATCAGGTGCCAAATTAGGCGATAATGTTTCAGTTGGTCCTTACAGCTATATTGGTAACGATGTAGTTATTGGTGATAACTGTATTATTGAATCTCATGTTGTTGTGAAAGGGCCTTCTACTATTGGCTCTGGCAATCATATTTTTCAATTTGCGTCAGTTGGCGAAGCCTGCCAAGACAAAAAATACAATGATGAACCAACGACACTTATTATTGGTGATAACAATGTTATCCGTGAATGCGCGACTATTCATCGCGGTACGATACAAGACCAAGGTGTCACCAAGATTGGCAGCAATAACTTGTTTATGGCGTATACCCATGTTGCCCATGATGCCGTGATAGGTGACAACGTTATTTTTGCAAATAATGCCTCTGTTGCTGGTCATGTACATATTGGCGATTGGGTTATCTTAGCTGGTAACTCAGGTATCCATCAGTTTTGTAAAGTGGGCGCACATGCTTTTGTTGGTATGTACTCTGGTGTCAATAAAGATGTACCGCCGTTTGTTACAACGATTGGCACACCAGCGGGACCAGTTGCGATTAATACCGAAGGCATGAAACGTCGTGGTTTTGAAAGTGATGAAGTCATGGCGACACGTCGTGCTTATAAAACACTTTATCGTAAGAGCTTAGGTGTTGAGGAAGCGATTGCAGCACTGAGTGAAGATGCAGCTAAATATCCTGCGGTACAGCTTATGGTTGATTTTGTAAAGAATTCAGAGCGCGGGATTATTCGATAATCTTAGTGTTTTTTAAAAGCCACCGCTTAGCAATAATCGGTGGCTTTTTTGTATTTATTTTTTAGTGATAATTCAGCCATAATCATTCGGCGTGCTTAGTCAAATAGCAAACCTGAACGATGGACTGATTAGAGGTAATAAAATAACCCACGTCCAATAAACTAAAAGCGGGTTACTAAAGATACATAATCTGGCTCAGTTTCTAGTAATGACTGGTGAGAATTAACAGCTCTGACTTCTCCCCGTTCAAGCCAAATTACTTGGTCCATCGTATTCAATAGGGCAGGGTCATGAGTAATGGTAATAATTGTTTTGTCCGCCATGACATTCATAACAGTGTCTATTACGGCATGTTTAGTTTGGTTATCTAAGCTTTCGGTTGGTTCATCAAGAACAACAATTGCGCTGTCTCGAAGCAATGCTTGTGCAATGGCTATTCGCCGTGCTTGGCCTTGCGAAACTGTACGCCCAGCTGTGCCTAAACGTGTTTTTAAACCATCAGGTAATTGTGCTAGCCATGACCCCAGTTGAGCTTGTTCACAGGCTCGTATTAGTGCTTCATCGCTCGCTGTTGGCATTGCATACCTTAGATTCTGTGCTAATGTTCCATCAAATATATGGTGCTGCTGTGCAACGATAGTAAGTAGTTCATGCCGATTGTCAGTTGATAGCTGGTTAATATTGATTGGGCCTTGTTCACTAAGTAGCTCTATTTGACCATGTTGTATCGGCCACAAACCACTTAGTAGGTTTATTAACGTACTTTTACCGCTGCCACTTGGGCCAACTAAGGCAATCTTTTGTTTTGCTTTAATGGTTATATTTACTTTACTTAACGCTGAATTTTGGGTGTTATAGCTGTAATCAATATCAGTAAAATTAATACCAAGAGGTAGGTTTTTTACATTTATGGTCGTTTTATCACTTTGATGGGGGAGTTTATCTTCAAGTTCAAAGATACGTGCAGCAGCACTGAGGGCGTTAGGTAATTGGATAAACGCATTCGGTAAGTTTAATACGGTTTCAAAGCTAGCTAATACAAATAGACTCATCATTGCCAGCTCTACGTTTGCTATTTCATTGCTGCTTACTAGCGGCACTAATATAATAATACTGCCCAGCATAGTCAGTTGGGTGATTAATAATGTAAAACCATCGCTATTGGCCAGTGCGCTGTGGCGCTTTTGAATATGTTGATTATAGCGTTCACTGGCTTTATCACATTGACTGCGTTGTTGAGCTGATGCTTGATATAGGGCAAGCTCACGTGCGCCTTTTAAGGAGTCAGATAGTTGCGCTCGCAATAATGCTGATTGCACGCGCTCTTGTGCTGCAGTTTTATTAAATTTATGCCCTAAAAAGGCAGGAACAACAACACCTACAATCATTAAAGAGGTAAAGCATAAGAGTGCCACATTAGGGTTATAGGCACTCATAAACAACATGACTACCGGAATACTGATTAATGCAACTATGATTGGCAATAACACATTTAAATAAAATGTATCCAGTGCATCTACATCATCTTGCATTCGGCTAAATAGATCAGCACTGCGGCTCATGGCTAAGTCCACATTACTGAGTTTACTTAACGTTGCAAACACGTTAACTCGTATTTCACTTAATAGTAAAAATGTTGCATTATGAGTAATTAATCGTTCGCCATAACGTGATGCGGTTCTAATAATAGCTAAAAATCGTATTACGCCTGCTGGGGTAAAGTAATTCATATGCACGGATGCAATGCCTGCTGCGGCCATGGCTGCTAAAAACCAGCCGGATATTGCCAGTAAGCCCACATTTGCAAGTACCGTAAGAGTAGATAGAAACGCACCGAGTAAAAGCATTCCAGCGTGAGGTTTGCATAGCTTTAGTAAGCGAATAAAATTAGTCATGTTGCGCACCTACACTTGCTAATTGCCACAGCTTTCCATGTTGCTGATAAAGTTGCTGGTAATTACCTTGTTCAATTATTTTTCCTTGCTCTAAAACATAAATGTTATCTGCATTTGTTATAGTGTTTAAGCGGTGCGCAATAACCAACACCAAATGATCTTTAGCGTAATCAACAATTGCCGAGTTGATCAGTTTTTCAGTTTGGCTGTCAAGATGGGCACTGGGTTCGTCTAGCATGAGGATAGGCGCATCTTTTAAAAAGGCGCGAGCTAACGCAATGCGCTGCTTTTGGCCACCTGATAAACCTTCACCGTGTTCTCCTAAGAGGGTATCAAACCCATGAGGTAGCGCTTGTATAAACTCAAGTGCACCGGCTTTGATAGCGGCTTGCTCTAATTGCGCTTGGGTGGCATCTGCTTTACCAAGGCGCAAATTCTCTGCAACACTCATGTAAAACAACGTAGGCTGTTGGGGGATCCAGGCTATATGCTGTTGCCAGCTTTGGCAGTCTAGCTTAGATAAGGGGGTATTATTAATAATTATTTGGCTATTAGCTTGCTGATGAAAACCCAATAGACAGTCAAATAAGGTACTTTTACCCGCGCCACTGTCACCTACAAAAGCCACTAACCCTTTGACAGGAAATACTAGGTTTATATTACTTACGCCTTCTTTGCTTTGCGGGTAATAAAAGCTTAGCTGTTTTGTACTTATACTTTGTATAGGTAATGATAGTTTTGTTTTTTGCGCTGGCGGTAATTCTTCATCTGCATTAATAATATCAATCATATCAGCGGCTGCACTAATGCCCTCTAAGCGAGCATGATAATGAGTGCCCATTTGGCGAAGAGGTAAGTAAAATTCAGGAGCCAGTAGTAACACAACAAAACCTGTCGCAAAGTCTAGCGTGCCAAAAAACAATCTAAAGCCGATGATGACTGCGACTAAAGCAACACTTATGGTGGCAAAAAACTCTAAAGCAAATGCAGATAAAAAAGCGACTTTTAACACGCTCATGGTCGAAGTACGAAAATCATCAGAGATTTTAGCTATATTGGATAGCTCACGGCGCGTAGCATTAAAAAGTTTTAATTGAGTTAAGCCATTTAATCTATCGAAAAAGTAATTGCCCAACACAGAAAGTTGTTGCCAACGTTGTTGATTGATTTCTTCAGCCTTGTGGCCAACTAAAATCATGAAAAAAGGGATCAGTGGGGCTGTAAATAAAAAGATAAGCCCGGCTTTGTAATCAGTAGGAAATATAATAACTAAGATAGCTAAGGGTATTAATGCACTGTAAGCGACGCTGGGTAAGTAATTAGCATAATATTGATGTAGAGCCTCAACACCATTGTGTAAGGTATTCAATGTAGCACCGTGCCCTTTCTGCTCACTGTAAATCGGCCCAAGGCGATTTAGCTTTGCCAATAAAGTTTTACGCATCGTGGTTTTTATTTTCTGTGCTGCGTAATGGCTAATACGCTCACTAAGCGCTAAAAACACAGCACGAAGCAAAATTAACCCTGCAAGAGGCCACAACAAGTGAGTTATCTCATCGAGTTGCTTATCTGCAAACATGACTAAATGTACGGCATTGGCGATTAAATAACACGACGCTATCATCAATAATGCGTTCAATGTACCAAGTAAAATACTGATTTTTAAAAGGCGAGAACCGCTGTGACTATATTGCTTTAAAAAAGCGCGCAGCTTAATTTGCTGCGCGCGATCAGGACGGGATTTAGTTGTCATTTTGGCGTTTTAGTCTTTTATGCAACTCAAGTTCATCATCAGCAATACTGTCTTTGTGTTGCTGAAACTCATACCACATAACATTAATAACGCCTAAAGTGCAAGCAAGTAGAACGCCTAGTATCCATGCGAAATACCACATAATTTATCTCCTTAGTAGCTACCATGAGTGTTATTTTCAATTTCATCTTTAGTGACTTTTCGCCACATTTTCACATAACACCAAGTTGTGTAAATTAATATAATTGGCACAAAAATTATTGCCGCAATGAACATGACATTAAGGGTCATATGACTTGATACCGCATCCCACATAGTCAAACTAATATTGGGATTATTACTTGATGGCATAACGAATGGGAACATAGCAGTCCCCGCAGTCATAATAACGCCAACTAACATCAAGCTAGTTGAGGCTAAGCCTAAAGCAGGTTTATTTATTACTGAGAAAATAACTGCCATAGTTGCCATAACAAATGCCAGTGCTGGGAATATCATGGTTAATGGCATTTTCGAGTAATTATCAAGCCAAGCACCTGAACTTGTTGTGACTACTTTAGCTAATGGGTTGGCATAACTTTGAGTATCACTCATTGACACAACTTGATAACCATCCATATTTGCAACCCAGAAGCCAGCAGCGGCAAATAATATAATAAATAATATTAGTGCGTAGCGGCCAAATTGAGCAGAGCGCTGTGCAACTTCAGCATCTGTTCTAAGTTGTAGCCACATACCAGCATGTCCCACAAGCATGGCGACACTTATTACACCTGCAACAAGAGCAAAGGGATTAAGTAAGCCAAAGAACGAGCCTTGGTATGTTATACGCATAAAGTTATCAATATTAAAAGGTACACCTTGTAGTACATTACCAAAGGCAACACCAAATACTAATGCCGGAACAATGCTACCAACTAGGAGTGCCCAATCCCAATTATCACGCCACTTTGCAGACTCAAGTTTAGAGCGATAATCAAATGCGAGCGGGCGTAAAAACAGAGCAAACAATACCAGCATCATCGCAAAGTAAAAGCCAGAGAATGCCGCAGCATAAACCATTGGCCAAGCTGCAAACAAAGCCCCTCCTGCGGTGATAAACCATACCTGATTACCATCCCAGTGTGCACCAATGGTATTTATCACAGTACGGCGTTCTATATCTGTTTTACCAACCAGGCGTAATAAAATTGCTACCCCCATATCCATACCATCAGTGATAGCAAAACCAATGAGTAACACACCAATTAACAGCCACCAAATGAACTTTAAGGTTTCGTAATCAAAAATCATGATTGTGCTCCTTGGTTTAATTGTTTATCGGCTTTTTCAAGTTCAAAGTGGTATTTACCTGTATGTAGAGAACTGGGACCTTGCTTAACAAATTTTAGCATCAACCAGCCTTCTATAACTGCTAGAATAATGTAGAAAATAACAAAGCCAGTAATGCTTAATAATAAGTCATTTACGGTCAGTGACGAGGTCGCTAAGAATGTAGGCAGTACCTCTGAGATTGCCCAAGGCTGACGGCCATATTCGGCAACAATCCAACCGAACTCAATGGCTACCCATGGCAGTGGAATACTCCATAATGCTGCTTTGAGTAGCCAACGTTTTTGTTCAATAACGCGATGAGCGTTGTAGTAAAATGATAGGGCGAATACAACCAGCATTATCACGCCGCAACCAACCATGATCCTGAACGACCAAAACATAGGCCCAACCCGTGGGAAAGAATCTTTAACCGCTTGTTGAATTTGCTCTTCGGTTGCATCAACCACATTAGGGGTATAACGCTTTAATAATAAGCCATAACCAAGGTCATCTTTTAGAGTATCAAACTTTGCAATATTGGCGGGAGTATCCTCGCCGTTTCTAAGTTTCTCAAGGTACTTATACGCAATCATGCCATTTCGAATACGTACTTCGTGTTTTTTCTCCAGATCACTAATACCGGTTACTTGCTCATCAAGCGAGCGTGTTGCTATTAAGCCTAATGCGTAAGGAATTTTAACCGCAGCATGAGTAACTTGCTCATCTGAGTCAGGAATACCGATAGCGGTAAATGCAGCCGGAGCTTCTTCGGTATGCCACTCAGCTTCAATAGTAGCGAGTTTAACTTTTTGTACTTCGCCTACTTCGTAGCCTGACTCATCGCCGAGTAAAATAACACATAATATGGAGGCTAAGCCAAAGCCTGATGCAACAGAAAATGAGCGCTTTGCAAAGGCTAAATCACGGCCTTTTAAGATGTACCAGCTACTAATACCCAACACAAACATGGATGCAGCTACATAACCTGCAGATACGGTATGAATAAACTTAACTTGTGCCACCGGGTTGAAAACAAGTTCAGCAAAACTGGTCATTTCCATACGCATAGTTTGATAGTTAAATTCAGCGCCCACAGGGTTTTGCATCCAACCATTTGCGATCAGTATCCACAGTGCAGATAAGTTAGTACCAATGGCCATCAGGAATGTTGCACCTAAATGCTGGCGTTTGCTTAATCGTTGCCACCCTAAAAAGAACATACCAACAAAGGTTGATTCTAAAAAGAAAGCCATTAAGCCTTCAATCGCCAAAGGAGCACCAAACACATCACCAACATAGTGAGAGTAATAAGACCAGTTGGTACCAAATTCAAATTCCATAGTTAAACCTGTTGCAACACCTACGGCAAAATTAATGCCGAAAAGCTTACCCCAGAACTTAGTCATATCGCGGTATATCTCGCGGCCTGTCATTACATAGACAGATTCCATGATCACCAAAATCCAAGTCATGCCGAGAGTTAACGGTACGAAAAGAAAGTGAAACAGGGCGGTGATTGCAAATTGCAATCGCGATAGATCCACAAAGGCTTCATCTATCATTATTAAGCTCCTTAAGTTTGACGGTTAGCTACAGCATGTTTCAGAAATTACTGAAAGTTCGTTAATGTTAATCTTATATTAAGTTTAGTCAACTAAAAAATAGTATAAATAACACTAAGGTTCGTGCCTTTTTATTTATATTAGATAATCCTAATGTAATACTAGTAATAAAAGCAAAAGTATTCAATTGTTTAATTTTTTTTATAGTTTCCTCCACTTTTGTACCTAATATTTATCGAAGGCAGAGCAGAACCGACGTGGATGGTATTTTTATAATTAAATTATTTATTAACTCGATGACATTTATCCTATTGGCAAAACACGTTAAACTGACAGAAATAAATGCAACGCTAATTGCGAACAAAATAATCAATGAATAATCAAACTAAACCGTTACGTATCGCCATTGTGGTAGGTGAGTTATCAGGTGATATATTAGGTGAGGGCTTAATAAAAGCGCTGAAAAAACGTTATCCTGATGCCATATTTGAAGGCATCGCAGGGCCTAAAATGCAAGCTCAGGGCTGTACTAGCCTTTTTGATATGGAAGAGCTGGCTGTAATGGGGCTGGTTGAAGTGTTAGGTCGTTTACCTCGATTATTAAAAATCCGCAAACAGTTGGTGCAACATTTAATTGATAACCCGCCCGATGTTTACATTGGCATTGATGCGCCTGACTTTAACTTACGTATCGAAAAGCCCTTAAAAGATGCGGGTATCAAAACAATTCAATATGTAAGCCCCTCAGTTTGGGCGTGGCGTGAAAAGCGTATCCATAAAATAAGTGCAGCAACAAATTTGGTATTGGCCTTGTTACCGTTTGAAAAAGCCTTTTACGATAAACATAATGTACCTTGTACATTTGTAGGCCACACCCTTGCCGATGATATTGCGTTAGAACATGACGATAGTGCAGCGCGGTCACAGCTTGGCTTAAACCACGATGATAAAGTATTAGCACTTTTACCGGGAAGTCGTGGCTCGGAGGTTGGACTATTAAGTGAGACTTACATAAAAACAGCCGCTGGCTTACAAGCAAAAAACCCAGATTTAAAAATTGTTGTGCCCCTTGTTAATGACAAGCGTAAAGCACAATTTAGTGGAATTTTAGCCGCCACAGCACCCAATTTAAAAATACAACTGTTGGATGGCCAATCTGACATTGCCATGCAAGCAGCAGATGCTATTTTAATAGCATCAGGTACTGCCACCTTAGAGGGTATGCTGTATAAAAAACCGATGGTTGTGGGCTATAAAATAAAAGCAATGAGCTACTGGATTTTCAAAAGCTTATTTACCTTTAATATTAAATATTTTTCATTACCTAATTTATTAGCCGATGAAGAGTTAGTCCCAGAGTTTATGCAGAAAGATTGTAACGTAGATAATCTAACAAACGCACTTGAACCAATGCTCAATAGCGATAACAGCGAGTTAAAGTCCCGATTTTTAGCAATTCATCAGCAAATACGTTTAAATGCCAGTGAGCAAGCAGCGGCAGCAGTAGCGGAGTTATTAAATGCAAATTGAACGACCAAACCTAACCTTTATTGCCGGTGTTGATGAAGTCGGCCGTGGGCCGCTTGTTGGTGACGTGGTTACTGCTGCGGTCATACTTGATTCAGCAAACCCGATTGCAGGTCTTGCAGATTCAAAAAAATTGACTGATAAAAAACGTCAAGCATTAGCTATCGAAATCAAAGAAAAAGCACTTTGTTGGTCAATTGGCCGGTGTAGTCCAACAGAAATTGATGAGCTAAATATTTTACACGCTACTATGCTAGCCATGACACGTGCAGTAGAAGGCTTATCTACGACTCCAGAGTTTGTTTTTGTTGACGGAAATCGATTGCCTGCTTTAACAATGCCAGCACAAGCAGTCGTAAAAGGTGATAGCTTAGTGGCTGAAATTTCAGCAGCCTCTATTTTAGCGAAAGTTGCTCGTGACGATGAAATGATTGAACTAGATAAACGTTATCCGCAATACGGTTTTGCTGGTCATAAAGGTTACCCGACGAAAGCGCATTTTGCTGCACTTGAGCAATACGGCGCAATTGATGAGCATCGTAAAAGTTTTAAACCAGTGCAACGTGTACTGGCTATGCAGGAGCAATAATGGCGGCTCCTGATTTTGTACATTTACGAGTTCACTCTGATTTTTCGATGGTCGATGGTTTGGCTAAAACCAAGCCGATTGTTGCCAAAGCACAAGAGTTACAATTACCTGCCTTAGCAATTACCGATCAAATGAACTTGTGTGGTTTAGTGCGTTTTTACGATACAGCCCACAACGCCGGAATCAAACCAATCGTTGGGGCTGATTTTTGGTTACATAGCCCAGAATTTCCCGAAGGGCCGTGCCGACTTGTTATTTTAGCCAAAGATAATACTGGCTATAAAAACCTAACACTGCTTATTTCAAAAGCATACCAACGTGGGCATCTATTTCACCGCCCTGTAATTGACCGAGACTGGCTGGTGGAGCATAAAGAGGGCCTTATTTTGCTCTCTGGTGCAAAAGATGGTGATTTAGGTAAGGCACTATTAAAAGGCAACGCGGGTATTATTGAATCAGTGGTCAGCTTTTATAAACAGCATTTTAGCGATCATTACTATATTGAGCTTATTCGCAGTTCACGTGCTCAAGAAGAAGAGTATCTCCATTTAGCGGTTGAATTGGCAAGCGTGGAGCAGTTGCCCGTGGTTGCCACCAACGAAGTGGTGTTTTTAAAACCCGAAAACTTTGAAGCGCATGAAATTCGCGTTGCCATTTTTGACGGTTACACGCTTGATGACAAACGCCGTCCAAAACGTTTTTCACAAGAGCAGTACTTAAAAACGCCAGAGCAAATGGCTGAGTTGTTTAGCGATATTCCCGAAGCACTACAAAACAGCGTCGAAATAGCCAAGCGTTGTAATGTAACGGTACAGCTTGGTACTTACTTTTTGCCAGATTACCCTACAGGCTCGTTAAAAATTGAAGACTTCTTAGTTAAAGTCTCAGAAGATGGCCTTGAAGAGCGGTTGCAGTTTTTATTCCCTGATGAAAATGAGCGAAAAGAAAAACGCGTAGAATATGACGAGCGACTAAAAATAGAGCTCGACGTAATTAACCAAATGGGTTTCCCTGGTTACTTCTTGATCGTAATGGAATTCATCCAATGGAGTAAAGATAACAATATTCCAGTAGGGCCAGGGCGTGGTTCTGGTGCGGGTTCCTTGGTGGCTTATGCACTTAAGATCACCGATCTTGATCCGCTCGAGTTTGACTTACTTTTCGAACGTTTCTTGAACCCTGAACGTATCTCAATGCCGGATTTCGACGTCGATTTCTGTATGGATAGGCGTGATGAAGTAATCGACCACGTATCAGCGCTGTATGGGCGGGACGCGGTATCGCAAATCATCACCTTCGGTACGATGGCGGCTAAAGCGGTTATTCGTGACGTTGGTCGTGTGCTCGGTCACCCTTATGGTTTTGTTGACCGTATTTCAAAATTGATACCTGGCGATCCAGGTATGACTTTGGCAAAAGCCTTTGATGTTGAACCGCGCTTGCAAGAAGCTTACGATGGCGACTCTGAAGTTAAAGACTTAATTGATATGTGCCGCATCCTTGAAGGGTGTACACGTAACGCCGGTAAGCACGCGGGTGGTGTTGTTATATCACCCACCACCATCACTGACTTTGCAGCCCTTTATTGTGATGATGAAGGTAAATTCCCCGTTACTCAGTTTGACAAAAATGACGTTGAAACCGCGGGCTTGGTTAAATTTGACTTCTTGGGTCTTCGCACGCTGACAATCTTGCAGTGGGCAATTGATATGACCAACGAGCGCCTTGAGCGTGAAGGCAAAAAGCCGGTTGATATCAACGCGATACCTCTTGATGATAAAAAGAGTATTGAGTTATTACTGCGCGCCGAAACAACCGCCGTATTCCAGCTCGAATCCCGGGGTATGAAAGATTTGATCAGGCGTCTTAAACCTGACTGCTTTGAAGATATGATAGCCTTGGTGGCCTTGTTTAGACCAGGCCCACTGCAATCGGGCATGGTAGATAACTTTATCGACCGTAAATTGGGCCGAGAAGAAATCTCTTACCCCGACGCTCAATATCAGCACGAAAGCTTACAGCCTATTCTTGAGCCTACTTACGGCATTATCTTGTATCAAGAACAGGTAATGCAAATTGCACAGGTCTTAGCTGGTTACACGCTAGGTGGCGCGGATATGCTGCGTCGTGCAATGGGTAAGAAAAAGCCAGAAGAAATGGCAAAGCAACGTTCAACCTTTGAAGATGGTGCCAGAAATAACGGTATTGACGGTGAACTTGCAATTAAAATCTTCGACTTGGTAGAGAAGTTTGCGGGTTATGGTTTCAACAAATCTCACTCAGCAGCTTATGCGCTAGTATCGTACCAAACCTTGTGGATGAAAACGCACTACCCAGCTGAGTTTATGGCTGCGGTAATGTCGGCAGATATGGATAACACCGATAAAATCGTAATTTTGGTGGATGAATGTGAAAACATGAAACTCACCTTATTACCGCCGGATGTAAACGCGGGTGAGTTTAAATTTGCTGTAAATCAGCAAGGCGAAATTGTTTACGGTATCGGCGCTATTAAAGGGGTTGGTGAAGCGCCTGTTGATGCAATTTTAGAAGCGCGCAGTGAAGGCGGCCCGTTTAAAGACTTATTTGATTTCTGCGCCCGGGTGGATTTAAAGCGTTTAAATAAACGTGTTACGGAGAAGCTCATTTACGCTGGTGCACTCGATCAACTTGGCCCAGATAAAACCCAACCAGGACGTGCCACGCTGCTAGCGAGTCTAAAAGATGCGATGCGGGCTGCTGATCAACACAATAAAGCAGAATCTTTAGGTCAAACTGATTTGTTTGGTTTACTTGCCACAGAGCCTGATGAAGTTGAACAAGCCTTTATAAAAGCTACACCATTGACAGATAACCAGTGGTTAGACGGTGAAAAAGAAACTCTAGGCCTTTATTTAACCGGTCACCCGATAAATCAATACCGTAGAGAGCTTAAGCATTACACCACAGGGCGTTTAGTCGATTTACAGCCAACTAATCGTGATGTGCAATCAACCGCTGCAGGCCTTGTCATAGCAGCACGTACACTAATAAATAAGAAGGGAAATCGATGGGGGCTTATAACTTTAGATGACAAGAGTGCCCGTATTGATGTACGCTTATTCCCAGAACAGTTTGAAATGTACCAAGATATGCTGCAAATCAACAATATCTTGGTAATATCTGGACAGGTCAGCTTTGATAACTTCTCCGGTGGCATTACAATGACCGCCAGAGACATATGCACCATAGCGCAAGCGCGAGAAAAACGCATAAAAGCGATTAAAATGACGCTAAATATGGTGCAAATCGAGGCGAACTTCTTCGATAATTTACAAAAAGTACTCGAACCTTATAAGTTTGGTACATGTCCGATTAGGGTTTTCTATCAACGTCCAGATGCGTTGGCTGAGTTAACCTTAGGCACAGAATGGTGTGTTACGCCTAGTGATGACTTAATTCATAAGCTTTCACTGATGGCTGCACAAGATGTAGAACTAGAATTTAACTAATTAGGTAGTTTAGAGCATGAGCCTCAATTATCTTGATTTTGAGCTTCCAATCGCAGAATTAGAAGCAAAAATTGAAGAGTTACAAAATATAAGCCGCGCTGGCGAATTAGACCTTGAGTTAGAAGAGGAAGTCAGCCGATTAAAAGAAAAAAGTGCCCAACAAAAAGAGGAAATATTCTCTAAATTAGGTGCTTGGCAGGTTTCTCAGTTAGCCCGTCATCCGTTGCGTCCTTATACTCGAGATTATATCGAGCGCATTTTTACGGAGTTTGACGAGTTAGCGGGTGATCGTACTTTTGCAAATGATCCGGCTATTTTAGGTGGTGTAGCACGTTTTGAAGGTCAACCAGTAATGGTGATCGGTCAACAAAAAGGACGTGATACAGCTGAAAAAATTAAACGCAACTTTGGTATGCCAAAGCCAGAAGGTTACCGTAAAGCATTACGCTTAATGGAAATGGCTGAACGTTTTAAAATGCCAATTATGACTTTCATCGATACACCGGGTGCATACCCAGGTGTTGGTGCAGAAGAGCGTGGTCAATCTGAAGCTATCGCACGTAACTTAAAAGTAATGGCAGCACTCAAAGTGCCAACTATTTGTACAGTTATTGGTGAAGGTGGTTCAGGTGGTGCACTGGCAATTGGTGTTGGCGATCGCGTTAACATGTTGCAATACAGCACTTACTCGGTAATTTCGCCAGAAGGCTGTGCATCAATCCTTTGGAAAAGCGCTGATAAAGCACCGCTTGCTGCAGAAGCTATGGGTGTTACTGCTGCGCGCGTTAAAGAACTTGATTTGATCAACAACCTAGTCGAAGAGCCTTTAGGTGGTGCACATCGTAACTACGATGCAATGGCACGTAACCTTAAAAATCAGCTTAAACGTGACCTTGCAGACTTACAAGCGCTGTCGCTTGATGAAATGCTTGATCAACGTTACAAACGATTAATGTCATTTGGTTATTGCTAAAAAATAGCTCGAATGCAGAAAAAAGCCGCTTTAGCGGCTTTTTTGTTTTAAAATGTTTGTAAGCTGTAGCTAGTAGCTAATCAATCACTTATTTAGCGGTTAAATTCATGCATTCAACACCTTTGTACCAACAAGTAAAAAGCACTATTGTCCCGTTTGTCGATGATAATCAAACGTCATTTACAATCGCGCTCTCAGGCGGGGTGGATTCCGTGGTGTTATTAAATGTGATGAATGAAATGAAACGTGAAATACCAGCTTTGCAACTGAGTGCTGTTTACGTTAATCATGGTTTAAGTAATTATGCCGATGATTGGCAAGCATTTTGTGCTGAGCTGTGCGTGCAATTAAATATGCCATTTAACGGGGTACGTGTTGAAATTGAACAGCGTTCGCGCACTAGTTTAGAAGAGCAAGCCCGTGATGCACGCTATTTAGCATTAGATCAATATAGTGATAAAGGCAGTGTCATTTTGTTAGGGCAGCATTTGAACGATCAGCTTGAAACGTTTTTACTGCGCCTTAAACGCGGCTCAGGTTTGAAAGGCTTAGCATCTATGCGACAAACCCGCCTACTGAAAAGCGGTCGTGTTTGCTTTAGGCCTTTACTTGATATTACACGCTGTGCAATAGAGTCATTTGCAAAAACATTCTCGCTTGCGCATATTACCGATGATTCAAACACAGATGAACGCTTTGACCGTAATTTTATCCGCCAAAAAGTGGTGCCAGTTTTATCGGATAAATTTACCGGTTTTGAAAAAAGTGCTTCACGCAGCATTACACTTTTGCAGCAGCAGCAAGATTTACTGCATGAATATACCTTGCAAGATTTAGCTAAATGCCAAAGTGAAACTCAAGGCTTAAGCTGTAGCGAGCTTGCAATGTACAGTGCTGCACGCCAAGCAAATGTATTACGTTGTTGGCTTGAGCAATTTACCGCCTTAATGCCATCGCAAAAGCAAACTGAGCAAATCTTAGAGCAAGGGATTAATGCACAGGTTGACGCACAGTTAAAAATACAATTAAAAGACGGAGACATCCGTCGTCATCAAGGTTTTTTGTATTTTGTAAAACACAAAGCACAAGCGCCTCTGGTTGTAACTGAGCGCTCTGATAATACTTTTATTCTAAATACCGGCGCTTGTATTAGTCCAATGCAAGGGAAGGGTATAAGGCTGCCTCAAGCCGATGAGCATGTAACAGTGAAGTTTGATCATTCTCAGGCAAAAATAAAACCTTTGAATAAACCCGGCCGCAATACTGTAAAGCATTGGTTTAAAGATGCAAAAGTAGCCCCTTGGTTACGAGCCAGTGTGCCACTTATTTTTTATAACGACGAATTAGTTCAAGTCGTCGGTTACTTCATCAGTGCAAATCATGTTAGCGATGAAGGAATTTTTTGGGAGTACCATACATGAACCAACAGCCTCATGTCGGCTTATCACTGGTTAATAAAGCACCGCTTGGCTTGTTAGTAACAACATTGATTGCAATAGCAGCAGGTTTTTTATTTGAAATCGACTTATTAACTTTACTCTATGCGTTTATAGGTGGCCTAGCTTGTGGAATTATTTTAATCGCTTATTGGCTGGGTAAAGGGGGAGTTTATTTTATTGCTGGGGTGAGCGTGCCGTTATTATTAGTCGTCATGATGCCGCTTGCGACAATGGCTGCGTTACTTTATTTAGTGAGTGGGTTCTTTTTTGGTTTTTGCTTAGCGTTACTAGGTTATAAGCTAATAAGTAAAGGTTAAGCGCCTTGGGGGCTAGGCGCTATCTATTTTGTTAATACGCTCTGGCGCAGTTTCTACCCGCGGCTTTAGCTTTGTATAAGCCCTTATCAGCGCGCGAAAAAATCTCATCTTCACAATCATGGCTATTTACCAAAGTGTAGCCAATGCTCGTGGTGACTTGGTATTGTGCCATAACACTGGAGTCACCGACTAAACGCATTATGCGCTGCGCAATGACTTTATTAGTAATAAATTCAGGATCGTCAATAAGTATTGCAAATTCGTCGCCACCAAAACGAAATACAGAGTCGGTGCCGCGAATACTGGTTTGTAATACTGTCGAAAACTCTTTCAATACGTCATCGCCAATTTTATGACCAAAGCTGTCATTAACTTGTTTAAAGTTATCTAAATCAAGCAACATCAAACTAAACGGTCGATGCTGACGGCGACATCGCTCCAGCTTTTCTAATAAAATGTCATTAAATTGGCTGCGGTTATTGAGCCCTGTTAGCGTGTCTTTAGTGGCTAAACGTAACACACGGTTATACATTAATGCATTTCTTAAGGGATACACTAAGGCATTGTGTAATCCCACTAGTTTAGCTTCAATATTCCCTGTAAGCGGATACTGGCTAAAATAGATTAATTGCCCCAAATGCTCGTTGTTTATATCTAAATCAAACGAGTAAGGTGGATTGGTGTTATCACTGTTATCAATTTGTGTCACTCCTTGCGACGATTGAAACTGCATTCCTGAAAAATTAATAACCTGCTTTGCATTTTCTGCGTAAATACTGAGTATTTCCTCAATATTCAACGTAGTTTGCAGCTTTGCAACTAAGCTATGAATAGCCGCAGGCTCATTATTTCGGTAATGCTCTGCCGAAAACGGCAGAAACTCGCCACGTGCCGAAATGCGTTGCGTCAAAATATGGACGTTTTCCACTGAAATCTCCCCCCAGGAGTGTGTTATAGCTTAGATAAAGCGATTTTTGTGCCACTATTTCAAACTGGCTGAAAAACAAATCGCGCCAGACGTTAAAATCCTTTTGCGTACGAGAGACGACAGTGAACTCGAATTACTACAAGCGCTGGGCGTAACTGAAGTAGTCCCCGAGGCCCTCGAAGCCAGTTTAATGTTGGTATCGCATGTGTTGTATATGTCAGGTGTGCCGATGACACGCATCGTTCGAAGGGTGAGTAAAGAGCGGCGTAACCGTTATAAATATTTACATGGTTTTTTTGCAGGCGACAAATTCGGCACAGAGGATAATAACGCAGAGCGATTAGAATACTTACATGTTATCGCATTACCAGAGGGGGCGTTTTCGGTTGATAAAAGTATTAGTGAGCTCAATTTAGAAAAGCGCCGCGTATCAGTCAGAGCTTTGCGCCGACAAGACCGAGAAATAGATTCGCCATCACAGCATACTCGTTTACTCGCCGGTGATATCTTAGTACTACAAGGAAAGCCAAGACGAGTTGAGCGGGTTGAGCGTTACCTTATCGATGGCAGTGAATAATTTAATCTAACTCTAAAAATGCCCTGATCTGTGGAAGTTTTTCTATGCCATCTTTGTAGCCTATCGCAATGAGATGCTGAGTATAACGTTTTTCAAATAATAAATAGCTGGTTAAACTCGATTGCGAATGCTTCTTTACGCCAATCATACGTAATAACACTTTTATTGGCAGTGGCATATCATCATAGTACTGCGCAGCGATGGCATTAAAGTTTTCAGATGGGTTTACCACACAGGTATCAATTTGTTTTAACTCTTGGTGTTTATCTCGCCCTGGCATGAGCCCTAAAGTACGGTTTATGCGTTGTAAACGCTCTAAATCTGATTGCAAGGTGTCGCTAAATACACTATCAAGCAAATGACCAGCAATAGATGATAATCCTGGGAAATGCGGTAAATAACCCGGTGGATGTAATTCTTTAGGCTCATCAACCCCGATAATAAATATTTTTTCAGCACCTAAATGCACACTCGGGCTGAGTGGCGACAATTGGTGAATTGAGCCGTCACCAAAATAGTGGTTTTGCACATTAACACTTGGAAATACTAAAGGAATAGCACTTGATGCCATTAAATGCTCAACATTAATACGTGTCGCTTTGCCTTCACGTTTGGCCCGCTGCCAAGGTGATTGAGTATTCGACTGGAAAAATGCCACAGAGTCACCCGTGGTATAACTAGACGCCGTAATTGACAATGCATCTAAATAATTGCGGTGCAGGTTTCGCTCAATACTGGTTAAATCTAAAATTTCGCTGAGTAACTTACGAAGCGGCTGATTATTAAGCAAACTCGCTGGTGGATGATTAATATGTTCAGACTGAAAGCTGGTTAGCATATTCCGCGCAACGTGACCAAATACACTGAGGAAGTCACTTTTGTAAACCATTGAAGTAGAAAAGTTTTTCCACACATGCTCTAATTTTCGACTGGCAAGGTGGGCACAGGATGCATAACACGCCAACGCTGCAGAGTTAATCGCCCCCGCAGATGTGCCATTAATAATGGTAAAAGGTAAGGGAGCTGTGCGAGGCATACTTTGCGCCAGCGCTTTTAAAACACCTACTTGGTAAGCCGCACGTGCGCCACCCCCAGTTAAGAGAAGAGCTACTTTAGGCTTATTTATATCGACTTGTTTTATTCTCATAGTTGCAATTAAACTGTTGACCGTCTTTACTTTATTTATTAACTGTAAGTCTTTAAGCTAGAAGAATCAAAGGATACCTGAGCGAGAACACTTTTTTATCGCTTGGTTGGGAATTTTACTCACTTAGTCACCTCTAAGTGTTTGAATAATGCATTTTAATTTTTATGGAGTTCGTATGTCAGATCAATCACCACAGCCAGATGTCGAAAAGCGTCCACCAAATAACAATTTGCTGTTTGCACTTGTTATACTCATTGTTATTGCGTGTGCTGCCGCATTTGTTTTATTAAGCTCGGATGAAGAACCGCAGCCCGTTGTTGAGCAAGCACCTGTAGAACAACCCATTCAAGAATATAAAACACCAGAGCCGGCAGTAACAGAGCCTGAACCAGAAGCGCTACCAGAGCCCGAGGTTGTAAACCGCCCACCAAATAGAGATGCGGAGCCTGCGCTAGAAGTGAAGCCGTTACCTAATTTAAATGAAAGTGATGAGGTGGTTGTTGCTAATATTGACGAGTACCTAAGTGACCAAGTGATGGGGTTATTGGTTACTGATGACGTTATTCGTCGTGGTGTTGTGTTTATCGATAATTTAGCAAAAGGTAAAGTGGCTGCTAAGCACGCCCCAGTAGAACGTCCAGAAGAAAGCTTTAGCGTTATTGAGGGGGAAATACTCACGATTGACCCTAATAGCTATGAGCGTTATACCCCGTACGTTAAAATATTTACTAGCATGAGTGCAGCACAAATTGTACGTTTGTATGACGAATATAAGCCGCTTATAAACGATGCCTACACTGAAATTGGTTATCAAGGTGATGCGTTTAATCAAACCCTTGAAGAAGCAATTGAGTTACTACTTGATACCCCAGAGCCTAAAGGCGATATGCCGCTACTAAGAGACTCTGTCACTTATCAATATGCCTACTCAGAGTGGGAACGTTTACCTGCAGCACAAAAGCAGCTATTACGCATGGGCCCAGAGAACATGAAAAAAGTAAAAGCAGTACTGCGCAATGTAAAGGCAGAGTTAGATAAGCAATAGCTCATTAATCAGAACAATGATTTAAATCGTATAAAAAACAGTGCGATTGTGTGTTTAACATGCAATCGCACTTTCTTTTTTGATTTCCTCTTGAATAAGAGTGCAAAAGTAGAGATAATCCTTCCCGCGCCAACCAAGGCCCTCAATGGTAGTCTTATTGGTCCTCTCGCAACACTAGCAGGCGAACCTGGTCAGGCCCGGAAGGGAGCAGCCACAGTTTGTGACGTGTGTGCCGAGATGTGGCTGGTAAGACTGCCACCCAAATTCCTCATTTGGGTGTTGTAAATTTCCCTTTTCAAACTATCGTAAAAATTACGAATATTGTTTTCTCATAATGCACTTTTGGTAAATCCTCATCAAAATTGTAATGACATCATTTTTAATCAAATAGGCGTGCTTTTTCATCATACCTTTGCCGTGAAGTGAGCATTGATAAAGTTTAAAATATTTTACTTAATGGACTAATTACACCGTTCGCTCCTTGCTGTAAAATATGAGTATATATTTGCGTTGTTTTACATCTGAATGACCAAGCTGAGCTTGAACTGTTCTGATATCGGCACCACTTTGCAATAGATGCGTTGCAAATGAATGGCGTAAAGTATGCGGTGTTATTATTTTTGTTAATCCCGATTTTTGAACGGCTTTCTTTATTTCTTTTCTTATACACGAATGATGAAAATGATGTCGTCTTATTTCACCACTTTGAGGATCTGTACTTAATATATGTGAGGGAAATAAATACTGCCACGCCAGTGATTTTGAGGCAGAATTTACGGCGTTACCTACAACATGTATTACCGAAAGGGTTTATGCGCATTCGACACTATGGGTTTTTAGCTAATGCGTGTCGCAAGCGAAAGTTAGGGTTAATAAAGGCTCAAGCATCAGCAATCCCATTCAAAGCGGTGAAGCCGAAGACAGAGCAAGAACGACTAATACCGCATTGGCCTTGTCAGTCGTGCAAGGCGGGTATCTTACGATTTATTGGCGTGATGAATTTAGATGTGGCGACAAATAAAATAGCGCGAACGAGTTAGCAGCCTTGCTTGCTGCATAAAATCAATAAGTTAACCTGCTTAACTGCTCAGGCTAGTCCCGACTGTGCGTGAGAAAAATATCCTTGCTTAACGGTTAAACATTAGGTTTAATGAATAGATAATAAACGCTGAGCAATGCAGGGAAAGCTTAATTTATAATAGGTAAGCTTATTAAATTAGCTGATTTAGCTAGCGCCTCTAAAAAGCAAATTCCCATAGCATAAACAACACCAACTCTGATATACCGAGCAGGTAGCGTCTCAGTCCAACAAGCGATTATGCAACACAAACTGCGTGTCGCATAAATACTAAAATGTTAGTGTGCACATGGAGTCTTGAGTGAGTCGAAATATAATATTTTTAATTCTTGCCGTTGTACTCGTTTTTCCTGTTGCGGCCTATGTGTATCAATTCGGTCTAGGCTTTTGGAAAGAGTCATCAGAATGGGCAAGTCTTGGGGGTTACATTGGCGGGATCTACGCTCCAATATTAACGCTATTAACCTTATCAGTTTTATGCGTACAAATTTACCTTCAAGTTATTCAACACCGCCAAAACTTGGTAAGTATTCAAGAAGCTCAATTAACTGAATACTTAAATGAACTAAACTTTGAACTCGACAAAGATGTTAGCGACGGTGTTACATTGCGTACTTATTTTATTAATATACTTAACACTAAAAATATCGATACAATAGACGAAATGGATTTAAGTGAGGTATTCGAACTTAATCAAAATTATCACAAATTATTTTCTATGTGGTGCGGTGCTATGGCTTGCTTAAAATACATTAAAACTTGCTCTAATTTAAAAAGCCTAGAATCAACACATTATGCTATACAAAAAAACAAAGTTATTGCGTATATGGGGCCTCAAATCTGCAGCTCTTTGGACAAATACAATTACGCTATGTTACTTGCAGTTAAAGAGTTAACTGGTCAATCAAGCATTGATAATATTGAATATGAGTTTTGGCTTGATAGATCGCAGCCCTGAACACTAACAAGCCAATTAAGCGGGACTAAAAACAGTTTGCTCGGTTTCGCTTCGCTACACATTTTAGCAAACAATTTTTAGCCTCTTAACGAGGCGTTAAAACTAAGGAAAGTTGTGATATCTGAAATAGTTGAAGTATCGAAGTTATCTTTACCTGTTATTGCTATGGCATCTGTGTTTATTGCATGGCAACAGTATTCTGCCAATAGAGAAAAACTAAGGTTAGACCTATATGACCGACGCTTTAAAATCTACGATTTAGTTGTTCATTCTATATATAACGTGCAATTTGGATTGGGTGATTATGAAGGCGACGAGATGACAGCATTGTATACAGCCTTTAATGAGGCTAAATTCCTTTTGCCTGATGATATTTATAAAGTTGTTAAAAAAGCTGAAATAAACACCCAAGTACATCGTGAGTTTTTGAGGCGAAGAGAAAGATTAGAAGGTATGCCGGAAAATGAATCTGAATTAATAAAAGTACAGAAAGCAATCGAAGAGCTGGAGCCTAAGTTAGATAGTCTTAGAGACGAGCTTACAGAAGCATTTAGTCGTGTCCTTAAAATTAAAAAGTTTTAACAAACACAATCAGCGGAACGGTTTTAAGCTGCTTTCGCTACGCTACATCAACTTAAAACACGTCCGCTGTTATGGACGTTATGCGTTTTACTTGAAAACCTGCGAAAAGTCCCCACATTATCTAAACTTGTAAGGGGGAATAATGAATAGTCTAAACGACATAGTAAGTGGTTTTACGAACAACCAGAAGAAATTACATAAAAAAATTACCCCTCTTGTAGGCAATGATGTTTCTATAGCATTGGTAAACTTGAAAGGTACTGAGCAAACCTCTTTTGCAGAGTTAGAGGTTATCGCCAATCTGATCAGTCAATTCAGGCCTTTACAAATTGTAGATTTAAGTCAGCTCATTCTCAGTGGAAAAGGCTCTAAAGGGCACACTGTAAAAATAATTCCGCAATACAAGGTGAAAAATAGTATCAATAATTCTCACCCTTGGGCAATTGACATAGTTATTGAACTACATCGTAAAATAGGTTTTGAAATCGTAAAGATTGCTTCAATAGGAGTTGAGTATGATGGATACCCAACACACTTTTTAGAAAACAACATAAAAAAAACATATTTACGTGATACTGCTATTGCTTCTGACGAAGGTATTCTATCAATCCGAATATCTCAAGATGCTTGGAAAAAAGATCCAAATCAATTTAAAATCGCTATAAAGAAGTATTTTGAACATCAAATAAAAATTGCTGAGCAAGTTCAAAGCAGTACTGTTAATGTAACAAGGTTAGATCAAAGTATCACAGAAACTTTAACCACATGTCCTATATGCAACGGTTGCTGCAAACTAGCTGGAGATGATTGCGAATTTTGCCATGGCATGGGATCTGTAAAGCAATCACTTGCTGATAGCGTAGATCTAGCTGAGTATGATCAAATTACTTGCCCAAAGTGTCGTAACATTTCATTGGACTGTGATTTATGTAATGGAAACGGTTTCATAAGTCGTGATAAAGCTTTGAGCTTTTAATAAACACGCATAACAAGCAACTAAACGCGGATTCGATTTACGGTCACGCGTTTTGCAAAAATACGCAAAACAACGTGCCAGCAAACCTCACCGGTTAGTTGAGCGTTGAGGCTGTAGAATTACTCTTTTTAGGAACTTAACTTCCTAATTTGAATTGTTCGTTTTTTAACTTTGAATCCACTGGGTGACTGTGATCTAATAGATATTATTCACCCACGGTAAACGGTTATGGCTTTTTCGTTGGGTAAGGAGTCAAGCCAGACTTACCCTGGCAAAAAAATTCATTCCTGTCAATTTCGCTGAGTAAATTTTACCCAGAAAAATATGGCTGTCCTTTTTATTTTAGTTGATCCAAATATCCCTTAATGACACTAAACCTTGTGATGCTAAATAGTCATTGCCTAGCGCAATGTTAATTCCCTTGGTTTATACCTTTAAAACAGCCACTTTCATAGGTGGTTATCATCAAATAGGTTTCGTGATTTTTTATCGTTTGCTGTCTTTACTCGCTGCTTTGCAATGCTACGGTATAGTTTTTGAATGAGGTTAGATATCGGCGTGAAATGCACAGGTAAAGCTGATTTTTAAGCTCTGCGATGTAATAGCTACAGTCATGTTTGAATAATATACCGAATGAACAATCTCAAAGGGCATAGCGATATTGGTTTATTTGTTTTTTAATTATTAAACATAACAACTTGCTACTGAGGGTTAAAGCGCACAGTCCAGTTTTATTTTCAATATTAAAAGGAGCATAAAATGCGTAAGTCAGCTCAACTTTATCGAATGGCTACGAATGAACACATTTGCCCATTTGGACTTAAATCAAAAGATTTATTAGAGCGCGAGGGTTATGACGTTGATGACCATTTATTAGCTTCGCGAGAGCAAACTGATGAATTTAAAAAGCAATATAATGTAAAAGCGACACCTCAAACATTTATAGACAATAGACGTATTGGAGGCTATGACGATTTACGTGCATTTTTTAATAAATCTCAAGCCGGTCAGCAAGGTACAAGTTATACACCTGTGTTTGCAATATTTGCTGTAACCTTTTTATTGAGTATCGCGTTTAGTTATTCTCTAGGTGCGGGGCTATTCTCTATTGGCACTGCTGAGCTATTTGTTGCATTAACCATGGCTGTGCTTGCTATTCAAAAGCTGCAAGATTTATATCGTTTTTCAAACTCCTTTATTACGTATGATTTACTTGCAATGAAAGTTGTACCTTATGCTTATGTTTACCCATTTTTAGAAGCCTTTGTAGGAATTGGCATGGTGGCCGGGCTCACGGCTTATCTTGTTGCACCTATTTCGTTATTCATAGGTACAATTGGTGCTGTGTCAGTATTTAAAGCTGTGTACGTTGATAAACGAGAGCTAAAGTGTGCCTGTGTCGGTGGAGATAGTAATGTGCCTTTAGGGTTTATTTCATTAACAGAAAACGTGTTTATGATTGCAGCAGGTATATGGATGTTAGTTCGCTAAATTAAGTGATTAAAAGTGCGTATTTTATTTTACCACGGTAAACGTTTAGATGTTTATGAGTTCAGCGCTAGCTTTAAGAGTGAACCAAAAGCTAGCGCTATAATTTAGAACTTAGCGGCTATCCATAACCATATTTTGTCGGTATCAACTTTACCTGCACCAGCGTCGCCAGCTGAGTACATGGCGTATTTAATCCCTGCGGTATAATTTTTTGCAAACTTCTTGCTGTAAACAGCGTTAATTTCATTACCTAAATCGTCGACACTTTGTGTTGCTTCGTCGGCGGAGTAGTCGTGATAAGCAAATGTCCACTTTCCACCTAAGATATTACCTGAAATTGCTGCATATAAGTCAACGAGCCCTTCGTTAGGGGTTGCTAAAAACTGATCAGCCCAACCATTAAATTTGTGCAGTGTTGCCAGTGGTGTTGAGAACCCATACATAGCATTATCGCTGCCGAGCTGTTCTACACCTAATTTGGCTGTTATCGTTTCAAAGCTGTAAGCTCCTTCTATGGCGATATAGGTAGCTGAATAATCTGTTGTGTTGGTTTGTGATTGCTGTGTTGCAAACTCAGCATAGTACGCAAATTTATCTCTCTTACCTTTAAAGTTAATGCCATAAGTATCTAGACTATTGTCTATACCTTCATCAACTTCGAGAAGGTAACTATATCCGTTGAGTGTGCCAAAACCGGTTTGATAACTTAAGTTTAAAAGGTGGTCGTTGGAATGAAGGTCTTTGTCTTGTGCAAAAATACGATTACGTTTATTGATGTAACTGTAACTTGCCTTCAAATTAGCAGCCACATTAGCATTGAAGGTTAGGGCATCAAATGTTTGCCTGTCTTGGCGCCAGCCAACATGACCTACGAAGCGCTGATTATCAAGCGCAATTACTTGGCGACCTAGCTTAGCTGTGAACTTATCTGAATGATATTTTACAAAAGCTTGGTCAAGCTCAGTGGTTTGCGGATCGGCAATAACAGAATATAGCGGGTTATTAACTACTGTATCGTTGTAGCTATCGACACCAGCCACTTGGCGGGAGTCTTCAAATTCAATCACGCCAGAAAAACCTTTGTAACTTGCGCTTGCAAAGTTCAAACGCGAACGAAGTGTTAAGGCTGAAGCATCTTTTAACAAGTTGTCTTGCTGAACGCCTTCATAGCGAAGGTTAAAATCAAGTGTGGTTTTTGATTCAGTATTGGCATAAGTGGGCAAGGCAATACTAGTTAATAATATCAATGAAGTAATTTTTGATAATTTAAATCGATTTTTCATGTTGATTCCGTAAAGTTTATTAATTGTTATTAAGCGACATCAGATTGTTTTTTGTTGATTTAGTTATCTCTTCAACTTTTCTTTGTTTGTTATATAAAAAGTGAGTACGTCTGATCGTAATCGGTTGTACGGCGGATTTTCTGCTAGCGCTAGGCGGTCTTATGGGTGTCGATAGTGCACACTAAAGTCAGGCACTGGTCGTTTATCGCTTTTCTCACATCCAAGGTGCTGGTTCCATTGTTCACCTACGCAATAACATAAGTAGTATTGGCTTGCGGTGTACTGTATAAGCCTTCGTCTTTCTCGTAAGCAATGATGCGGATAAGTAAGTACCGGCGATGACTGCTTGACATAATCTTTTGCAATGGTGCTTTAATGGTATTTTCAACATTTTTTTCTCCAAAAAAAAAGCCCACAACAATGCAGATAAATCTGAATTGTTGTGGGCCACGATGCCAAACTAATAAATGCTACTTTGCATTGTTATTAGCTTTAACTGAATAAGTTGTTAAATTAGTTAGTACATTTTTAAGATGCAAAAATACGTCTTAAAAGACTAATTTTCTTAGTTAAAGCATAGTTAGTGCCAGTTATTTAAAATGTATACAATACAGCATGTTACTTTTTTGTTAATTCGAATGGGCAATGAAATCTACCAATAATGGATCATTAAGACATAATGTGTGCTTTAAACTGGTGCATATTTAATCATTAAATTTTTCTTATAAAATTAAAAGGGAGGTTTAGGTATGTTGAGATATTTTTAGCACGTATTACTTAATGTCAATATCAACGTTTAGGGCGGCTATCAAGCATAATAAAATCTAGTTTGGTTTGTGCTCTTTTGTAATTTTTTAAATCACTGACTTCGATCATTTCACATTCATCAGCAACCATTTCGGTTATTAAACTAGGGTAGTGTTGGCAATCTTCTGGCCTGTCTAAGTAGATGCTGCAGGTATATTTATTGGTGGCGTGAGGATCACTTTTAGGTGCTATTTCGAGAAATGGGCATTGTGTGAGTTTTTCGCCTGATTGTGGGTCATGCCATATTTGATTATCTTTAACGAATGCAAAAATATCGGGGTTGAAGAGCTCCCATAAATCAATTTCTTCTTGTGTGGCATTAAGGTCACCACCGCCATATTTAATACAGCATTTACCACATTGATTACATGCTTTCATGTTTTACATTGGTTGTAATAGCTTTACTTTACTATACAGTAATTATGTCCAATGCCGCCAAGAAATGTTTGATACAAGCAGCTTTAAATTTAGTGTAGATATAAGCGATTAACCAGTTTGCAGAAGGTCAGCCTCATGGTCATTCTGTTCTAGCCATTGTATAGCTTGTTCAATATCAGTAAAAACAGCTGCAGTGCTTTTAAAAATATCTTTTATGATTTGTTTTTGTAATGAGTTACACACTACAACTGCGGTAGCTGTGCAACCATGTGCTATATACCAATCATAAATCAGTTTACCCGCGGTAACACTTCAGGTGTGCCTAGTACTTCTAGTTCCCAGCTCCCAAGACGTTCCCAGTTTCATACTTGTCTTATTTATCTTAACCTATGGATATAAGAAAAGTTTAATTCATATATAATTAATCACATAATAACCCAGCTGCAAGGGTGTAGTCGTGTTTGTTAAATTAAGGGGGTTACTAGGTATGCGTACAGAGCTAAGAAACCGCATTATAGAGGTATGTGATAAGAAAATAGCAGCAAAAGGCGATGAGGTAGGTTTATCTTTTTATGCTTTTTTTGCCAATAAAAATAATGAGCCAGAACTACTAATGGAAGTTGCAAGTTGGTGGATACAAACACATCAGTTAGACCACTTTGTGAAAGCTCACATAATAAAAGATATGATTTTAGCTGAGCAAGTAGTAAGGCAGGCTTAAATTCTGCCATTACTTTAAACAAGTGTCGTGGTTGTTTATTACTACGAGCTTACATGACACTTTTTATATTTTTTACCACTGCCACATGGGCACTCATCGTTACGACCGACTTTAATATCGGTAGTGGGAAATATATCACCATCTAAGTAGCGCCATAGCCCCTCTTCTTTTACAAATCGTGACTTTTCGTGCAACTGGCAATATAAATTTTGATAAAAATAGCTTACACAAAACTCGACGACCCCTGTTTGCTCACCGTGTTCAGCGGCCATTACATCTAGGTTACTGAAACGACAGCTATTAGCAAAGTCAGCTATTTCTTTAACTGGGTTTTCGGGTTGTTTTTCTTTTGCGTATGTTTGATAAACGTATTTGGCATTTTTTAGAGCATAAGCTACGTAACGCGAGCGCATAAGTTGCTCTGGCGATGTTGCCTGTGCTGAACCAGCATGTAGCTTTTCACAGCAGTCAGCATAACTCAGCTTACTATTGCACAAGCAAAGGCTTTGCGTGAGTGAGGTCATTATGTTTTACCTGTTAGATAAAACGATATTTTAACAGCTTACTGAGCTAATGCTAACTCACTTGGCTGTTTCGTTTTAGTAAAACAATATAATTTTGCGCTAGTGTGCTCTAAATTGATTGATAAATCAGCAAGCTGATTATCCTTTACTATATCAGTCCAGGTGATCACTGCGGCAAAGTTACCATTATGAAGTGCAGAATTTAATACATACTCTAAGTTAACCAAGTGCTTTTGTCTGATCACTAATAGCTTTGAGGTATCAATTGAGCAAGAGTCTAGCAATGCTTTACTTGGTACATGGTCAGGTGCAATTAAAAGGGTCCACGCATTTTGACTGTTGTAATGGTGAAGCACTTTTAATAATTCAAAAGTTGCAGATATCTCATCTTCAATTTGAATTAAATTGACGGCTGCACTTTGATTATCTTGTTGGTAGCTTTTAACAGTTCTTACGGTAATAGGCTGTAACATAACTTTCACTCACTGGTTGTTTATACAGTATGTGTATACAGTAGTTTATACAGTTGTTTTGCGCAAGTGCTTTTTGCTATTTTTTAATCAACTTTTTTGTTTTAAATGAACGGAAATATATAATCACATTAAATATCAGTGGTTTATGTTTTTTGTGGTTAAGCTCATATTAAGGAGCTGCTGGGATTAAGTGATTAAATTGTTGCTGGTGAATTTGTTCATACAGTGTTGCCGCATAACATTTTGCATCTTGAAAGCGCTTTGTTGTCAGGTGTTTTCTCAAATCAGTTAGCGCTGTTGTAGCAGGTTCATACCCTTGACTACTTGCAAGGCTAAGCCAAACCGCACCATGAAATACACTTTGTGGTACGCCTTGGCCTTTTATAAAAAACAAGCCTAGGTAAAATTGCGCACGATGATTACCTGCCATGGCTGCAAGTCTCATCCACTTTGCTGCAAGGGGAGGTTGGTCGTTTTTTAAATAATATAATGCTTTGGTAACGACATTGTCGGGAGTATCTGCTTTACCCTCATTTTGTACCGTATTAGTCGGTTGAGTAATAAAGGATAAAACATTATTTAGTTGTTGCTCTAAGTCCAGCCCGCTTGGAGATGTATCTGTCATAATACCACGCATGTTATTGTTTTCATTCACAGCATAAGTTTAGTCTAATACAAGGTAATTTGTCCTGTTATTCGTAAAATCTATGGTAAAATTACGTAATTATTCATTTGTTAGCTGAAATTTTATTATGCTTGATGCGCTATTCAAGATCAAAGCTCATGATTCGACCGTTCGTCGGGAGTGTATTGCGGGCTTAACTACGTTTATCACCATGGTTTATATTGTTTTTGTAAACCCTGCCATGTTAGCAGAAGCAGGGATGGATCAAGGTGCTGCATTTGTAGCAACCTGTATTGCTGCGGCTATTGGTTGCTTTATTATGGGCTTTTGGGCTAACTACCCGTTAGCGCTTGCCCCTGGTATGGGGCTCAATGCCTTTTTTACCTACGGCGTTGTTTTAGGCATGGGGTATACTTGGCAAGCAGCATTAGGTGCGGTGTTTATGTCAGGCTGTATCTTCTTGTTTTTAAGTTTGTTCAAAGTAAGGGAGTGGATAATCAACGCGATCCCTCTGGTGCTCAAACAAGCAATTGCCACCGGGATTGGTGCGTTCCTCGCGTTAATAGCCCTTAAAAATGCAGGTATTATTGTAGCGAGTCCCGCTACATTAGTTCAGTTGGGTGATATTACTGCTGCAGGTCCGTTGTTAGCTATCTTTAGCTTTTTCATTATTGCTGCATTACTTTATCGTGACTTCAAAAGTGGTGTATTAATCAGTATTTTAGCGGTTACCTTAATTGCGCTTGGTTTAGGGCTAGTAGAATACCACGGCGTTGTGTCAATGCCTCCTTCTATAGCACCTACTTTTATGCAGTTAGATTTTGCAGCTGCGTTTGAGCTTTCAATGCTCAGTGTGATCTTTGCATTTTTGTTTGTTGATTTATTTGATACCTCAGGCACGCTTGTAGCTGTTACACAAAAAGCAGGACTTGCGGATGAAAAGGGTAACATGCCACGTTTGGGCCGTGCATTAAGTGCTGATAGTACGGCAACAATTGCAGGCTCAATGTTAGGCACGTCAACAACTACCTCTTATATTGAATCTGTTGCCGGTGTATCTGTTGGTGGTCGAACAGGGTTAACGGCTGTAGTAGTGGGTATCTGCTTTTTATTAATGATGTTCTTTGCACCGCTTGCGCAAATGGTGCCAGCCTATGCGACCGCTGGAGCAATCTTATATGTCGCGGTACTAATGCTACAAAATTTAAAGTTTGTAAATTGGGATGATATGACAGACGCTATACCAGTAAGTGTGGTATTGCTGATGACACCATTAACGTTTTCAATTGCGCATGGTATTGCATTGGGTTTTATTTCATACACAGCGGTAAAGGTGTTATGCGGTAAGCGTGATGAGGTAAGTATCAGTGTGTGGATTTTAACGGCGATGTTTGTCATTAAATTTGCGTTTTTATCCTAGTTTAAACTAATAAAATACAACCAAAGAAAAAGTGAGTTACCACTTTTTCTTTGGTGCAAAAAGTACATCTAAGTCGTCTTGCTCTTGTTCTGTTTTCTTTTTTAAAGCTGTTGCGTTGGATGCTTTTAGCTCGGTACTTATTGCTTCTAAATAACCTTCGAGTTCTTGTTTTTTTGAATTGATGTAATCATCACTATAAGCGACAGCCGACACAGTGGCGTAGGCTTTTTCAAAGTATTGACGAGCAGAGCCCACCATATTTGCCGAGCGTGCTGATATACCGCGTTTAATTTGGCTTTCGATATTTATTCTCAGTTGTAGTTTTTCTAAACGTTTATCTTCTGCTACGAATACTTGGCTATCTACTTTACCTTTGCCATGCTCTGAACGTAAAACCGCTCTTAATTTTTTAATTCCTTGGATAAGCGTGATTAATTGTTTATCGCTATCAGGTAATGCGAGGTTTTCCGAGTTACTGGCATCTACAGGGTCTGACATACGTGTTTTTGCTTCATTTAAGCGGTTTTTTAGCTCTTTTGAGGTCGGTGATAATTGCACCATAGCTGTGAGTGCATCATATATACGGCGTTGAATTACGCGGTAGGCGTTTTCTGACATTGGGATATTGGCGCTATTGAGCAATATATCTTCAGATTCTTCTATGATCTTTTTTTGCTTTGTGAGCTCTTTTCGGCGCTCAGTTTCTTGTTTCTCTTTATGTTGTTGTACCGCACTTACCCATAAGGCAATAACAATCAGTGCAACTATCAACATAATAATAATAGAAACGATCATGGTTTAGGTCTCTGGTTTTATAAGCTAATAATTTTTATCTTACATTAAATATATGCTAACAGGGTAGTTTTGCGCGGCTTGTGACAAATAAAAATGTCTTTCTCATTATTTATAACTATAAAAATGCATTTTTTGCTTTTTCGTCAGCTTATCTTGTAAAAAGATGGCTACCTCATATCGAGCGTTTGTGCTAGCCTAAGGACAATAATCTTATAAATAATGGTCGGTTTAGTCTTTTTATTCTAAATATTAGAAATAAAACTTGGCTTGGCGTGCTTCAACATTTATAAATAAGCAGTATAACAACACTAAAAATGTAGCTATGAAATTACAACAACTCAGATACATCGTCGAAGTCCAAAATCATAAACTAAATGTGTCAGCAACTGCTGAGAGCTTATTTACTTCTCAGCCTGGTATTTCAAAGCAAGTGCGCATGTTAGAAGATGAGTTGGGTGTACAAATTTTTGGTCGAAGTGGTAAGCACTTAACTCATGTGACCAGCGCCGGTAATGAGATAATTAATATCTCTCGTGAGATCCTATCTAAAGTTGAAGGGATTAAAGCGGTTGCGAATGAGCATACACTTCCTGATCAAGGTAAGTTAAATATTGCGACTACTCATACGCAAGCACGTTATGCGTTGCCAAGTGTAATTCAAGGCTTTATGAAAAAGTACCCGGCAGTATCATTGCATATGCACCAAGGCACTCCACAGCAAATATCTGATGCGGCAGCCCGCGGTGATGCTGATTTTGCCATAGCCACAGAAGCATTGCATTTATATTCAGACTTGGTGATGTTGCCGTGTTATCACTGGAATCGCAGTATTGTTGTTGCAAAAGATCATCCGCTTGCTAAAAAAGCAAACTCGTTAAGCGTTGCAGATATTGCACAATATCCATTAATTACTTATGTGTTTGGCTTTACTGGACGTTCTGAGCTTGATAAAGCATTTAATGCGCAAGGTTTAGAGCCGCATATTGTGTTTACTGCAACCGATGCCGATGTTATTAAAACCTATGTACGCTTAGGTTTAGGTGTAGGTGTGGTTGCTTCAATGGCGATTGATCAAATCTCTGATACAGATTTAGTGTGTATTGATGCGAGCCATTTATTTGAAGCCAGTACGACAAAAATTGGTTTTAGAAAAGGCAGTTTTTTGCGTAGTTATATGTATGACTTTATTGAGCGTTTTGCACCGCACCTAACAAAAGAGCGCGTAGAGCGTGCAAGTTTATTACGTAACCAAGAAGACGTTGATAAATTGTTTGAAGATATTGAGTTACCTGTAAAGTAACGTATTTATTGCTATAAAAAAGCCGCAAATTGCGGCTTTTTTAATGGTTTAAATTTAACACTCAATAATATTTACAGCTAAACCACCACGGGCGGTTTCTTTGTATTTGGTTTTCATGTCATTACCGGTATCAAGCATGGTTTTGATTACTTTATCCAAAGATACCTTTTGTTCACCACTACCACGAATAGCAAGACGAGATGCGTTAATTGCTTTAATTGCTCCCATAGCGTTTCGCTCTATACAAGGTACTTGCACGAGTCCACCAACTGGGTCACATGTTAGGCCTAGGTTATGCTCCATGCCGATTTCAGCAGCGTTTTCAACGTGAACTACGTTGCCGCCGACAATTTCAGTTAATGCACCGGCGGCCATAGAGCAGGCTACGCCTACTTCGCCTTGGCAGCCTACCTCAGCACCTGAAATTGAGGCATTCTTTTTATACAAAATACCAATGGCTGCCGCAGTGAGCAGGTAACGAGTTGCAATATCACGATCTACTTCTTTTATAAATGTGTGATAATACATCAATACGGCGGGTAAAATACCTGCCGCGCCATTCGTTGGCGCAGTGACAACACGACCACCAGCGGCGTTTTCTTCATTGACCGCAAGGGCAAATAAATCAACCCAATCCATTGCACGTAGTGGGTCGTTATTTACTTCAATATTGAGCTTTAAATGAAGGCTAGGCGCACGGCGTTTTACTTTTAAACCACCGGGTAATATACCTTCGGTGCGCATTCCGCGTTCAATGCAGGCTTTCATAACTTGCCAAATATTGAATAACTCGTCTTTTATATCATCTTCTTTACGAAGTGTTTTTTCATTTTTCATCATCAGTGTTGAAACGCTATAGCCTGACTCTTTACACATATCGAGCAGATCTTTAGCTGTTTCAAACGGGTAAGGGGCTGGGTTTTGCTCGCGAATATCTAACGCTGCTTGCTTTTCGTTATCAAACTCTTCGTCTGTAACGATAAAGCCGCCACCAATTGAGTAGTACACTTTGCTGTATACAGGCTCTGACTCTTTGTACGCAATAATTTCCATTGCATTAGAGTGCTTAGGGAGTGTTTTTCGACGATGAAAAACAATGGCGCCTTGCTTGGGAAATTTAGCTTTGTGAGTTTTATTGAGGTAAATAACCTGTTCGTTCTCAATAGTAGCAAGAATGTCATCGACTAAATCGGCGTCGATAGTCTCAGGGTCGTACCCTGCTAAGCCTAAAATAACAGCTTTACCCGAGCCATGGCCAATGCCTGTTTGACCCAGTGAACCGTATAACTCTACTTTGACGCTCGTGACATCGGTTAACAGGTTTTGTTGTTGTAATTCGTTAACAAATAAACGCGAAGCGCGCATAGGTCCGACGGTGTGAGACGACGACGGCCCAATGCCAATACTAAACATATCGAATGCACTGATCATATACTTTACTCTACTTTTTACTCAGCACGACTGCTGTCTTTGAACGGTCGCACATAATAACGTGTAATGCAGTACTTGTAACCTTTTGTAGCACAGATTTAAACTGGTATGGCTAGCTGTTTTGTAAAGTTTTTTATAATGCTGGCAGTTGCGCCCCACAGCAGGCCATGTGAGGTTGAAAACCCTTCAAGGGTGAGCGTTTTGCCAAAACGTTGAAAAGGTATAGGTTGCCAGTTGTCAGTGTTAATCAATGCGCTAAGTGGAATTAAAAAACTTGCTGCGACCTCATTAGGATCTTCAAGCCATTGCGTATGTGGGTTTAATACTCCAACAAATGGCGTGATAGTGAACCCGGTTAACGTTGCATACTCAGAAAGTTGCCCAATTACATTAACATGAGTGCTGTTAATATTAAGCTCTTCATATAATTCACGTAGTGCGGTATCGCGTAAATTTTTGTCGTTCAATTCTCGCTTTCCACCAGGTAAACAGATCTCCCCAGGGTGGTGTTTTAAATAATGAGGGCGTTTACACAGTAAAATATGTGCGCTGTTATTTACGTCGATTAAAGGCAACATAACAGCACTGGCACGGCGTGTTTTTTGTGGGTGCGTAATTAAAGGCTGCGAATTGGCAGCAACACTCAGCTGAAAACGGGCCAGTATTTGTTGGCTGTTCACGGTATTTTACTTCAGTAATGGGAGTATTTTATTTACTTTATCGTATGTTTCTTGGTATTCCAAGTCAGCTTGTGAATCGGCTACGATGCCGCCGCCTGCCCAACAGTAAATATGTTGCTTATGGCAGACCAAGGTACGAATAGTAATACTGGTATCCATGTTGCCACAGGCGCTTAAATAGCCAATCGAGCCACAGTAAATACTGCGGCGGTGGGGTTCGAGTTCTTCAATTATTTCCATTGCGCGAATTTTAGGTGCGCCGGTAATTGAGCCGCCAGGAAATGCAGCATGAAGTTGATCAACGGCGGTTTTACCCTCAGCTAATTGGGCAGTCACAGTGCTGACTAAATGATGCACCGCAGGAAAGCTTTCAATGGCAAACAGCGAGGGGACGCTTACAGTGCCAGGCTTTGCGACTTTACCTAAATCATTTCGTAATAAATCAACGATCATGACATTTTCGGCACGGTCTTTATTTGAGCGTTGTAACCGAATTGCTTGTTGTTGATCAGCTGATTCATCGGCGCAGCGGGGCAAAGTGCCCTTAATTGGTTTTGTTTGAATTTGTCCGTCATTAATGGCAATAAAGCGTTCTGGCGAGATTGATAAAATAGCGCCATCGGGGTGATTGATAAAACTTGAAAATGGGGCTTTATTCGCTTCTCGCAAAGTACAATATGCTTGCCAAGCGCTGCCTTTATATTGTGCGCTAAAACGCTGAGCGAGGTTTATTTGGTAGCAGTCACCGCTTTTTAAATAGGCTTGAATTTGCGCAAACTTATCGGTGTATTGCGCTTTGCTCATGTTAGATGACCACCTTTGTGTTATTTCAAAAGGGGGGCGCTGTTTAGCTGTATCGTCTAAGGCCGACAAATAAAGCGCTAGTCTATCTGTATTTGGTTGAGCGATATAAAACCATGTGCTTTGTTGTTTGTCGTAGATGAGTGCATCAGGGTATAGACCGACTGCCAGTTGTGGCATATCAATATCATTAATTGCATTTTCAGGCAGTTTTTCAATTACACGGCCAAAATCATAACCAAAATAGCCAAGCCAACCTCCGTTAAATGGCAGCTCAGGGTGGGCTTTAGTGCTGTCTAGCTTATCCAGTTGAGTTTGTAACACGCTAAAGCAATTTTGTTCTGTTAATTCGTCATCAATGAACACCTGATTGTTTTTTACTTCTAAGCGCTGCAATGGCGCAATGGTGATGATATCAAAGCGGCTATTTTCATGTTCACTATTGGCTGAATCAAGCAAGACGGCATAAGGTAAATCACAGAAATAGCTAAAAACCTCGACACAGTTGAGCGAAATGTCTAATTGAATACAGGTTTTATGTTGTTTTATCATCTATTTTTTACCCTGAAAAACTGGCTCGAAACGGGCTGGGAGGGTATCATAAGTTAAATTTTTTTGGCAGCGTTTAGTTGCCTATTGCGTTACAAACCACCGTCACCGGTTTGATTTATGTTACGTGTATTAATACGTAAAAGTAACTTAAGGAACCCCTATGAGTACTATCCGTCAGCAAGACTTCATTGATAGCATTGAAGATGCTTTACAATATATTTCGTTTTATCACCCACTTGATTTTGTTCAAGCACTCGAAAAAGCGTATAACAAAGAGCAAAGTAAAGCTGCTAAAGATGCCATTGCACAAATTCTAATTAACTCTCGCATGTCAGCTGAAGGTAAGCGCCCGCTTTGCCAAGACACAGGTATCATCACGTGTTTCGTTAAAGTAGGTATGGATGTTAAATGGGATAAAACTGATTTAACTGTGCAGCAAATGGTTGACGAAGGTACTCGTCGTGCTTACTTAAATCCAGATAACCCGTTACGCGCATCAATTGTTGCCGATCCTGCTGGCACACGTAAAAACACCAAAGACAATACCCCGTCTGTTGTACACATTGATTTAGTACCGGGTGGCGAAATTGAAGTAATGGTTGCTGCAAAAGGCGGTGGCTCTGAAAATAAAACTAAAATGGTTATGCTTAATCCTTCTGATGATGTGGCTGCATGGGTTGAAAAAACGTTACCAACAATGGGTGCTGGCTGGTGTCCGCCGGGCATGTTGGGTATAGGTATTGGTGGTACTGCAGAAAAAGCAGCGGTACTTGCAAAAGAATCACTAATGGATCCGGTTGATATTCATGAGCTAATTGAACGCGGCGCACAAACAACGGAAGAAAAAATGCGTTTAGACATTTTTGAGCGTGCGAATAAATTAGGTATTGGTGCACAAGGCTTAGGTGGTTTAACTACCGTAGTTGATGTAAAAATTAAAACTGCGCCGACTCATGCTGCGTCTAAACCTGTGGTTATGATCCCTAATTGCGCAGCAACACGTCATGTGCATTTTACCCTTGATGGTTCAGGCCCTGCTGATTTAAAAGCACCAAAACTTGAAGACTGGCCAGAAGTGACGTTCGAAGTAGGCGAGGGCACTCGCCGTGTTGATTTAAACACCCTAACCAAAGAAGATACGCAAGAATGGAAAATGGGTGAAACGGTATTACTTTCGGGCACTATCTTAACGGGTCGTGATGCTGCACATAAACGCCTGCAAGATATGATCAACTCAGGTGAAGGCTTACCAGAGGGTGTGGACTTCGATAACAAGTTTATTTACTACGTAGGCCCAGTGGATGCTGTTGGTGATGAAGCTGTGGGTCCTGCTGGCCCAACAACAGCGACACGTATGGATAAATTTACCGATATGATGCTAGAAAAAACAGGCATTGTAGGCATGATAGGTAAAGCTGAGCGTGGTCCAGCTACTGTAGAGTCTATTAAAAACAATAAGTCAGTTTACTTAATGGCTGTTGGTGGCGCTGCTTATTTAGTGTCTAAAGCAATCAAGAAAGCACGTGTTGTGGCATTTGAAGATTTAGGGATGGAAGCCATCTATGAATTTGAAGTTGAAGATATGCCCGTAACCGTAGCAGTTGATAGCGAAGGTGCTAACGCGCATACGCAAGGCCCTGCAATTTGGAAAGCTAAAATAGCCGAGTTAGATAGCAAATTAAAATAAGTTGTTATTTACTGATGCGGTATTCGACACTGTTGAATACCGCAAACAGCTCTTACCAGTTGTTCTAAAACCCTCGTAATCTCCTCAAACCACTATATTTAAAGCTATATAAGCGATTTTTAGATTGTAATATTTACTTTACACTCAATGAACATCTTACGTGTACGTAAACGTAATAGTTACTCACCTTTCCTGTCTTGCATAATAAATTTATATTTCTGGTTTATTTTGAATTAAGTGTTCATTGAAGTCTGGTTTTATGATTTCTTTATGATGTGTAAGTATTTTGCTTGGTTTTATCATCTCATATAGTGGTAAGGCGCAATTTGAAGTGATAAAGTCTTGGCAATTTCAGCGCTCATACCCTCTCACGGGTAATAAATTTCGGAGTAAAATAAAGTGGCTGTGTTTAATCAAGTTGACTTTGATAACCACGAACAAGTGGTTTTTTGTTCAGATAAAGAATCAGGCCTACGTGCAATCATTGCCGTACATAATACTAACTTGGGGCCTGCTGTTGGCGGCTGTAGAATGTGGGATTATGCCAACGATGATGATGCGATAGTCGATGCATTGCGTTTATCAAAAGGTATGACTTATAAAAATGCCGTTGCACGCTTGCCGTTTGGTGGGGGCAAGTCGGTGATCATTGGTAATGCAAAAGAAATCAAATCAGAACAACTATTTCGTGCCTTTGGTCGTCAATTAGAGCGTTTAAATGGTAGTTACTATTCTGCTGAGGATGTAAATATCACCTGCGCTGATGTGGCTATTATGAATAAAGAAACTAATTATGTACTTGGCCTTGAAGGTAAAAGTGGTAACCCATCTCCTTTTACAGCTTATGGTACGTTTTTAGGTATTAAAGCGGCGTTACAGCATCAACGCGGGCATCAAGATTTGAGCGGCGTTAAAGTAGCCGTGCAAGGCTTAGGCGCGGTTGCTTATGGTTTGTGTAAACATTTACATGAAGCGGGTGCAACATTATTTGTTACTGATATAAATCAGGCTGCAATTGATAGAGTAGTCAATGATTTTGCAGCGACAGCCGTTGGCATTGATGATATCTATGACTTAGATGTTGATGTATATGCGCCGTGTGCACTGGGCGCTACGGTTAATGATAATACTATCCCGCGTTTAAAAGCGACAATCATTGCAGGGTGTGCAAACAACCAGTTAGCAGAGTCTCGCCATGGTGAAATTATTCGTGAAAAAGGCATTTTATATGCACCAGATTATGTAATTAACGCTGGTGGCATTATTAATGTTTATTATGAAACTGCACCAGAAGGTTATTCTGAAGAAGCATCTAATAAACATGTTGAAGGTATTTTTACGACCTTGACGGAAATTTTTGCTCGTAGCGAAAAAGAGCAAAAATCTACGCATCTTATTGCCGATGAACTGGCACAAGAGATCATTGCTAACGGTCTTTAACACCATAGTAAATTAAAGGCGTGCAGGCGCGCGCCTTTTTCTTTATAGCTTTGCAAAATCAAGCTACACTTTAGTTTTACCGCTCACAAAAATTATAATGACTCCTATTGATTTAAATAACTGGCCACGGGCTCAACATTTTGAGCTTTTTAAAAACTTTACCCAACCATACTTTAATGTTTGTATACAATTAGATGTACAGCAGTTATATCAATATTGTAAATCTCACCAGCACTCATTTTTTCAAAGCTATATATTTTTAGCACTACGTGCCTGTCATCAGTACCAGCCGATGCAGTTGCGCATTGTTGATGATAAGCCTATACAACTCCAAAGCACGCGAGCCAGCGTAGTAGAGCTGGCGGCAGATGACACCTTTAGATTTAGTTACTTTAACGCCTATGATGACTTTTCAACGTTTGCAAAACATGCCCATCAAGTGAGTGAGTCAACTAAGCAGCAGTCGTTATTTTCTGCTGCCTTTGCTAAAACAGAAGGCCAAGCTGACTTAATTCATATCTCCGTATTACCTTGGTTGGACTTTACTAGTTTTTCCCATGCGCACCACCAAGGTACAAGCTTAGGTATTCCTAAATTAGTCTTTGGTAAATACAATACCGAGACCGGAAAAATACCACTCTCCATTGATGTACATCATGCTTTGATGGATGGACTACATGTTGCCAGATTTGTTGATTGCTATACTGAAAGTATTAAGGCTTATTGCAAAAAATAATTACTTGTATAAATAGCTTGTTAATGAAATTGAAATTAATACTATGCTAGTATGCTTACTAAGCGGTCAATAATAATGACAACAAATTAAGTCTAAATCATTATGCAATTAATTTTTTTATAGCTAAATCATTAATTAGTAGTTGGAAAGGCGTTCGATATAATGCTACGAATAAGTGTATTTCTGTTTTTAATGATTCAATCTGTGTGCTTTGCAAATGAGCAGACGCGTCTTCCTTTAAATGATTACTTCTCTGAAACATGGAGCACTCGCTCGGGCTTACCTCACAATAGTATTAATAGTTTAGCTCAAACCAATGATGGTTATATTTGGGTTGCGACCTGGGAAGGGCTTGCACGATATAATGGCCGTGAGTTTAAGTTATTTACCCGCTCTGAAATTCCAGGCCTGCCAGATTCGGGCTTACGTAGTTTATCTGCTCAAGCGGACGGGAGTTTATATATTGTTGGTGCTCGCGGTGGCGTAAGTCATTTACAACATGGGCAATGGCATACCAAACCTCAAGCTGAGGCCATGGTTAATCATATTTTAAAAACCAATACTAACGAACTTTGGCTAGCCCTTGAGGGAAAAGGCTTAGTGTATCGCGCGGCTGACTCGGATATTGAAACTCATATATTAATTAATTTAAGTGCTTATCGGTTAATTCAAGACCTCGATGGGGTTATTTGGGCTGCAACCAGTGATGGTTTATATAAAATAGAAAATAAAAAAGCGCGCTTGATTACTGCTGATATGGGTTTGCCAAGTGCTCCTATTTATACCTTACTACTGACACGTCAAGGGCAACTTATAGTGGGTGGTGAAAGAGGGGCATGGAAATTCAGTAATGGGAAGTTCACTCCTGTTCATCAACAGCTCAATGGTGAGTCAATTTCTAGTTTATTAGAAGATGATCATCATGATCTGTGGTTTGGTACTATTAATAACGGTGTTTTTAGGTTGAGTGGTTTTGGCCTTGAGCATCTTGATGCAAAAGCTGGTCTGCCTGGTAATCGTACTCTTTCCCTGCTACAAGATAGAGAGAATAGTATTTGGGTTGGTACGAACGGTGGCCTATACCGTTTAAGAGAAGCGCCTTTTTCATCATGGTCTAAAAAACGTGGCCTAAGCTCTGATTATATACGTACAGTTATGTCGCACTCTGATGGCAGTATTTGGCTGGGCGGCAGTACTGGCTTGAATAGAATGTACAATGATCACATTGAATCATTTTCACTTGTTGATAGTGACAAACCTTTGTCAGTATTAAGTTTAGCCGAAGATGACAGCGGTGGTGTTTGGTTAGGCACTTATACTGCGGGTGTAATGCGGGTTTTAAATGGTCAGATTCATACTGTTATTAATCGTGACTCAGGTCTGGCAAGTAATGAAGTCAGAGCGTTACTGTTTGATAATCAACAGCGCTTGTGGCTTGGCACTGCGACAGGCCTGACACGTATAGAAGTAGATGGTTCACTAACACAGTTTACAACAAAGCAAGGACTCCCTGGTGATTTTATCATGGCGCTGGAGCTTGACTCAAAAGGTAACGTTTGGGTTGGTACTGGGGTCGGAGTTGCCATGTTTAATGACACTTTAGGTAAGTTTAAAGGTCAGCTTTTCCCTCGTAAATTTAATGCTGAATATGCGTTTGGCTTTTACTCTCAAAATGAATACATGTGGATGGCAACCGATCGCGGCCTTATTCGATTCAACATTGATACAGGTGATGTTGCAATGCTAGGTCGAGAGCAAGGTTTACCTGTTGATAAACTTTTTCAGATTGTTGCGCAGGGCGATTCTTTTTGGCTTTCGAGTAATCGTGGAATCATTCAAGTCAATCAGCATCAAGTTAATGAATTATTAAACAACTCACAGCACAAAGCTGATGCCTTACATTATCAAATGTACGATGAAGGCGATGGCATGCTTAGTGCTCAGGCAAATGGTGGCTCTAACCCTGCCGCTGTACTGCATAAGGATGGCAGTATTTGGTTTGCTACGGCGCAAGGTGCAGCTACTGCATTACCAGAGCGATTAAAACGAGCGTCGCAGCTTGAATTACCCACTGTGATAGAAAGTATCCTCGTCGATGGTAAAAACACACCACTTATAACAAAAGGTGAAGCAGTATTATTACCGCCGGGTTCTGATCGTATTTCATTTCACTACGCCGGGCTTAGTTTTATAATGCCCCAGCGGATAAAGTTTCAAACCAAGTTGTTAGGTTATAATGATAAATGGGTCGACCGACAGCAACTCAATATCACCGAGTATACAAATTTGGCGCCGGGCAAATACACTTTTATGGTCAGAGCAGGCTACCCTAATGGACAATGGCAAGAAAACCATAAAGCGTTGGATTTTGTTATTCAGTCATTTTTCTGGCAAAAACTAAGTTTCAAATTAATGGTGTTTTTCTCATTGATTTTGCTGTTCTTTGGGCTTTATAAATACCGTTTATATCACTATAAAAAAATTGAAAAAGAGTTAAAGCTACGCGTGAAACAGCAAACTCGAGATTTACAGCAGCAAACCGATGCATTTGCTCATCAGGCAAGTCATGATCAATTAACCGGAATGCCAAATCGACGTGCATTTGATAATTGGTTAGCTGAAAATTTCGACAATATTAAGCAATCAGGTCAACCACTTAGCATTGCAATAATTGATATTGATCACTTCAAACGTATTAACGATAACTGGTCACATATTGTGGGAGATAAAGTGATATGTGTGATCGCTACTATCTTGCAACAATGCTGTAATGATAATGCAAACCAAGTCTCACGTTGGGGAGGTGAAGAATTTACTTTACTTCTACCAAATAAAACGGCCACGCAAGCAGTTGAAATTTGTGAGCAATTAAGGCTCGATATAGAGAGTTATGATTTTTCACCCATTGCCATGGGGCTCAAAGTGACGGTGAGTTTTGGCATCGCAGATTCAAGCTTGGTGGATGAATATGATCGGTTATTAGTGCAAGCAGACCAAGCTTTATATAAAGCAAAAAACACTGGGCGCAATCGAGTTGAAGTAGTGCAACCGTAATCACACATTGTTAAATTTAAAGTCAACGATTGAAATATGGCTTTGACGGTCATATTAATAAGTTAGACTTTCTTCACCGAGCCTACACATGGTTAATGGTTTACTTATCTTGGCGTTAATAGCGTTCGTTGTCGTTTATTGGCGCTGGCCGTTAATTCAAAATCGCATTTGGCAAACAAAATACCGAGAATACCGCCTTAACGATAAACAAAAAGCACTATTACTGCGCTATATGCCTATTTATCAAAAGATGACCGATGCAGATCGCGCTAAACTTGAGCGTCATATTGTGTGGTTTTTAAATGAAAAACGCTTTATAGGTTGCGATGGTTTAGAGCTTAGCGAACCAATGAAATTGATTGTTGCAGCGGACGCCTGTGTACTCGTGCTAAATAAGCCGTGGCCTTTGTATAAAAATGTTAAAGAGATTTTATTATACCCAAGCGCCTATTATGCCCCACAAACCTCTCGTGATAATGCTGGTTTAGTCAGCTACCATAATACGGTGCGCCAAGGCGAGTCATGGCCCGGAGGTACATTGGTTTTAAGTTGGCGTGATGTACTTGAAGGCAACCGATTACCAAGTGATGGCCATAATTTAGTGTTTCATGAATTTGCGCACCAACTTGATCAAGAAACAGGCAAAACTACGGGTACGCCAATTTTATCAAAAACTGGTGATTATCAAGAGTGGGCGAGAGTGTTTAGCCGCGCTTATAATCAACTAAAAATGCATGTAGCCTATAGTATGCCCCATGTTATCCATAGTTATGGCGCGACTAACGAAGCTGAATTTTTTGCAGTGATCACTGAAACCTTTTTGGAAAAGCCCAGTGAGCTGCGTCACTATGACCCTGAAATTTACACTATGTTGGTGAACTATTACCAGTTTGATCCAATTAAATGGCATTAACCGCTAAATAAACACGCTTTATCAAATATCGCTGGTAACTTGCGTTGCTTTTTGTTGCAATCATCAAGGTAATAATAAACAACAAGAACAAGCGAGAATTTGATGAAAAAACTGCTTCAAACAGCATTAGCGGTATCAGTATCATTAGCACTTTATTCAAATGCGCAAGCAGCTGATAAAGCTGATGGACAAAAATGGCAAGTAGATGCCCCTCAAGGCAAATTCGTCGATGCGACGATTAATGTTAACCAAGGCACTTGGATGAACATTGATGTAAGTCCGGATGGCGAAACTATAGTGTTTGATTTATTGGGTGACATTTACACTATGCCTATCAGCGGAGGCAAAGCTACTCAGCTTACTTCTGATATTGCTTGGCAAATGCAGCCACGTTTTAGCCCTGATGGTAAACACATTGCGTTTACCTCAGACCAAGGCGGTGGTGATAATATATGGCTGATGGATATCAATGGTGAAAATCAAACCGCTGTTACCGACGAAACTTTTAGATTACTCAATAGTCCTGCTTGGAGCCCTGATGGTGATTATATCGTGGCACGCAAGCACTTTACTGCAACACGCTCGTTAGGTGCTGGTGAAGTATGGCTTTATCATAAAGCGGGTGGTAAAGGTGTTCAGCTAACTAAGCGTGCTGATGACCAAAAAGATTTAGGTGAGCCAATGTTTTCACCTGATGGGCGTTACGTTTACTTCTCTCATGATGCGACACCAGGCAAAACCTTCCATTACTCAAAAGATTCTGTTGCCGGTATATATAAAATTAAACGTTTTGATCGCCAAACAGGTGAAATTGAGACCATTATCAGCGGTATGGGTGGAGCTATTAGGCCAACACCGTCACCAGATGGTAAAAAGCTAGCGTATATTAAGCGTGATGATTTCCAAACCAGCTTATATGTTTATGACTTAACCTCAGGCAAACACACCAAACTTTATGACAAGCTTGAACGTGATATGCAAGAGACGTGGGCGATTCATGGCGTTTACCCTACTATCGCGTGGACACCAGATAATGACGAGCTGGTATTTTGGGCTGGGGGTAAAATTCATAAACTCGATGTTGAAGATAAATCAGTTGAGAACATTGCTTTTAATGTTGAAACGAATAAAAAAATTCAAACAGCAGTACGGTTTACGCAAGATATTGACAGTGAAGATTTTGATATAAAAATGCTGCGTAATGTTCAAGTGTCTCCCGATGGTGAAACCGCTATTTTTGAAGCGCTTGGGCATATTTATAAGCGCGATTTAGAGTCAGGAAAAATCAAACGCTTAACACGCCAAGATGATCACTTTGAATTATTCCCACAGTATTCTCGTGACGGTAAAAAAATTGTTTATGTTACATGGGACGATAATGAGCAAGGCAGTGTTCGTGTGGTATCAGCACGAAGTGGTCGCGGCGACACAATAACAGAACAGCCAGGTAAATATGTTGAACCAACATTTAGCCCTGACGGTAAAACCGTTGTTTATCGCAAAGCATCGGGCGGTGGCATTTTGAATCCGGATTGGTCATTGCATCCTGGTATTTACGCAGTGAGTAGCAAAGGCGGTGACGCTGAATTAATTACAAAAAGTGGTTATCAACCGCAATTTGGCGCGACCAGTGACCGCATTTTTGTGATGAGTCCGTGGCCAAAACCAAGTTTAAGTGTGGTTGAGCTTGATTCTAAAAAAGTTAAAAAGTTATATGAATCAAAACATGCGACAGAGTTTAGAGTATCACCAAATGGTAAGTACTTAGCGTTTGCAGAGCGTTTTAAAGTGTTTGTAACGCCACTTGTAGAAAATGGTAAAAGCATAAATATTGGCCCGAAAGACAGTCAGTTCCCAATTGAGCAGTTATCAGTGCGCGCTGGTGAAAATATTAGCTGGAGCGCAAATAGTGATAAACTTTATTGGACTTTAGGCCCAGAGCTTTATCATGCAAGTTTGGCGGGTATTTTTGATATAAACCAAGCCGATGATGTCGATTTTAAAGTAAAAAGCGGTGATAACATCAGCTTTAGCAAAAAAATGGCTGAGCCAAAAGGGATGTTTGCGTTAACTGGCGCGCGTATTATTACCATGCAAGGTGACAAAGTAATAGAAAACGGCGTTCTGATCACTGATGGCAAACACATCAAAGCACTTGGTAGTGCAGATAGCGTAACGATTCCTAAAGGTGCACAAGTTATTAACGTGGCAGGTAAAACCATCATGCCAGGTATTGTGGATGCGCATGCGCATGGCTCTCAAGGTAGTAACGAAATCATTCCTGAGCAAAACTGGAAGAACTTAGCGGGTTTATCGCTAGGTGTAACCACTATTCATGACCCATCTAATGACACCAGCGAAATTTTTGCCGCCAGTGAAATGCAAAAAGCAGGCACCATCGTTGGGCCGCGTATCTTCTCAACAGGGACCATTTTATATGGGGCAAATATGCCAGGTTATACCTCGCACATTGACTCGTTAGAGGATGCTAAATTTCATTTAGAGCGTTTAAAGAAAGTGGGGGCGTTTAGTGTTAAATCATATAACCAGCCACGACGTGAGCAACGTCAACAAGTTATTGAAGCTGGCCGTGAGCTTGAAATGATGGTGGTGCCAGAAGGTGGCTCATTATTACAACATAACTTAACCATGGTAGTGGATGGTCACACTGGTATTGAGCATTCAATTCCAGTAGCTAATATTTATGATGATATTAAACAGCTTTGGTCGCAAAGTGACGTTGGTTATACACCGACTTTAGGTGTTGCTTACGGTGGTATTTGGGGGGAGAACTATTGGTATGATAAAACCGATGTTTGGAATCACCCGCGCTTGAGTAAGTTTGTGCCGAAAAACCAATTGTTGCCACGCTCTATGCGCCGCGTTAAAGCGCCCGATCATCACTATAATCACTTTAATAATGCTCGCGTAGCGAAAGAGCTACAAGACTTAGGTGTATTAGTGAACTTAGGTGCGCATGGACAACGTGAAGGTTTAGCTGCTCACTGGGAAATTTGGATGTTTGCACAAGGCGGCATGACGCCACTCGAAGCGCTACGCGCCGCGACACTCGATCCTGCTAAATACATTGGCCTTGATAAAAGTATTGGTTCACTTGAGGTAGGTAAACTTGCTGATTTAGTCGTGATTGATGGTAATCCACTTGAGAACATTCGTGATACTGACAAGGTTGACTACACCATGATCAATGGCCGTTTATTTAACGCAGCCACTATGAATGAAGTAGGCCAAAAACAACGTGATAAACTTTACTTTGAAAAGAAGTAAAAAACAAAACACCGAATAGGTGATATGACTAAAAGCGGCATTAGCCGCTTTTTTACTTTTTGGGCATACCCTTTAAGCAATAAGCTTTTTTAATATAGTTTTATCAAGCAGCAATGTTTGTGGCTCTTTGCTGACTCTTGCTTGGCAAATCATTCCCTCTTTTAATGTCATAAGTAATTTACTTAATTGCTCTGCCTCTGAAGGGGTTTCTTTAAATTGCGGTGTAAGTGCAAGCGCATCATAAATAATTTTAAGTACAGTCTGTTTATGCTCAGCACACAATTGAGCAATAGGGTGCGTATCCAGTGGAAATTCAGCTGCCGTATTTATAAAAAAGCAGCCATTAAAATCTCCAAGCTCATCTACTTGATTGTTGATCCAAAGTGATAATGCATTAAAGAGTGCATCAGCTATATCCAATGGTGTTTTAGCATAAATAAATTGTGATTTCAGCCACCTGTTAAAGCGCTCATCTCGCGCTACTAAACATGCACATATGAGTTCATCTTTACTACTAAAATGATTATACAACGTTTTTTTAGCGACCTTAGCAGACTTTATTACCTCATTGATACCTACGTCATGAATGCCTTTATTATAAAACAGAACTAAAGCGGTGTTTACGATTTGCGTGCGTTTATCCATATCGGCTCCTTTAAAAAAGTAAGCTTGACATGAGTAGACCGATTTGTCTACTATATTCAGGTAGACAACTTGGTCTACTTGTTGGAGTTGATTATGAATAACGGTGTACTAAAAGCGATCAGTGCTGGAGTACTTTCAGCGATAACTTTAAGTGTGTTGGTTTTTTTAGATAGTTTAGGGAATTATGGCGTTTGGTTAATGGCCCCTTTTGGTGCTACTGCCGTATTAGTATTTGGCGTACCATCAAGTCCTTTGGCTAAGGCTAAAAACGTAATTGGAGGGCACTTTTTAACCGCATTAATAGGGGTTATTTTTGTTAATTATATCGGTGTAGATACAGCCAGCATCGCAATGGCCACAGGGCTTGCTATTAGCATGATGATGTTGACGAATACTGTTCACCCCGCTGCAGGAGCAAATCCTATTTTGATAATAGTGACGGGACAAAGTTGGCCGTTTTTAATTACGCCAGTATTAGTAGGCACTATATTCATCGTTTTATGTGGTTATTTATCTCAGTGGCTGCTAAAAGAATATTTATTTAGGCACAAAAAAACCGCTTAACAGCGGTTTTTTTATTTAAAGTGTACTACTTTAAGTTACACAACACCGCGTGGTAGGCGGCAGTCGTGATCTTTTTCAGCTAGGTAAACAATCCATAACTCTTCGGCTGTGTAGCCGTCTTCGTTAGCTGTTACAACAGCAAAGGGTGCTTTTTTCTCAGCTGATTTTGCTGGCGCGGCAGTTTTAGTTTTAGTTTTTTTAGCTGGCGCTTTTGCAGCAGGTTGCTCAGCTGTTTTACCAGATGTTAGCTGCTCAGTTAACTCAGCTACATCTGCAAGGCGTAAATTTTTACCGCCGTCGATGCTGTACCAACCAGGTTTTGTAGTGATTTCAGGTTTCTTGCCATTGGCTGCTTCATATGCTGCTTCAAAGGCATTTAACACTTCTGTTTTGTCTAGTTTGCTCATCAGAGACCCTATACGTTGTAAACACAGATAAAGAATACACATTTATACCTAGTTTTGACGAACTTTTCAATTTTTTGCGATTTTCCTTCCATTTTGCTGCTATAAACGCCAAAATTTGCACAAAATCTAATGCAGAGGTGGCAAAGTATTATGCAGCGTAGAGAATTTAACCAATTATTAAATGAGATTTTAAAACCTGATTCAATTAAAGATTTTTGCCCAAATGGGCTGCAAGTTGAAGGTCAGGAGCAGATTAAAAAAATTGTTACAGGCGTTACTGCAAGCCAAGCACTCATTGATGCTGCAATTGCACATGGTGCGGATACAATTTTGGTGCACCATGGCTATTTTTGGAAAGGTGAATCACAACCCATCACAGGGATGAAAAAGCGCCGTGTAGCTGCGTTATTAGCGCATGATATTAACTTGTTTGCTTATCATTTACCGCTTGATGTTCACCCTGTGATTGGGAATAACGCGCAACTGGCAGAGCTGTTAGATATGCAGTGGGAAACAGGTCTTGAGCCCGTTAATAATAGCGTGGCTGTAAAAGGACGTTTAAAAACCCCGATGATGGGTGAGCAGTTTGCGAAAAAAATAGCCCAAGTCCTTAACCGTGAGCCGTTAACAAGTTTAGTTCGTGATGAACCAATTGAAACTATTGCCTGGTGTACGGGTGGTGGGCAAGGCTATATAGATTTAGCGGCAAGCCAAGGGGTTGATGCATATTTAACAGGGGAGGCATCAGAGCAAACGATTCATAGCTCTCGTGAGCAAGGTATCGATTTTTTTGCAGCTGGGCATCACGCCACAGAGCGTTATGGGATCAAGGCTCTTGGTGAGCTGTTATCACAAGAGCATGGTTTTGATGTAACTTTTATTGATATAGACAACCCGGTATAAACGATATATGCACCAACTAATTCAGAGCTATTTAGCGCAACTTGAATCATTACTGAAGCAGCATCAGCTTTGGCAAAATGAGCCGATTGATGCCAAAGCGTTACTTTCAACTACGCCTTTTTGTCACGATACAATGGCGTTTGAGCAATGGCTGCAATTTGTGTTTATTGAAAAAATGGCTGCACTTGTTGCCAATCAACAGCCCCTGCCGAGTAACTTTGCTATTGCTCCAATGGGTGAGCTTATGCTTGCTAACAAATCAGGTGGCGCAGAAGTAACTGCATTACTGAATAAATTAGATACTGCTTTTGGAAACCAAAATGAGTGAACGCCCTGAACCAATAGAGTTTGGTGAACTAGATATTTTGTATAAAGATGAAAATTACGTCGCGATAAATAAACCGTCAGGCTTACTTGTTCACCGTTCTTTTTTAGATAAACACGAAACACAATTTGCGATGCAAATGCTACGCGATCAGATTGGCCAACATGTTTTTCCTGTTCATCGATTAGACAGGCCAACCTCAGGTGTATTGCTATTTGCGCTTAGCTCGGAAGCTGCTCGAGATATAAACCAGTTGTTTATTGATAATCAAATAAGTAAACGTTACTTAGCTTTAGTACGTGGCTTTGCGCCAGAGTCGGTATTTTTAGATAAACCGCTAAAAGAAGAGCTTGATAAAATTGCCGATAAATTTGCTGATCAGGACAAAGCCCCTCAGCAAGCGCAAACACAGTTTAATTGTTTGCACCAAGCGGCGTTGCCAATTCCAATAGGAAAATATCCAACTGTGCGTTATTCATTGGTTGAGTGTTTTCCTAAAACTGGCCGAAAGCACCAAATACGCAGGCACTTGAAGCATCTATCATTACCGATTATTGGTGATGTTAATCATGGCGATAATCAGCATAACCAGTTTTTTCGGGAGCACTTTACATTGCGTCGGTTAATGTTATTTGCAACTGAGCTTAACTTTGTGCACCCTTATACAAAGCAAGCAGTAAAAATAAAAGCGCCACTGGGTGAAGCAATGCTGAGCATTTGTCAGCAACTCGGCTGGCCAAACCAAGAAAAGGATTATTAATGGCAACGATAAGTATATTTGTCGGCAGTGTTTATGGTGGAGCAGAACGTCTGAGTGACGACGTCATTGAATTGATTGAGCAGTCAAACCATCAAGCAAAGCTGATCATCACACCTACATTAGATGATGTAAAGTCAGCGAGTCATATATTGGTAATTACCTCAACCACTGGGCAAGGTGAGATACCAGATAATTTAGCGCCGCTCTATAGCCAGCTTAACAGTCAGTTCCCTATGCTTACAGGTAAACCTTACGGCATTGTGGCTATGGGAGACAGAAGTTATGGCGACACTTTTTGCGGTGCAGGGCGAAGCTTTGATGAGCTGCTCCGTGATTTGCAAGCAAAGCCAATTGGTCATCGTTTAGAAATTGATGCCTGTGAAGATTTTGAACCTTGGCCTGTAACAGAGCCTTGGTTAAAGCTGTGGTTAACTAAGCTTCCCGAGTGAGTAAAAAGAGCGCATGAGCGCTCTTTTTACTAGTTATGTTTTAGCTTACGTTATGTGCTTTTTACATCTACTTTAAGCTTCAGCTTTTGCCCAGGCTGTAAGTACTTTTGTCCAGCTAGTTTGTTCCACTTAATAATATCGTTCACTGATAAGTTAAACTTAGAGGCAATACGTGCTAGCGAGTCACCACGGCGAACTTTATAGGTAATGGTACGGTTGGTGCTAACTAGAGCCGTTTGAGTATTGCTACTTGTTTTATAAACCGTGAGTTTTTGACCTAAACGCAACACACTGTTCTTTTTTAGTTTATTCCATTTAGCTAACTCATTAATGGTGACATCATATTCGCGGCTAATATCCCATAGGGTGTCGCCACTTTTAACTGTGTGCGATAGTTTCTTTTGGCTATTCTTATTAGCAGCCATACGCATTTGCTTAGGTAAATGCTCACTATTTATTGCACCATCACTCAAAGGAACGAGTAATTGTTGGCCGACACGTATCGTATTTGATTTTAATTTATTAAGTGATTTAATCGCGCTGGTACTGGTTGAGAACTTTTTAGCAATCACTGATAAACTGTCGCCGCTGGCTACTTTATACTGTTGCCAACGCAAACGATCTTTAATATCTGTTTTAGCTAATTGTTGTTGGAAGCTGTCAACTTTATCCGACGGAATAAGTAAAAAATGTGGTCCATTTGGATCGGTTGCCCAACGATTAAACCCTGGATTTAAGCGGTATAGCTCAGTAAGGCTAATTTGTGCCATATCAGCAGCTAAGGCTAAATCAATTTGTGAACCAACATCAACCGCCTCTACAACCTGCGCGTTAATAATTGGGTTCCAAGTAAGACCAAACTCTTCCTGACGTTTTAACAAGTCTGATAAGGCTAATAAACGCGGTACATAAGCCGTGGTTTCTTTTGGTAAATCAAGAGACCAAAAATCTGTTGGTAACTGCTTTTTACGATTCTTTTTTATTGCGCGTAATAAACGCCCTTCACCAGAATTGTAAGCTGCAATGGCGTTTAGCCAGTCGCCTTCAAGTGTTTTATGTAAATATGAAAGGTAATCAAGGGCAGCACGTGTGGATTGCACAATATCGCGGCGGCCGTCGTACCACCAGTTTTGTTTTAAGTCGAAACGCTCGCCTGTTTGCGGCATAAACTGCCAAATACCCGACGCACTGCGGTGTGAATAACCGAACGGGTCAAATGCGCTTTCGACAATGGGGAGTAGCGCAATTTCAATCGGCATTTCTCGTTTTTCAACTTCTTCAACAATAAAATGCAGGTAAGGCTCAGCACGTTTTGACACACGGTCTAAATAGCTTTGGTGGCGTGCATAATAATTACGTTCAGTCACAACCGGACGGTTTTGCGGCACCTCAATTGACAATTGGTAGCGAATTCGCTCCCATACATCATCAAAAATAGGGGGGGCATCATCAAGTTCGTTTACCTGCAGGTATTGTGCGTTGATCATTAATGCATTATTGATATCGCTAGGGCTTGCGCCTTCTAATTGCTGCGCGGTTTGATTGACAACTAACTGCTCACTTGCGTCATCAGATTGTGTTGAAGTCAAAGTTTGACAACCACTTAGCACCAATGCCAAGCTTAAAACGAGGGGAGATTTTTTCATAAATACCAAATACATCAGGTAAAAAACTCGGCGAATACTACCCGTTATGAGCTAACATTGCCACTGTATGACCATCTAAAAACTGCAACGGTAAGTATTTATACCTCATAATCATATGATAACTATGAGGTTATAGTTTTAGAAGTGGTCTTTCCAGGTTCTAAGACCCGCAAAGTTTTGCCAAGGTTCATTATTTTGTAATATGTTTTTTGATTTATTCTGATATTCAGTTGGAATATTTTGACTAATACCCGAGATATCACTACGCATGAAAGGGTTTATCTTTTGCTCTACAGCAATAGTGCTAGGTAAAGTAATTTCATCGTTACTACGCTTTGTATCTACCCAGTGAGCGTACTCAATTAATTCCGCGTTGTTAGGTTCAACTGCTAAGGCAAACGCTAAATTTGCTTGTGTGTATTCATGAGTGCAATATATCTTACACGCTTCTGGCAGCTGCTTTAGTTTATCAAAAGAGTGCTGCATTTGCTCGGCATTGCCTTCAAACAGGCGCCCGCAGCCACCACTAAATAGTGTGTCACCAGTAAATGCTAGGGCAGGGTTTAAATAACAAATGTGGTCTAAAGTATGGCCAGGGGTATGGATGATGGCAAACTCAGTATCAAATACTGTAACTTTATCGCCTTCACTTAGCGTGTTTGTTATCCCTTTAAATGGGCTATTGCTTGGGCCATATACCATGATACCAGGGAAGGCTTTGCACAAATCGGCCACGCCATCAGTGTGATCGTAATGGTGATGGGTGATTAGTATCCCCGCCAACGTTAAGCCAGCGTCTTTTAAATGGGTTAATACAGGCTCTGCTTGACCTGGGTCAACAACCCAGGCTAATTGGCTTTGGCTATCTGTGATGCACCAAATGTAGTTATCAGAAAAGGCTTTAATTGCTTTGACTTGCACCATGTAACATTGCTCTATAAAGTGACGATATTAATAGTATAACGAGCTCAGCAAATGAAACCAGCCCTTAGTTTTCAAGAAGGACCTAAACCACTGTCGTGGCATGAGTTTCCTCATGGCGACTATTTGCGTTGCGATATTGAACGTAAGATGGCGAAGTGGTTACCGCGAATGTTCGGTTATCACATGCTTAAATTGGGTAATCTCAGTGGTGAGCTTAAAACCAGTGCGAGCACAATTAAGCATCAAGTATGTGTGGCCGAATCAGGCCCGTTTACAGGAGTTATTGCAGATATTGATGAGCTGCCGTTTTATGAACACAGCGTTGATGCTTGTATTCTAAGCCACTGTTTAGAATATCATTCAGACCCTCATCATATTTTGCGAGAAGCACACCGTACATTGATCCCTGGTGGATATATTGTGATCACCGGGTTTAACCCGTTTAGTTTATGTGGCTTGGCTCAATTGCTGCCATTTAGTGGTCAAAAATTGCCATGGACGGGGCGTTTCTTTACCCCAGCGCGCGTGAAGGATTGGCTTAACTTACTCGGCTTTGAAATTATCAGCGATGAGCGGTTTATTTATTCTTCTTTAGCGCGTGGCAATCGATTGTCACGTTTTGCGCCATGGCGACGTTTTGCTAAGCAATATTTGAAACCCATGGGCAGTGTATATATGTTAGTGGCACGTAAACGCGTTGCTCCATTAACCCCGATTAAACCAAAGTGGCATGCAAGACCGCAGTTTGCGCCCGTTAAAGGTGCAGGGTTGCGACAAACATCAAAGCAGCACCGTCAGCGGAATAGTTAATTTAGGTGCGGGTTGTTCTGGTAGCTTACCTGCACGTATATTCATTTGTATAGCAGGGTGTAATAATTTAGGTACGTTTAATGTGGCGTCACGGTTTTCTCTGGCATGAATGTACTCTTGTTCAGAGCTTTGTAAGTGTACATTAGTTAAACGCTGCTCACCCACTGTTGTTTTATTAACAAGCTTGCGCCCGTTGGGCTGGTAGTCATGACACATCCACATGATTGTTTGATCGGGTAGGGCTAAGATTTTCTGTAAAGATAAATATAGTTGTTTTGCGCTGCCGCCAGGAAAGTCACAGCGGGCAGTACCACTGTCAGGCATGAAGAATGTATCGCCAACAAATACGTTGTCTGCAATTAAGTAACACACACTATCTGGTGTATGACCTGGTGTTGCTAAAACACTAAATTGGCTATCGCCAAATAGATAGTGGCTTTTATCATCAAACAACTCATCAAAAGGGCGACCATCACAAGGCATATCTATTTGATATAAATTACTAAAGTAAGTTTGTACTTGAGTGATGTTGGCACCGGTGCCTAGTTTACATGGGTGCTTTGGGTGAAGTTTTTGTTTTATGTAGCCTGCGGCGGTAATGTGATCAGCATGAGCATGAGTTTCTAGCAACCACTCGAGAGTCAGCTTATTGGCAGCAATATATTCAATGATTTCATTGGCAGTTGCGAAGCTAAGAGTGCCACTAGGAGCATCAAAGTCAGCGGGTGGGTCAATCAGCACAGCGCTACCGGTATTTAAACAACTAACTATGTAACTAAACGTAGCGCTCTGCTGATGAAAAAAAGACTTAACCGAGACAGGCATTTTACAACTCCATTATATAATATAGCTAAATCTTATATCATATAACTTAAGTGTAAAATAGCTTAAGGTCAATTAATCACCGCTGATGTAGTATTGCTTTATTCTGGCTTGTAGCCTTCGTCGACTAATAAGTTTTTACTGCCCGCGGCATCACGGGCTAAATCATCGACTATTTCGTTGTATTTGTTACCGCTGTGACCTTTTACCCATTTCCAGGTAATTGTGTGTCTATTGCAGGCTTCATCAAGGCGTTTCCATAAGTCGACATTTTTAACCGGTTTTTTAGCTGATGTTTTCCAGCCACGCTTTTTCCAGTTTGCAACCCAAGATTCAATGCCTTGCTTTACATATTGGCTGTCTGTGGTGAGGTTGATTTCACACGGGCGAGTAAGACTTTCAAGCGCCACTATGGCCGCTAACATCTCCATGCGATTGTTTGTGGTGAGGGTATAACCTTGGCTCATTTCTTTTTCATGACCATTATAAAGCATGAAAATACCATATCCGCCGGGGCCCGGATTACCTAAACATGAGCCATCGGTATAAATCTCTACGGTTTTTTGCACTGTTTTACCTTGATATTATGTACAATAAAGTGATTATAGAAAGATACCAGAATCAGGCTAAGTTCGATATGCAGCGTAGACAAATAGTTTTAGATACAGAAACCACCGGCATCGACCCTAAACAAGGGCACCGAATTATTGAAATTGGGTGTGTGGAGTTAATAAACCGCAGATTAACCGGTAATAACTTTCACGTTTATATCAACCCGCAACGCAGTATTGAAGAAGAAGCAATTGATGTTCACGGTATTACAAATGAATTTTTACGTGATAAGCCTCTTTACCACCAAATAGCGCAAGAGTTTTTTGATTATATCAAAGGGGCTGAGCTTGTTATTCATAATGCACCGTTTGACGTCGGCCACATGGACAATGAATTTGCTCTGCTTAATCAGGGGTACCCGAACACCCACGAATACTGTCAAGTTCTCGACACCCTTAAAATGGCGCGTGACTTGCATCCTGGTCAAAAGAATAACCTTGATGCGCTTTGCCGTCGTTATGATGTAGATAACACTAAGCGGACGTTACACGGCGCATTACTGGATTCTGAAATACTAGCAGACGTTTACTTAGCCATGACAGGCGGTCAAGTTAAGCTTAACTTGAATCAAAATAAAGATCAGGGTAGTGAGCAGCAACAAAAAGAAATTCGTCGTTTAGATCCAAACCGTGCTCCATTGATGGTTTTAAAAGCGTTAGATGACGAGCAAGTAGCGCATGAAGCAAGGTTAGATATTGTTCAAGATGCTGGCGGCCAATGTTTATGGCGCGCCGAATAAGGCCCACAATGAAAATACTTTTATTGGCAATAATAATGGCATTAACAATGCCGTTGGCTCTGAGCGCAAATAACGATGATAAAATAACGTTATTGAAACGCGATAGTGGGCAAAATGAAATACCGCTATTAGATAATCGATTTCGAATTGATTACAAAGTGAATGAAATTACCTTGCTATTTTTTCGTAAGCGCGGCGCTCCTGCTGTTATTTTAGTACAGCCAAACGGGAGTAAGCTTTATGCCACCTCCGCGATTAAAGAGCCAAACGTCGATTGGTTTGATGAGCTAAGTTACGATTTAATCACGATAAGAGAACCAATGGCAGGGCCATGGCAAGTGATCGGCAGTATTTTACCGGATAGCCGTATTGTTGTACTCGGTGATATTGATTTAAAAGTAGAGCCTTTACCAGCGTTACTCTTTCGTGGTGAAACTGTCAAAATTACAGGGCAAGTTTTAAATGATAACGAACCGATTAACGTGGGCTTATTCAGAGATGTTGTTAGTTTACATGTTGACTTTATAAGTACTAACAACAGTGATTATGCTAACTTTGGGGCGGGCACGCATAATGTTGCACAGTTTAAAGACGATGGTCGCGGGTTTGATGAGCGCCCAAAAGACGGTATTTTTACTGGGGAATTTAAATTGGTGTTCCCCGCAGGGCAATGGCAACCCGAGCTATACATTGAAACCCCTTTACTAAAACGTACCGTAGTTCAAGATGTGCTTGAAGTAAAAGAGCCACCATTTAGTTACGACATAGCGCTTGCTCAAGATGATGCGCACGAGCACAAATTAACGATTACTCTAGACCCAAGTGTGGTGAAGCCAGAAACCGTGCTAATACAGGGCAAAATTTATTACCCTAACAATGAAGAACAAATGTTTAATTTAGAAGGCAGCAAATTGCTGACGCGTGAGTTGCTCATTAAAAACTATGACTGGGGTCGGTACAGTGTTGAGCTATCGGTGTTTGGTACTAATGTAAATGACCGAGAGTTTATGGCAACATTGCCGACCTATAAATTTGAAATTGAACGCCCCATCGAAGCCGTGCCAGAATTACCAGAGTCAATAATTACAGCGGCAGAACAAAAAGAGATCGACAGAGCAATAAGAGAGGCCCAGTCGATGTCAACCATCATGTTTATTAGCTTAATTATTGGTGGGAATTTGATAGTTCTATTGATTGGTTGGCTGGCAATTCGTAAATTTGTTCAGAAAAAACCACTATTACCTAAAGTCAGCATTCCTTTTTTGAAGAAAAAAACAGCAGCTGGTGAAGAGCCCGCTGTAGGCGAAAAAAATGAAGTTGGTAAAAATGGCTCAAAAAGTGATAAATCAGGTGAAATTTTAAACCTTTCGATGTCAGATGACTAAAAAACCTGTAAAAAAACAAAAAAGCCCTTGACGAAGTAGGGGCTGGTTCGTATTATTCACGCCGCTGCAAAGGGAGACCTAAGCAGCAAACGAAAATGCGGAGTGGTAGTTCAGTTGGTTAGAATACCGGCCTGTCACGCCGGGGGTCGCGGGTTCGAGTCCCGTCCACTCCGCCAATTTTCGACAATTTGTAAGTAGATGCTGGAGTGGTAGTTCAGTTGGTTAGAATACCGGCCTGTCACGCCGGGGGTCGCGGGTTCGAGTCCCGTCCACTCCGCCAACACTTACACAACATATGGTTGTAAAACATATTCTTATTATGGAGTGGTAGTTCAGTTGGTTAGAATACCGGCCTGTCACGCCGGGGGTCGCGGGTTCGAGTCCCGTCCACTCCGCCACTTGATATCATCAATAAAATTAGTAAGTGTATTACCCCATACACATACCACTGCGGAGTGGTAGTTCAGTTGGTTAGAATACCGGCCTGTCACGCCGGGGGTCGCGGGTTCGAGTCCCGTCCACTCCGCCACTTGTTATTTCCCCAATAGCAAGATAATAAATTTAATGCCTATCTATTTTAATAAAACATACTTTAGCTATCAGATCGACTTTTTATACTAACCTGCTAATATTCCTTATTATTCTTCACTATTCAGCTTCATATATCTGCATGAATTACTAAGAATCTAACCTCACTTTTAAAAAGGAAGCACTAAGATGAGCACATTAGGTCAACAATTAAAGCAGCTACGAAATGATAAAAAACTGAGTCAGCCTGAATTTTCCCAACAAGTGGGGATAGAGCAGAGCCATACCCAAACCACCTCAAGGTGCGAGTTTCAGTTGGAATTAAAAGCGATTTAGGCAAGGCATTGATTGCAAGTAATAGTGGTTCTATTGTTAAAATCAATAACGCAGTATAAATCGCTTTTAAACCAACCCATGGGCGTTTCACAGGAACTTACTCTCATCGTTGTTACTTCTTAAAAGGGATGGCCATTGTTGCAAAGTAACGCCTTGATATTAAGCCCCTGTGAAACGCTGAATTCTGCATCTTGAGGTGGCTTGGGTATATATCAAAGCTTGAAAACGATAAATCAATTCCCTCAAATGAAATATTTAGATCCTTATTGATAGCGTTAGATCTTTCAATTGATGAGTTTATGAAGCCGCTCGCATTGAGTGATGACAAAACAAGACTTATGCAAATACCCGATGTAGAGCAGTGGTTCAAAAGTAAAGAAGTTAAGAGCTCAGCCACGCAACGTAAGGTTATTTATCTCGCAATGTTTTTAATATCTATTGGTTGTGCATTATTTTATTCAGGGTATAAAAACTATGTATTCAACGAAAAATTTTATGAGTACAAATCGCTTGGTGTCGTAAAAGCAGGTGAACCCAATGACATTTTTGAAAATTGGAGACGTTATACTCTATTTATTCCAAATAATGGTAATGTATTAAAAGAGAAGCGTTATGAGATGCAGACTAGACGTAAAGAGCTTTACAAGTTAATGGATGAGTATGTCGGTAGGTCATTTGTAGAAGAGGTTGAGAGTGGTAAGCGAGTGTATCTTTTAGTTAAGGTGGAACCGCATACAATTGAACATGCAGGCAACAGTTGGTTTGAGTTTTTAGGTATTTTTGCCGCTGTATTTGGTTTAGCACTCGCTTTACTGGAGCCCAAATTAACTAAACAATAAAAAGCCTGCGTACAAGAAAACGGAGCAGGCTTTAATATAAATTGGCTTACAATTAGAGGGCGTTCAAAATTCTGTGTCAGCTTAAAAATTAAAGATCGAGCACGTTATCTAAACGCCCCTTAAAATAAATCGCCAACTGAGATAAACACAAGCTCCAATTGTGGATTGGCATGGTCCA